>CAZTIH010000104.1:0-5183 GCA_964613675.1 uncultured Candidatus Competibacteraceae bacterium
GGATGCGTTAGTGGAGCATTTCGCCGAGGCCCATTGGGATGCGAGTCGCTTTGATCCGATTGGGGCACGTAGCTTGTGTGGAACGCTGCGGCATTTTGGCGTCGATATTCTGGTTGTCGGTTCGCGGCGGGAAAACACCCGCGCCCTCGATTTACGTGATCAAACCGAAAAACGACGGTTTCGCCTAATTGATGCGCCCGATGCCATGCTTAGACGTCTGATTGATCGGGCATTGTGGAACGGAGATCGCGTCCTATTGCCCCCTAACTTGGTGAAGAGCTTCAAAGCGATGCCCAGTGAACGCCATCAGTGGCTAACCGAATTGGGGCTAATGCTGGTGCCCGACGAGCAAGGTAAGTTTTACGAAATGTATATGCCCGGCGGCGCATTAAGCCAAACCTTGTACCTCATGCCCGAGACCCTCAACGAGTTAGCCCTCGCTCTGGAGAAGCGGATTCGCTTAAGTAATCACCAGATATTTGAGCTTACGCGCCACAGTTCGGAAGAAAAAATTCGCCATGTTTTTTATCTGATGTGCCGATGTGATCTGCTCAATAATCAACACTTTATCGAGCGCTTACGCAGTTTAGAAATCCAATTTGATCGTCCAGACGGTCCTGTGGAGACATGGCAAAAAATTGTGTTCCATTTCGAGTGTCCTGAGCTGCTGCCGCCCAAACCGCGCCCCACCCTCGCGCCTCAGAACGCCCCCGACTCAACAGCTCGACCTTCGGCACTCCGCCATAAACCCGGCACCCTCCCCCTGTTTCTCAAAATCTTGGTCAATCACATGATGATTATGGGTAATCCAGAGGGGGTTCCCAACGAAAAGCGCTTTTGTGATGCTTTAACCGACCCAGAAATTATCAAACTCTTGCAACGCCAAGGCGTCGGCGTGGAACGCGGGCGACTCACCCCAGAGGGAATTTTCGAAAAACCCGTCAAAATTTACCGTCTCTAGCGAGGTCTCTCTTGAGAACTTAAGGTTTTACGCTCATTGAACTGATGTTTGTGATTGCCGTTATTGGCGTCTTAGCGACGGTTGCGATTCCCAATTACAGTGCGTATCTCGCCCGAACCAAAGTGGTCGATGCCTTAACCTTGTCCCAGGAAGTGCGGCAACAAATTGGCGAATTTTATGCCCACACCGGTCGATTCCCCGCAAACAACGCCGCGTTGGCATTACCCGACCCGCTGCGAAATCAAAAAAATGTGACCTTAGTGGTGGAGAATGGGAGCATTCATCTGGTGTTACCCGCACAGTGGCACCAACAGGAACCCGCAAGAACCTTGAGTTTGAGACCCGTCTTGCCCTCAGACGAAGAAACTTTACCCATGATGTTACCTTGGGTCTGTGGCTATGCGACGGTCGCGGCGGGCTGGACGGTGGTGGGCAATAACCAAACATCATTTGCGGAAAACGACCCCTTTTTGCCTCGCGAATGTGGGAGAACCGCCGGTGTTTAATCGCCCTTCTCATCAGCGACTGCGCAACTTAGCTTTGATTGCCACTGAACCGTCGATTTCACAGCGGCTTACCCAACTTCGAGCGGCTTATGGGGAAAATTCGGCGGTAAATGCCTTAACGCATCGCATTGAAGCGGGGGATTTGTGGGAACAGGCGTTGGTTCAATCGGGCTGGATTCCGGCAACGACCGCCGCGTTACTGGAAATGCCCCAACTCGATTCGGCTTTGGCACTGAACGCTTTGGCGGATGCCACCCATCGTCACCGCCGTTTGCACCAAAGATTACTCACCGTTTCGGCGTACCCACTCATTTTGTTATTTATTTTCGCCGTGTGGTTCGGATTTATGGCCTATACGGTATTTCCGCAGCTTGCAGAATTGACCTCCGAGTTTGACGGGACATTTTCGCCGATCTGGGGGTTGCTCCCTTTGGGGTTAGTGGGACTCAACCTCGTCTTACTTTTGCCCCCCGTCGTACCTTACACCTTGAAATGGCTGGGATTTGGGGAACTCGTCCGTCGTATCCAGTTAATTTTGCAGCTCAACTTGCTCAGTGCAGGCAAACCCTTTGTCGAAGCCGATCTGGCGGATTGGCCTACGCAAGATGCAGAAAGTCGAGCTACACGACGGTTAATCGAACAACGCGGCCTTTCCCCGAGTGAATGGCAGATTTTTGCTACCGAACAAAGTCAACAGTTTGATGATCAGTTGCCTCGCGGCGGTCAAGTTTACTTTTTTATTTTTTTACTATTCGTGCTCGCCATGATCGCGACGGTTTTAGTCGTCCTGTATCTCCCTCTTTTCGGCCTATTGGGCATAGCAGGTGAATTATGAAGCCAAATCATGGGTTTACCCTAATTGAAGTCATGGTCGTCGTGTCGATTCTGACGGCATTTATGACGATGGCTTTACCCCTTTACCAACAGCGAATTTTAACGGGGCAACTTGAGGAAGCCTTACACGTTGCTACCCCGATTCGCGAGGCTGTCAACGATTTTTACAAAGAAAATCAAACGCTTCCAGGCGATTTACAGGCGCTGGGGATGCCCGATTCTCAGTTGTGGCGGGGTAATTTTGTCTCAAAAATAGAAGTACAAGCAGGCGCTATTCACATCACACTGGGGCAGCGAGCACATCAGCGGTTACACGCGAAAACGGTGAGTTTGCGCCCTGCGATTGTCGCCGAAGCGGCGGTGGTTCCGATTGCATGGGTGTGTGGCCAAGCCTCGGTGCCTGAGGGGATGACGGCGAGTGCAGACAATCAGACCGATGTCCCGATAGGGGCGTTACCCCTCAACTGTCGCATTTAGTTACTTCCGAACCCTGTGCCTTCATCGAAAGGCTTTGTGCGCACGGGATCGACTGTTTTGACATCCTCTCCGCCCTAAAGAACGGGGGTTATTGTGTCTTTCAGACATCCTCTCCGCCCTAAAGAACGGGGGTTATCGCGCCTCTCGGTCAACGATAACCCAGGCGGCGTGCCATAGAACGGCTTGCTTCAGATAACATCCGTCCCGCTTGAGACCATTCTAACGCGCCCTCTAGTGAAGCTGGTTTAGGAGGACCCTGGCGCAACTTGGGATCTTTAAGAAACCCTGGATTGTTGCCGCTGTGGGCGCCTTGTGGCCCGACACAAGCGTAGGGCGACCGTTCGGGATGCAACATTTCAGAAATAGCAGCTTCGTCGGTGCGAATCGCTAGCCACTCGGCAATCTGTCTGAAATACCTCGTCGGTTCGGCCAACAGATCTTCGCCGCGCAGACGCAGGTATTGCGAATCCGATAGAGCTTCAGAAAACTGTAAAATATTCTGATGCGAATTCAACCAATGGCGTTCGACCGTGCTTTCGATGTCGGCAAGGGCGCGAGGTGAGTAACTTTCCGGCTTTTTCAACGCTTTCTGGCTGTGAACTTGATACAGCGATTGTGTGGTCGGGCGGGGATGACGACTTAAATGCAGATAACGCGCTTCGGGAAACATCCGATGCAGACGCTGTAGATGCTCGATTTGACTACTATAACCGGGGGTTTTATCGACGAGATTGCGGGGGGCAAGCTGTTCGGCGAGGTAGTGATACATCACTATCGTTTTCCAAGATCGTCGCCTTTTCAACCAGTTACGTGCTTCTTTGACGGAAAACTCGGTCTGTTCGCCCCGATGAATTTGCGCAATGACTCGATATAATCCATGCAACATGTGTTTTTTGCGCTTCTGCCGCGCAATGGTGTAAATACCTTCTACATCATCTGCAAGCGCCAAATTGAGTTCGGGTAACCCGCATAAATCTGGATGTTGACCAATCGCCGCGCAAACGACGGAGGAGAACGAACGTCCAGGACAAAGAATAAAGAGCGGTCGCATTAAGAAACGCCTTTCAGCCGATAAACCCATTGCATCAGAATTCCTCATCCGAGGAGACAACACGCGCAGATCTCCCCAAGCGTGACCTAAAACAGTCCCTAGTTCCAAGCAAACGTTCCAAAAGACACACCTTCAGGGCAACCGACGGGCGTTGAAAAAATTCCAAATCAACACATTTGCCTCAAAACCAGACACTTCCATTTCGCCCCGTTCGATCTGCCGACGGGTTAATCTCGCCCCAGGCCATTGATGCCCCATCTCTGCAACGGTGCAGAACGCAATGACGCGGTCATTTGAACAGCCCCGCATACTCTCACAACGCGCATTTCGATACTCCGGCAGAATGGCAACCGATTCCGCTTCACAACCATTGAAACGGCGCCATTGTGAGAGGGCATAGTCCATTGAAGGGTAACCGTTTTGCCGCCACGAGGTTTCGCTTTTACCGTTAATCGGCACGTTCTGATCCCGATGGCCGTGAATGTGCAGCAGCGGAATGGGGCGATGTGGACGACATTCCCGAAAGGTCAACGCTCCCGCCACCGGCGCAATTGCAGCCACTTGATCGGATAATTCGCACCCCACGCGATAGGCCATCATGCCCCCGGCAGAAAATCCCGTGACATAAACTCTTTTAGGATCAACGGGATAATCCCGAATCAATCGGGCAATCAGAACGCGGATAAACCCCACGTCGTCGTTCGATAAATCGGCCCGTTGACCTGCATTCCACGACGCACGGCCATCAGAACGCGTGCTACCTTGCGGATATAGCGTGTGAAAATTTTCCCGTTGTCCCAGATCGTGCATCCGAAAACGACGCGCCGCCGCTGCTGCGGTTCCTCCCCCGCCGTGTAGCACAATCACTAGGGGTTTCAATGTGTTATCGCGATGAGGAGCCGATGACCACAGGGCGTGACGCGACTCGCCCCCGTGAACCAAGGTTAGCGTCGTCAAGTCAGCCTGGTATTCCACAATCGCCCGATGATCTCGACGGTTTTCCAGGAATTCCGTGCTGCTCCCTTCATTCAAAAAATTTTCGTAAACATCCCCGTAGATCCACAATGTCCCCCGATTTCCAGGAAAACCTCCACCGACCGCTTCATTTGGGAAATCGTCGTAAAAATCCTCATCAATCCGTGTCGCTCCACGGTTTCTGAAAAACTCTCCACCGATCGCCTCATTCGGGAAATCCTCGTAAAAATCCCCGTCAATCCGTGTCGCTCCACGGTTTCTGAAAAACTCTCCACCGACCGCTTCATTCGGGAAATCCTCGTAAAAATCCCCGTCAATCCGTGCCGCTCCACGGTTTCTGAAAAACTCTCCACCGACCGCTTCATTCGGGAAATCCTCG
>CAZTIH010000104.1:5283-7311 GCA_964613675.1 uncultured Candidatus Competibacteraceae bacterium
TAAAAATCCCCGTCAATCCTTGCCGCTCCACGGTTTCGGTAAAAATTTCTTCCCAGACGAGGACTTCTAAATTCATCTGCAAACGCTAACTGGGGGTCATCGCCTTCTATATCACCGCGTTGACGGGCATTTCTCAACGGTAAACCGCCCTCAGCAGAATTCTGAAACGCCGAATACGGCCTTTCAAAAGCGCCCTCCTCTCCGTAAAACAGGTGTCGACGGGGCAGTGCTTCATCCGAACTCAACGGGGTAGCATGGGCGGGTTGCGCCCCGAAAAGCGCGGGCATCTCCAGGTCCACCGAGGGGGCAGATTGACAGCCGACGATGAACACTAAAATGGTGAGGCTAAACCCTTGTTTTTTCATAACTCATCTCGTTTACCCTGCCAAATCTCAAGGCCCCCACGGGGGTTTTCTTCATACACCCACTGCTTGTCGTAACACCGCGCAATTTGTGGCCCAAAAGGATTGGCGCACCCGACAAATAAACCCTGGGGACTGCTGACTAAAGTGCGGATCCCATAGTTAAACGGATTCTGAAACCCATCTTGAGTGACCGGAATCCAATTTTCGCCGTCTGCACTGCGATAGAGTTCCGCACCGGTTTGGTGCGCTAAAATTCGCGGCAATCCCAGGTGTTGTACCTGTTGCCGAAAGCGTGTTGGCCATTGCTCGGCGTCGGCAAATTGCATCATCGTCGTCCAATTGAGTGTTCCCAAATACAGCCAGCCATCGTGCTCAATTAAGCGCCAAAAATACCCCGTAAACGGATTGTTAAAGCCCGGTCGGTACCCCGAAAGCGGCGTTTTGAATCCGTGTTCGGTTTGACGGGCCAGCCCCACGATGAGATCCCACTGGCCGTCGTCTGTGACCCGAAACAATTCAGGCGCGGCAGGCCCGACTTTGTTCACCTGATCGACCCCCCCCTGCTGAATGCCGGTTCCCACGTACAACGCGCCCCTAAACGCCGTCATGCTGACCGCCACTTGATTTAACACGCCGCGGCCCCCTCCTTGACGAATGACACATTCCCAATCGTAAGGGGGCCGACCTTCCGCACGAGTACGCCAGAGCTGAAATCCCTGTCTGAAATGTCCCGTCCCTGCGTACAAAAAGTCGCCACAGGTCGCGAGTTCAAAGATTACGCCGTTTTCGGGATCCCCAAAGCCCGGTTCGTTGACGGGAACCCATTCCCCTCCTGCGGGATCGGCACTCGCGTAAATCACTGGAATATCGGCGCGATTGGGATGCCCGCCTGCCCGTCCCGTGGGGGCGGTAAACAATTGATTCTTAAACGGAATTAGGGCACGAATCGTTGTCGTGGGGAGTTCGAGCAATCCGGGTTTGGAGACGGCCTCGAAATGGCGTCCGTCGGAACTACGCAAAATAAACGCCCCCGGCCCCCGTGCCGACGCATAGGTCGCGACATAGAGCGCAGGCGCAGTATCAGAAGTCCCCTGAAAGAGCGCCATGCCGCGATAACCTAAGTCCCGAGGAATCACGGATTGATCGGCGAGGGTGAGGTAGGGGGAACGAAAGACTTCAACCCACTGATCGGCTTGGGGTTCGTAGGCCCAAATTTGTCCACGCATGTCGAGTTGATAGAGATCGTCGGGACAGTTGATCGGCCATTGGGCAAAGCGCGTGGGCATCTTGGACACTTTGAGCATACAGAGATTGGCCCTTGTCGTGCCGACGATCAGACGATTCTGAAACCAAATTGCAGAATGGGGATAGGCGTTGTGCGCATCGCCAAACCCCCCCGTGGCAATGGGCTTGAAATGAGATTGTTTCAGCCCTAGACACACCGCTGAAGACCATTTGGGAGGGGATTTAATCGACTTCATCGGGTCATCGCACGAATCAAGCGGCGAATGGGCCGAGGCGATTGGCGTGCCCAAAATCGCAGGATGGGACGAACCATTCGCAAAGGGCGCGTGATCGGAAAAAAATGACCGGCCTGTGGAATGATGTGGAGTTGAAAACGGGGGGAGCGGTGCTGCAACCGATAGGCCGTCAACAGCGTGGG
>CAZTIH010000104.1:7321-9741 GCA_964613675.1 uncultured Candidatus Competibacteraceae bacterium
CCTCAAGCCGATGTAACTGGGTTCGTTGGCCTTCGGGCAGCCGCGTTTCCCGTTGAATGGCGGTTTGTTGTTGCAAGGTGAGCCACCGATTGGCAGCGGACACGCTCGGTTGGGGAAAGGTTTCCATAAAATCGGCAGATTCGGTGAGTCGCCCCTCAAGGGCTTCGCGGGGGAAGGCAGTTTCCACCTCATCGCGTTGACCCTCAAGCCGAGGGCGATCAGGGGAAGACAAGTGAACGGATTGAGATTGCATTTTTAGTTGCGCGAGTTGGGTGAGCAAATCGTAGCCCCCTTCGGGATGATTACCGTCGAGGGTGCCTCCAATGCGTTGAATGGTGTGCGAAATTTCGGGCCACTGTTTCCAGTAACGGGGACGAAATCGCGGTTGCAACATGCGTAAGCGCGTATCCAACAAGACGAGACTTTTCACCGCCTGGGGGTAGTTCAGGGTGAACGCCATCGCAATCGCTCCCCCATAACTGTGCCCAATGAGATGGACTGGCGGACTCTGCAAACGGTGTAGAAGCTGTCTGAGATCTTCGGCGAGGGTCAACGGATCATACCCGGAAGGCGTCATGGGACTGCGCCCGTGCCCCCGCAAATCGTAGAGCGTCAAGGGGCTAATCTGAGAAAATGTCTGTAAGAGCGGCGGTAACCAGAATCCCGCACTCGTCGCTAGACCGTGAATAAACACGACATGCGATCGAGGTGGCGGATTGAGGACACAGGGCACTTGAATGACATTAAGGGCCGTATTGGAGAGTTGAATGAGGGACATGCGTTATTCGTCTTCTAAATAACCCAACGCGGCTAATTGACTTAATAACGTGGCTTTTTCACTGTCGGTTATTTCTGGGGCGACGGAATGCCCATGAGAAACGCTGGGTTCAGGGCGTACATATTGAACCGGAAACTGAGTTAAGTGACTGGATTCGTAACAATGGCGATTTAATTGGCCATCAAAATCCTCGGGAATCGGTAGCCCTAATCCGTACAGTAGATGCGCCGCTACATCCGCAATTTGCAACGTCGGTTGTGGACCGGGTTTGATCCCTTTGCCCGCAGCGATAAAAATCCCATCGGGGTGATGTGTTCCTACGGGATGGGGACGCTTTGCCGTACTCGGGGACAGGTTGCGAATGGACGCAAATCCGTAATCGCGTAACACCAAGGTTAAGTCGGGCGCTTGGGCCTGTTGAGGGCCTGGGAACGCGGTTTCCCGTAATTTGATCTCCCGAATTACCGGACCCGATTCATCACACCATTGCGTCAATTCCTCGACGAGTTGTTGGCGATAGGCCGCGTAATTTTCCGTCACACGAATGCGAATCGCATTACTCGATGGCGTCGGACAGTACGCCTTGGTGTTTTTCCAATCTAAAAATGCCATGGGACTGTTGAGGCGTCGGGCCATTTCGGGGGTATTTTCCACATCTCGATAGACCAAATGCCCTCGCTCAAATAGGAAGCGATTGATGCGAATGATGTCTTGACTAGCGGTAAATCCGTGGTCTGACGCGAGATAAATCTGCCCGGTGTCTCCGACCAACCCACACAGTTCGCCGAGGTAGTGATCGAGCTGTCGAAAGTAATCCAAGCCGAGTTCGCGAAGGGATTGCGTCGTTTTGTCGTCGGGCGACGAAATTAGGGTTTCATCTAAATAATGCCACGCTTGATGTTGGATTTTATCGACGCCATCAAACATCACGGCGAGTAAATCGGGACGCTCTTTTTGTGCGAGGGTTTTAGCGAGTTGAAACCATTGTTTTTCGCGAGGCAAATGGTACCGAATCCAATCGGCCAAATACTCGGTCTCCATGCTTTCGCCAATTTGGTTTTCGCGCTCAAAATCCCAAGCGAGCACTTTGGGATCAAACTCGGGGATCAGGGCAGGAAGTTCATCGAATAGTTGGGGGGGGTGGCTGTGATGCCGTAGATGCTTCCACCCCGTAAAACCGGGAACAATTACGCCGTCAATTGCAGGGGCGGGGGCCATCATCGGAAAGTTGAGACAGACTACTTTTTTGTGCTGACGGCTCATCATTTGCCAAATTGTTTCGACGGCGATGTCGTTAAAGCTGTGGAGATTGAAAAACACTTCTTCGCCATTATCGGATAGGCGCATGAAATCAAATAAACCGTGTTTTCCGGGATTTTTTCCCGTGAATAAAGTAGTCCACGCACTTGGCGTTAACGGATGGGGGGTGGAGTTCAAGATGGCGGACTGCCCCCGCGCTAATAATTCGCCCAAGTTCGGCATCACGGCGGGGGGTTTGATAAAGCGGTTGAGCAAATAGAAAGTGGCCCCATCGAGACCAATAAATAAGTTCATCGTACACTCTTGAGGTGGCTGTTTTTGAGGAAAAATCACAAGGAGTGGGCCAGAACCTGCCTGACAGGACTTATAACCTACCCCCCTT
>CAZTIH010000105.1:0-9612 GCA_964613675.1 uncultured Candidatus Competibacteraceae bacterium
GGAGAATGGCGATATGACCCGCGATGAGTTACGGGGATCGTGGGCGGGGGCGATGGGCCATACCCAGTTTATTCCCTCCACTTTTTTGCAGTTTGGCGTGGACTTTAATGGCAACGGACGACGCGATCTATTTGAACTCGAAGATGCCCTGGCGTCAGCGGCCCATTATTTGAGTCGTTCGGGCTTTGAGAGGGGGCGTCCCACGCTGTTGGAAGTGCGGGTTACGCCCGCGTTTGACTGGCAACGGTTAGATGACACCACCTTGGCGATGGGGCAATGGCGCGGACTCGTTCGCGTGGGAGGGCAACCGCTCCCCAATACCGACATTCCCACCCGTGTCATTGCCCCAACCGGTCATCGCGGCCCGATATTCCTGATCACGCCCAATTTCCAAGCAATTTTGCGTTACAACAATTCGACGGCGTATGCGTTGGCCGTCACCCATTTAGCGGATCGCATCACTGCACGAGATGACTTTGTGACGCCGTGGCCAACGGATTTAACGCCTTTAAGTCGCCGTGAAGCGATGGAGCTACAGGAGCGTTTGAACGGTTTGGGGTTTGATTTGGGCACGGTCGATGGGGTGATTGGGCCGCGCAGTCGGGGAGCGATTAAGCAATTTCAGCAGCGACAGGGCCAAATTCCCGATGGTTACCCGACGCAATCCCTTTTACAGGCGTTGCGTCGGCAGTCTCCGTGAGTTTTTGGAAGCGATGGGCTTGATTGACCTCCTTCCCGCCCTGAATAACGGGCTGTCGCGCATTTTAGTCAGCGAGACGCGGGGAAGCCTTCCGCACTACGGCCCATTCGCCCATCCCCATAGGCATAGAAGCCTTCCGCACTATGGCCCATTCGCCCGCAACCAATAAGCAATGGGAATCAGCATCAACAGCGTCACAATTAAGCAACCGCTCACCGTCCACACCCAGGAGGGGAGCGTTTTAGGTAAATGGCGATTCAGTCGGACCCAAGGGAAAGGGTTCGCTTTTGGGGGCACCGTCACGGTAATGGATCGCAGTCGATGGTTCGTCAACTCCAGGGGAAGCACTTCGGGTTCATGTGACGAATTCCCCGACATTAGCGGTTTGGGCGGCGGCGCGACGGCTTGTAAATACTGCTGCTCGGCTTCGTACAGCGCCTGTAAACACTCCCGTGCATGGGGAAACCGTGCGTGAGCGTCCTTTGCCATCATGCGATCTATGACCGGTTGAAAGGCCGTGAACGGCGTTGGTAGCTTGGGGATGGGCGCCTCGACATGTTGACGAGCGACGGCAAATTTGTCCGTCCCCGTATAGGGTGGTTGGCCCGACAACAACTCGAAAAGCAAAATTCCTAGACTGTAAAGGTCGGCGCGATGGTCGATGGTTTTGTCCCCGCGCACCTGTTCGGGACTCATGTACTTCGGGCTGCCCAAAAAACCCGCCGCCGTCAACCCCATTTCGTTGTGGAGATCCTTTGCAATCCCAAAATCCGACAGCACCGGCGTCATGCCCCGTTCGTAAAACAGAATATTTTGCGGTTTGAGATCGCGATGGATGATGCCGCGCTCGTGAGCGTAACCGAGGGCGTCGGCGATGTGCTTGAACAGCCCCAGCGCATCCCAAACCCCGAGCTGTTTCATGCGATCCCGTAAGGTGCCTCCCCCCATATACTCCATCGCCAAGTAATAACCCTCGTCACTCGTACCCATAGAGAATATCTTGATGATATGGGGATGGGTGAGACCCGCCACGATCGGGCCTTCATTGAGAAAGCGTTGGGTAAATACGAGATTGTGACTGAGATCGGGGCGCATCACCTTGAGCGCAACCTGTCGTTGAAGGGATAGCTGATAGGCAAGATAAACCGTTGCCATGCCGCCCCGCCCGATTTTTTCCCGAATCTGATAGTCCGCGATCTGCATGAGGAAGACCGTGCTGTGATCGTTAAGAGGACGCTATTGGAACAGAGGCCCCCGTTACAAAACAACTATCGCGATAACGCAGCCACAATCCGTCCCAGACATGAGGCGTTTCATTTGACGGACGGGGCTTGTCGCGCATTTAGGCCACTAACGCGCTACGAGCTTTTGCCGTCGTAGGGGAAACGCTCTATCGACGGCAAAATTTCACAAATAGCTGTCACCATTGACGCAATCCCTTGACCTGAGGACAGGCCGTGTTCCCCTCCTATGACGCCTTCTTTCAACCCCTTTCCGCCTATCAAAACGCCGCGAATACGTGGCAACAACTGTTTTTTCTCCATCAACAACAGTTTATTGGGTACGGTCATGAGATAGGCCGACTCGCCCATCAGCTCGGGCAACAGCTCCAAATCCATCAACAACGCCTCGATTTTCCCCTGCAATGGGGGGGATACTTTCAAGATACCGTGCAGCGACAGCTCCTCTTCTGGGACGTGCTCCGCCAACGGGGTGATGTTTATTTTCAACTCGAAGAAATCGAAACCAAGCCCATTTTGGCCTTCAACTACGAATTTATTAGCGACGGTCGGCAGTTCAAGCGGCCCGTCAACTATGCGTTAGTGCGAATTCTGCCCGACGAGAGCGATCCCCTTCCCGAACCTCATCGTCGTCCCTATCTCATCATCGACCCTCGGGCAGGTCAGGGAGCGGGGATTGGCGGTTCAAAAACGGAGAGCCAGGTGGGGATCGCCCTCAAAGCGGGACATCCGGTGTATTTCGTCATTTTCTACCCCCAACCCGAGCCTGAACAAACATTAGCCGAAGTCTGTCGGGCCGAAGCGGAGTTTGTCCGACTCATTCGTCAACGCCATCCCGAGGCCCCGCGCCCGATTATCGTCGGGAACTGTCAAGGTGGGTGGGGTGCGATGTTGTTGGCGGCCACGCATCCGGGCATGACCGGTCCGGTGGTCTTAAATGGGGCGCCCCTATCGTTTTGGGCGGGCTGTCAGGGCGCACACGCCATGCGGTATCTCGGGGGACTCGTCGGGGGGACATTGCCCGCGCTGATTTTGAGCGATTTGGGGGGGGGACGCTTTGACGGTGCCCATTTGGTTTGGAATTTTGAAACGTTTAATCCGGCTAATGTGTGGTGGCGCAAGTACTACGATCTCTACACCAACATCGACACCGATAGCGCCCGTTATCTCGATTTTGAACGCTGGTGGAGTGGGTTTTATTTCATGAACGAAGCCGAGATTCGGTGGATTTTAGAAAATCTCTTTATTGGCAACAAACTGGCGCGGGGACAGGCCAATTTGGATCCACGCACCCGCATCGACCTCAAACAAATTCAGTCGCCCATCATCGTCTTTGCCTCGAAAGGGGATGCGATTACGTCGCCCCCCCAGGCCCTCAATTGGATTGCCGACACCTACCGCGATGAGCGCGAAATCAAAGTCCAGGGACAACGGATTTTGTTTTTACTCCACGACGAGGTAGGTCATTTAGGGATTTTTGTCTCAAGTCAGGTTGCGAAAACCCATCACAGCCAAATCACCTCGACAATGAAAACCATTGAATCCTTAGCCCCGGGCTTATACGAGATGGTGATTGAAAATCAGGAAGGTGAGGGATTGGAGGCCGTCTTTACGGTGACCTTTCGAGAACGACGGTTGGCGGAAGTGTTGGCGATTCACGATGATGGCCGCGAAGACGAGTGGATTTTTGGCACTGTGGCGCGGCTGTCCGCCTTTATCACGGAGGGGTACGAGCTATTTTGTCGTCCATGGGTGCAAGCCCTAGTCAATCCAGCGGTCGCGTATGGATTGCGCAACCTACATCCGTTGCGTTTACGGCGTTCTCTCGTGAGCAGTCGCAACCCCCTGTTGTTTGCACTTCCCCTGTGGGCCGAACAGGCGGCGGCGTTCCGTGCGCCGGCGGGTGCGGAAAACTTTTTCGTTCAACTGGAGCGGTTAAATGCCCAATTCATCGAACAGCTTCTCAATGGGGTACGCGATCTGCGAAATGCGCGATTAGAACTAGGGTTCCACGCGATTTACGACCACCCCATGATGCGAAAACTGGGCGAGCGCGAAATTGCCTTTTGGAAGTCGGGTGAAGAATTTGATCCCCGCGAGTTACCCGAAGTCCAACAGGCGCTCATTCATCTTAACGATGGCAGCTATGTCGAAGGGGTGATTCGCATGTTGATTTTGATGGCTAAGGCGCGAGGTACGGTGCGGCGGGATCGCTTGGAAAAGTCGAACCACTTGTTGAGTACACAGATGCCCTTTGCGAGCGTGTCGAAGCTGCAAATTCGGCACATCATTCACGAACAAACCCTCATCACCGACTTTGGAGGAGAGAAAGCGATCACATCATTGGCCCGACTGATTTCGGAACCGACGCAGCGACAACAAGCGTTACACATCGTGGAAGACATTGCCGGACCAGTAGAGGAAATGACCCCTGCGACTCAATCCATGTTTAGACGATTGGGGGAAGTGTTGTCGGTGAACACAACGGGGTTAGCACCATCGCCCATTTCGACGACCGACGCTTGATGCGCCCTCAAGCTCTAAACGATCTTCAACCAAGCCCATTTCGACGACCGACGCTTGATGCGCTCCCACGGAAGGGTTCACGGGTCTAGCACCTTCACGAAGACCTGAGAACGTCGCTGGTAGTTGTATAACCCCACCCGCGCCACGGGCAAATCCTCAAGTTGGGCGGGCGCAAATCCTCGCTCCCGAAACCAGTGAGCGGTTCGCGTCGTTAGCACAAATAGCCGTCGCAGGTGCTGCTTGTGCGCCTGCCGTTCGACATAACGCAACAACGCCTCCGCCCGCCCTCCGTTGCGATAGTCCGCATGAATGGCGACACAGGCCAATTCCCCCACCGCCTCCGCCGCAAAGGGATACAACGCCGCACACCCAATAATCATGTTGTCCCGTTCCATCACGCAGAAATGGTCGATTTCGGTCTCCAATCGCTCCCGTGAACGCCGAACCAAGGTGCCATCCTCTTCCAGGGGTTTAATCAACGCCAAAATCCCGCCCACATCCTCAATCGTCGCGGCGCGCAACCGATCGTAACCCTCATGCGTGACTAGGGTACCTACGCCATCCCGTGTAAAGAGTTCGAGTAACAGGCCCCCGTCGATGTGCCGACTTAACAAGTGAACGCGCCGCACCTGTTGTTGGCTGGCGTGTAGGGCGTACTGCAAATGACGGCGTAAATCCGCGCTTAAATCGTGATGATGGGCCAGGTATTTTTCCAGCTCTTGGGGACGAAATTGCCCAATCCGCGCCCCCGTTTCGTCGCAAATCGCCGTTCCCTCCCGCAACAAAATGAGCTTGTCCGCCCGCAACGCAATCGCAGTCACCGTCGCGACCTCCTCCGCAGGCAAATTGAACATCTCACCCGTGGGCGAGTAACCCAACGGCGACAGCAACACAACATTGCCCGCGTCTAAGGCGGCCAATAACCCGGGTTTGTCGATCCGCCGAATTTCGCCCGTGTAGCCGTAATCCACCCCGTCGTAGATGCCCAAGGGCTTGGCCGTGACAAAGTTGCCCGATAACACCCGTAATCGCTGATTGAACATAGGCGTCTCCGCCATGCTTTGGGACAACAACGCTTCAATCAACACCCGTATTCCGCCCACGACATCCCGAATCAAGCCCATCGCCTGTTCATCGGTGAGGCGGCGGCCATCTACATAACGGGGTTCAAGGCCCGCTTGTCGCAAACGCGCCTCGATTTGGGGACGGGCCCCGTGAACCAGGACGAGTTTCAGCCCCAAACTGTGCAACACGGCAATGTCGTGAATTAACGCCGGGAGGTGCGCACTTTCGAGCGCGTCGCCGTCAAAGCACAGCACGACGATTTTGCCCCGATGGGCATTGAGATAGGGCGTCGCCCGTCGGAAACCTAATACAAATTGCGCAGTATCCATAAAGCCACAAAGTTCGATGAAAACAACAAAGATTGTACGCCCATGGTTCCCCGTCACCTTGCATTGATAAGGAAAACGTTTGGCCATATGTGCGTTGTCAATCAAGACGAGGAAACCGACTATGCAAAAACCCGACATCGTTGACGAGGGCATTGTCCCCACCAATGAAACGCCGCCCGAAACGATCCCGACGGATTTACCCGACGACGGCAGCGTCCCCCCATCTACCGAAGTTCCCGCAACGGATTTACCCGACGATGGCCGCGTCCCCCCATCTACCGAAGTTCCCGCAACGGATTTGCCCGACGATGGCCACGTCCCCCCATCTACCGAAGTTCCCGCAACGGATTTGCCCGACGATGGCAGCGTACCGATGACCGACAATGGAACCGTCGAGGAAGGTCTATCTCCCGAGACGAGGGAAGCTTTGGACGCTGAAACCACTGTCGAAGCCGAAGTTGTGGCGCATGACGACCCGACGATGATCCGTGCGCTTACGGTGACAGGCGATCATCTCCCCGACACCCTTTACCTGCTTCCCCTCACGGAACGCCCCTTTTTTCCTGCTCAGGTGTTGCCGTTAGTGCTGAATGTGGATCCGTGGATGGGCACATTTGAGAAACTGATGGCCGATCAAGCGCCCCCTTTTGTGGGACTGGTGCTGGCGCGGGCCGAGGGGTCGGATAAAGCGCAACCCGCCGATTTTTGCACCGTCGGCACGGTGGTTCGCATTCATCAATTGGCGCGGGATGACCACAAGTTTCAATTTGTCGCGCAGGGAGTGGCGCGGTTTCGGATTCGACAATGGTTATCGGAAACGCATCCTTTTGCGGCCCGCGTGGACTATCTGGACGACTCGGATTTTGTGAACGACGAGCAGTTACGGGCCTACTGTGTGGCGGTCATCAACACGCTCAAGGAACTGATGCCACTCAACCCCCTGTATTCCGAGGAACTCAAGCTTTTTTTGCGGCGTTTCAACACCCACGAACCCTCGCCCCTCGCCGATTTTGCCGCCACGCTCACCACGGCCAGTCGCGATGAGTTGCAAGAGATTTTGGCGACCGCCCCGGTGCTGGAACGACTTCAAAAAGTGTTAGTGCTCATCAAGAAAGAACTGGAAGTGGCGCAGCTCCAGACCCACATTCGGCGACAGGTCGAAGAAAAGATGACCGAACAGCAGCGGAAATTTTTTCTGCGCGAACAACTGAAAGCGATTCAAAAGGAGTTGGGCATTGCGAAAGACGACCGTACCGCTGAAATCGAACGGTTTCAGCAACGGTTAGCGACCCGTCATCCGCCTTCTGATGTCATGAAACGGATTCAGGAGGAGATGGATAAGTTGTCGATTTTGGAATCGGGGTCACCAGAATATGGCGTGACGCGCAACTATCTCGATCACCTCACCGATTTACCTTGGGGCATTCACAGTCAAGACCAGCTCGATCTGAAGCACGCCCGCAAAGTTCTCGATGCCGACCACGACGGGCTTGAAGATGTCAAAGAGCGGATTATCGAATTTTTGGCGGTGGGCGCGTTGAAGGGGGAAGTGGCGGGGTCCATGCTGCTTTTCGTAGGGCCGCCGGGGGTGGGAAAAACCTCGATTGGTCGCTCCATTGCCACGGCGTTGGGACGGTCTTTTTATCGCTTTTCGGTGGGGGGAATGCGCGATGAAGCCGAAATTAAGGGCCATCGGCGCACTTACATCGGTGCCATGCCTGGGAAATTCATTCAGGCCCTGCGTCACACCCAACACGCAAACCCCGTCCTCATGTTGGACGAAATCGACAAAATCGGGGCCAGTTACCACGGGGACCCGGCATCGGCGCTATTGGAGGTACTTGATCCCGAACAGAATGCCAATTTCCTCGATCATTATTTGGATGTGCGGTTTGATCTTTCCAAAGTGCTATTCATTGCTACGGCCAATCAACTCGACACGATTCCTGCGCCTCTCCTCGACCGCATGGAGGTCATTCGGTTGTCGGGTTACATCGGGGCGGAAAAACAGCAAATCGCTAAACGCCATCTTTGGCCAAGAGTGTTGGCGCGGGCGGGTCTCACCAGCGACCAAATCGCTTTGAGCGACGGTGCCTTGAAACAGGTGATCGAGGGCTATGCGCGGGAGGCTGGGGTGCGCAACTTGGAAAAACAGCTCAACAAAATCGTCCGCAAGACGGTCGTGAAAGTGGTTGAAGGCGAAAAAGTGCCGTTCAAAGTGGGGAGTAAAAATCTGGTCGATTACCTCGGTCCAGCGCATTTCACCAAAGATAAACCGCTCCAGGGAGTGGGCATCGCGACGGGGCTGGCGTGGACGGCACTGGGGGGCGCGACCCTTAATGTGGAAGCGACCCGAGTTCACCACCAAAGTCGGGGATTCAAGTACACCGGTCGTTTAGGCGAGGTGATGCAGGAGTCGGCGGCCTTGGCTTACAGCTACATTACGGCCCATCTCAAGAGCTTACGGGGGGAGGTGGGCTTTTTTGATAATGCGTTTGTCCACATCCATGTTCCCGAGGGCGCGACCCCCAAAGATGGCCCGAGTGCGGGGATTACGATGGCGGCGGCCTTGCTTTCCCTCGCCCGCGACGAAAAGCCCAAACGGCCCATCGCAATGACGGGAGAATTGACCTTGACGGGACAGGTGCTGGCGGTTGGGGGGATTCGGGAAAAAATCGTGGCTGCGAAGCGCAATCGTTTGACGGAAGTTATTCTCCCAGAAGCCAATCGCACCGATTTCGAGGCGTTGCCGGATTACTTAAAAGCCGATTTTACAGTGCATTTTGTCAACCAATTCCGCGATGTCGCGAAGGTACTTTTTTGATGATACGAACGATGGTGGTTTGGGCGGTGGTGATGGCACCGCCGCTGTTTGCCCAATGCGACAGTGACCCGCAACCGCTGGTGAACTGGCGGCGATGTCTCTTTGCCGATCGCGACTTCTCGGGCCTCGACCTGAGTCGTACCGTGCTTCGGGAGTCGCGGTTAGAAAATATTCAATTCACCCAAACCGAGCTGAGTCACGCGGATTTAGAACAAACCCAACTCGTAAATGTGGATTTCACGCGCAGTCGTCTCATCAGTAGTCGATTTGTGGCGGCGCGGGCGGAAAATGTCCGTTTTAACCAAGCCCAAATGACTCAAGTTCGATTGGATCAGGCGAATTTCGCGGAAACAGATTTCTCAAATGCCATCTTGACGCGGGCACGGCTCTATCAAACCCAGCTACAACGCGCCAAT
Source organism: uncultured Candidatus Competibacteraceae bacterium (assembly GCA_964613675.1). GTDB lineage: Bacteria > Pseudomonadota > Gammaproteobacteria > Competibacterales > Competibacteraceae > DAIUCA01. The sequence goes on from CAZTIH010000105.1 coordinate 9,102, forward strand.
TTGCGCGGGGTACAGGCGCAAGACAGCAATTTTAATCAAGCGGTGGGAGTAGAGATGGTGGCGTTGGGGGGAGACTTCCAACGGTCAAATTTTAGTCGGGGCAACTTCGACGGGGCCTTGTTTACGGGCAGCCAGTTACAACGGGTAAATTTTACGAGCGCTCGACTCATCGACGTGGATTTTCAACAAGCGGATTTAAGCGGGGCCGATCTGCGTAACGCCCTGATCGACGGGGCCAATTTCACGAACGCCCGTTTGGATTCGACGATTTGGGTTGATGGACGGCGGTGTCGTCCGGGGTCGGTGGGGGAATGCCGTTAACGAAGGGCGGCGTGCTCGGTGAATGCTTTTTGGGTGAACGCCTCTCGTAGGATGTGCTGAGGGACGAAGCGCATCATGTGTCTATAGCGAAATGCAAAACCCCCGCGTCTCAGAAAGACGCAGGGGCGGTAAGGGAATCAGAAGAGAATTTGCGCCTAGGTGCCGATTTCGCCGCCGTCGTCTTTGGTGA
>CAZTIH010000106.1:0-9557 GCA_964613675.1 uncultured Candidatus Competibacteraceae bacterium
GCCAAGGGTTAATTGCATAAAAAATGTCCTGATGCGTGCGCGAATGCGGAAAAACTCGGTGGGACAGCCTTAAAACCGTCCCGTTCTGGCGAGGCTTTCTCCTCGGGCCATAGGCCGCGCCAAGCCCCTAAGGCGTGATGGGTCGCGTTAAGGCTGCCAACCGCCGAGCTTTCGATAGCGATTCACAATGCGACAAAACAACTCAGGAGAACGCGGTCGAGACGGCACGGGACAAACACAATGCGTTTCTCAAAGCGCTTGGCTTGCTCACCTTGCCGTGAGCTATACAGCGGCTCAGGCTCAATGAAGCCTGCTCCACCAGACGGCTGCCAGCCGATAGTTACGCCTAGAGCAAAACAATTCTGATCTGGATGACGGCGGCGAAAGAAGCGACATTTTTTGCGTAAAGCATGGTGCCAACTAATTAGCCAACCCACTCAACTCACTCCAGTAACATTTTGAGACGCACTTTTGTATTTCGCCGTAAATTGGGGTTTTTCCTTACATCAGTCGCATTTTCACGGTTTTAATGCGATGGTGCCCTGTTTCTATGATTTCCACCGTGTAATTCAGCAAATCTAAACAGGTGCCCGGTGCGGGAATCGCTTCCGTGGTTTCCAAAATAATCCCTCCCAAAGTCTTGGGGCCATCCGTAGGTAAGTCCCAATCCAAGGCCCGATTTAACGCACGGATCGTAATGCCTGCATGGATTAAATAGCTACCATCGATTTGTTTCTTGATTTGACGATTATTCGGGGAATTCGCAAACTCACCCACAATTTCTTCCAGTAAATCCTCTAAAGTCACTAATCCCATGACATCTCCATACTCATCGACGACTAAACCAATTTGTTGACGGTTTTGCTGTAAATTGACCAAAACTCGATGTAAAGGCGTACCTTCGGGGATAAAGTAAGGTTCTTGTAGTAGTTTCGCTAACTCTTCCCCGTTTAACTGATCTGTCTGGCTTAACCGCACCACTTGGCGCATGTGTAAAAATCCCAGGACTTGGTTCAAATCTCCTCGATAAACAGGCATCCGCGTGTAATGAGTTTGCGCTAATTTCGCCCGATTTTTCTCCCACGCATCGTTCAAATCCAGTCCCACTACCTCGTTGCGTGGCACCATGATGTCTTCTACGGTCGCCGCGTCTAAGTCAAAAATACTCAGTAATAATTTTTGATGTTCCCGAGGAATCAGCGTCCCCGACTCCAAAACCACCGTCCGCAATTCCTGCATGTTTAGGTGCGCACTTTGATCATTTTTTCGATGGAATCCCAAAGGTTTCAATAGAAGATCGACAAGTGCATTTACCGCCTGTACCAAAGGATGAAATAGCCATAGCAACGGCGATAACACTCGGCCCGCCGGGTACGCCACCCGTTCGGGGTACAACGCGGCCACCGTTTTCGGACCAATTTCACCAAAAATTAACAGTACAATGGTGAGAAGCACCGTCGCCAAGGGGATGGCCCGCTCGCCCCCAAAGTAAATCGCTAATAGCGTCGCAATCGCTGCCGCCGCCGTGTTGATAAAGTTGTTACCAATGAGAATGAGGCCCAATAGGCGGTCAGGGCGTTCGAGGAGTCGCAGGGTTCGTTTTGCTGCTCGATCTCCTTGACGGGCTCGATGGCGTAGCCGATAGCGATTGAGCGCCATCAAACTGGTCTCAGCACTTGAGAAAAAAGCTGAGGCAAAAATTAGAAAAATCAATGCGATAATGAGTAGTAATAGCGTCCAGTCGTTCAACGACAGACTTCCTCAACGGTGAACTGCCCTAGATTGTAGTCAGATTTAGGGCCGTTGCAGAATGAGTTCGAGTACAAATCGGCTTCCAAAATACGCAAGGGCCAGTAAACCAAAACCGCTGAGTGTCCAGCGCGTCGCATAGTTGCCGCGCCAACCAAATTGCCAACGTCCCCATAGCAAAATCGCAAATACCCCCCACGCCAAACAGGCAAATACCATTTTGTGAGCTAAATGTTGTGCAAATAGGTCGCGAATGAACAAAATGCCGCTCAATAAAGCTAAGGAAAGCAAAATGAATCCCACGGTTAATAGTTGAAATAGTAGGGATTCCATCGCCGTTAGGGGGGGTAAAAAGTGAAGCCAACCGCCTGGTTTTCGTTGGCGCAATCGTCGATCTTGTGCCGCGAGTAAGATGGCTTGCAATGCGGCTAGTCCTAGTAAGGAATACGCGAACATCGACAAAATAATGTGAACTTGTAACGGCCAAGGTAAGAAATTTGGCGTATCTGTTGGGAAAATAAGCGATAAAATCAACACAATGGCATTAAAGGGAAGAAGTAATAATGCCAAAATCTCAAAAGGCAACCAGCTCGACAAGGAAAGTAAGGCGGTTCCCATCAAAAATCCAGATAAGGAAAGCGCCTTTAGAAACGCCAAATTTATCCCGTTGACTAAAATAATGCTTTGCCATAACCAAATCCCGTGTAGGCACAGCGCCAATGCCAAGGTGCCTAAGGGCCAACGCCGTTTTAACTCGGGTCGCCACAAGCGACAGCCAAACAAACAGCCGCTGATGAGATACAGTAAAGCGGTCGCGCCGCCGAGAGTGAGAGTCATAGGGTCACGCTACTTGGCGAAGTGGATTGAATCCCCATCATAAATCGTCCCCCCATTTTCACGCTGTACTCCCACGGATCTGACACCCATGTTTAGTCAACTTAGCCAACGATTATTGAGTTCACTCAACAAGTTACGGGGCCAAGGTCGCCTCACTGAAGACAATATCAAGGATGCTCTCCGCGAAGTAAGGATGGCATTGCTAGAAGCCGATGTGGCCTTACCCGTCGTTAAAATTTTCATCGAACAGGTAAAAACACGCGCGGTCGGGCGTGAAGTGCTCGAAAGTCTGAATCCCGGACAAGTGTTTATTAAAGTCGTCCATGAAGAACTCGTCCAAATTATGGGCGGCACCGACGCCGAATTGCAGTTTTCCAGTCAACGCCCGGCCATTGTGCTACTTGCGGGATTACAGGGGGCGGGAAAGACCACGACCGCCGCTAAATTGGCCCGTTGGCTTAAGCAACAACGGAAAACCGTCGGTTTAGTCAGTGTGGACATCTATCGCCCGGCGGCCATGGAACAGCTTTCCCGCTTAGCTGCGGAATGCGAGGTGTTTTGTCATCCCAGTTCCCCCAACGAAACCCCTTTGCAGATTGTCAAGGCAGCGGTGGACAGCGCTCGTAAACAACAACTGGATGTGCTCATCGTCGATACCGCCGGGCGGTTGGCTATTGACGAAAAAATGATGGCGGAAATTGCGGCGCTCCATCAGGCCCTGTCGCCTACGGAAACGCTGTTCGTCGTCGATGCCATGACGGGTCAAGATGCCGCAAAAACGGCTAAGGCTTTCAACGAAACCCTCCCCCTCACGGGCGTAATTTTGACCAAGGCGGATGGGGATGCGCGGGGCGGGGCGGCATTGTCCGTGCGATTCGTGACGGGAAAACCGATCAAATTTCTCGGCGTGGGGGAGAAAACCCAGGCCCTTGAGCGCTTCCACCCGGAACGGATGGCGTCGCGAATCCTGGATATGGGCGATGTACTGTCGCTCGTGGAGCAGGTCGAGCAGAAAATCGACAAACAGCAGGCAGAAAAACTCGTCAAAAAAATGGCGAAGGGGAAAAATTTTACCCTCGACGACCTGAAAGCCCAGATGGAACAGGTGCTCAAGATGGGCGATTTAGGGGATTTGATGAAGATGTTGCCCGGGGGCGGACAGCTTCCCGACGCCATGAAGGGAATGGATAGTCAGAAAGAAATGAAGCGGTTAATTGCCATTGTGAATTCGATGACGCCCCAAGAGCGACGGTCGCCCGATGTGATAAACGGTTCGCGCAAACGACGGATTGCCAAGGGATCTGGAACGCAGGTTCAGGACATCAACAAACTTCTGAAGCAGTTTCAGCAGATGCAGAAAATGATGAAGAAGATGAGTCAACAGGGGGGCATGGAAAAGCTCATGCGGGCCTTTGGGGGCAAACTTCCCCCGATGCGTTGAACCAATCTTCTGCAACCCCCTTTCGGGTGAATCCATTGATGAGGCATCTTCCTTTGAATAATTGGTTAATTGGCATTTTAGGGTTGGGATTAACGGGGTGCGCGACGGTAAATGGCGTGAATGATCCCCTGGAACCCGTTAATCGCGTGGTCTTTACGGTAAATGATGGCCTAGATCGCGCGATTTTGCGGCCCGTTGCTCAGGGATACGATGCGGTGGTGCCCGCTCCCGTACAAACTCGGGTGACAAACTTTTTCAGCAATTTGGGGGAATTGACCACAGCAGCCAATGCCCTTTTCCAAGCTAAGCCTCAACAGTCCCTTGAAAGTACGACCCGCTTCGTCTTCAACACGACCTTTGGATTAGCGGGACTTTTCGATGTCGCAAGCCACATGGATTTGCCCAAACACAATGAAGATTTTGGTCAAACGCTGGGGTATTGGGGGGTTCCTGCCGGGCCATTTTTGGTCTTACCGCTCATGGGGCCGAGTACGGTGCGGGATACGGTGGGGAATTTTGCGGACGGTCAGTTGCCGTTACCCAATCTGCTCGATGAAACGATCAATGAGTCTTCGCGCAATCAGTGGGCGGTTCGCATCCTACAAACGGTGAATATGCGTGCCCAATTTTTGGCAACAGAACGCGCTTTTGCAGAGGCGATGCGGTTGGATCCCTATGCCTTCCAGCGCGACGCCTATTTGCAGCGACGGGAAAGTTTGATTCGCGATGGGCAGATGACCTTCGAGGATTTTCCCACGGATGACTTTTTTAACGATCCCTCGATTCCTTAGAAAGACTGTGATCACTTTATCCGTATGAAATAGTTCACATTTAGCAAGCTCACGCAGATATAAAGTCGAACAAAGATTGAAGTGAGATCGCCCCATGTTAAGTGTTTTTGCCCCTTTGCGCTGGTTATCGGGTAACACCGCCCAGAGCGTCCTGGATCAGGCCATCGACGCCGTTGTGAGTATCGACGGCCGCAACCGCGTGACTTATTACAATGATGCCGCCGAACGGCTTTGGGGATGGCGGCGCGATGAGGTGATGGGAAAAAATGTCAAAATGCTTGTACCGCAGGAATATCAGGGACCACACGACGATTATGTCAACGCGCATCGTCAGGGGGGGCAGGACAAAATCGTTGGGACTAGCCGAGAAGTCCCCTTACAGCGCAAGGACGGCCAACGGTTATGGGTATCACTCGCCTTGACGCGCACGCCCGGGTGGAGGTCGATGGGCTACACGGCCATTATTCGAGACATCTCTGCGGAGCGCGAAAACCGTGAAACTATCGCCCAGACCCTAGAACAGGCCCTCGACGCCGTAGTGTGCATTGATGAGCGCAATCGAGTGACATTCTTTAACGCGGCAGCGGAACGACTTTGGGGACGGTCGCGGGATGAGGTAGTTGGGCAAAATGTCAAGATGCTGGTGCCGCGCAGTTTGCAGCCCAATCACGACAATTACGTCAACAATAATCGTCGGACGGGCGTCGATAAGATTGTGGGAACCAGTCGAGAAGTGGAGATTGAAGGAGCGGAGGGTGAAAATCGTTACGCTACCCTGTCGTTGAGCAAGGTCGTTTTGGAGAACCGCACGATTTACACCGCTTTTTTGAAAGATATTACGGAGGCGGTCGCCCAACGGGAGAAAATGCGTTTGCTGTCGTTGGTTGCCGATGAAACCGACAACTCGGTGATTATTGCGGATGCAGGCGGTTTTATTGAGTACGTGAACAGCGGATTTGAGCGTCTGACGGGGTATGCGCTGGAGGAAGTCAAGGGCAAAAAGCCGGGTTGGGTATTACAGGGAAAGCACACGAACCCCGAAACCGTGAAGCGCATTCGAGAAAAACTCAATCTTCGCGAGCCTTTTTACGAAGAAATCCTCAATTACAATCGCGAGGGCAAGCCATATTGGATTTCACTGGCGATTAATCCAGTCTTCGATCAACAGGGGCAGCTCAAGCAATTTGTGTCGGTGCAAGCGAATATCACCATCACCAAGACCATTTCCCTGGAACACAATGTGCGTTTCCAAGCCATTAAACGTTCGACGGCCATGGCAGATTGGGAAGTTAAGACGGGAAAACTAATCGACATTAGTTCGGTATTACTGGAAATTTTGGGCACCGACCGTTTGGAGAAAGCCGCGCAATTATTAGCTGATGCCTATCGAGAGGTGACGGAGGAAGCGCAACTCAAAAGTTTGCGACGGGGCGAGGCGGTGCGATTGGAACTCAAATTGTCGGGGGCAGATGGGCAAGTGCGTTGGTTGCAGGCGACTTTTAATCCTATTTTGGATGTTGAAAATCAACTCCAAAAGATAGTGTTGTATGCCAACGATGTTACTACCCAACATACGACGTTGGATCGAATTCGCTCTGTAGTGACTACCATCGACGGGTTAGCGGCCCAAACCAATTTACTGTCGTTAAATGCGGCCATTGAGGCGGCGCGTGCGGGAGAAAGTGGACGGGGGTTTGCGGTTGTAGCAGCGGAGGTTCGCAATTTAGCGACTCGGTCGGCGGCATCGGCGCAGGAAATCGGACAGATGCTCAAAACGAAAACCTGATGCGTTATTTAATTAAAGCGGTTATTTGGGGACTCTCTGGGTTGCCGTTGCCCGCATTACACGGAATCGGAGGGGCCGTGGGGTGGCTCATGTCCTATATGCCTTTGCGATTCAACCGTGTCATCGCGGCAAACTTGAGCTATGTCTTTACCGACCGTTCCCCTGCCGAACGCCATCGCCTCCACCGTGAAACGGCAATTGAATTAGGAAAAACTCTATTTGAGTTGGCTTACTTTTGGGGCGTACGAGAGATGGATTTGTGGACAAAAGTAAGGGTTGAGAATGAGACATTTTTTAAGAAAAAATCGGAGCAAGGGGCCATTTTAGTGACGCCGCATTTAGGGGCATGGGAATTAGCAGGTCTGTATGCGAGTCGCCATTATTCTCTCCTGATTTTACAGCGTCCCAATCGGTTTGGATTAAGTGATTTATTGGCCCGTTATCGCAGCCGTTTTGGGGGACAAGTAGTGAACGCCAATGCGCACGGGATACGTCGCCTTTGCGAGGCCCTCAAAAATCGTCAAATTGTCGGTCTTTTACCCGATCAAGTTCCCCCCATGGGACAGGGTATTAGCGCAAATTTTATGGGAAAAAATGCCTACACCAATCCTTTAGCGGTTCGTTTAGCGCAACGATTTCGCGTCCCTATATTCATGTTAACGGCAACGCGAAATCGTGGGGGGTATCGGTTGCATTTTCGGGAAATCGAATTACCCCACGGGGTGGCGTTGCCATTAGCCGTTCAAGCCTTAAACGATGCTATGAGTTCTCGGGTGACTGAATTACCGAGCCAGTATCTTTGGAGCTATAAACGGTTTAAACAAACGGATGGGGCGTCGATTTACGATTTTTGACCCACTAAATAGGCTAAATTGCGCAGTCCCTGTTGTAGGTCGCCGACTAAACCCGCTTCACCATAAGCGCGGATAACTAAGTCATTGAATAGATGTAGTAACTCATTTTCTTCGAGTAAAAAATCGGGGTTACTCGGGCCGATGTCGGGGTGTTTATGGCGGGTAAAAGTTTCATAAAACAGCAATCCCTTCGAGCGTAACGCCGCCATGAGGAGAGGTGCTGAGGGGCGATGTAAAAAACGACTGACGACGATCACATCAAAAGTGTCAGGGGGGAGGGGCGTTTGGGTAACATCACAAAGTTGCGTTTTAATGTGAACATTTTGTGACTGCGCCACAATGCGCAATCGTTCGAGCGCAACATCTGAGAAATCCCATGCGCTTACGGCAAAATTGTTGCGAGCTAACCACAAACCATTCGCACCCAAACCACAAGCAAAATCTAAAGCAGTGCCTTGAGGGGGGAGTAAATAGGAAAATTGTCCTAGACAGTAAGCAATCTCTGGTAAATCAGAGGCTTGGCGGTGTCGTTCGTCCCATTGAGTTGCCCATTTATTAGTCATCATTTTTTAACCAATCTACTAAAAGAGAAGTCGTAATTTATCGGTTCATAGACAAAGCATTGTGGTAAATCCACAATACGATTCCCAATTTGAGAAATTAACAACAATGTGTTTTTTTTGATACAATTTACGCTTCGAGGTAAGCAAAAATGCAAAAAACTTTACGTTTCGGCGCGGTATTCGCTGTGGTTGTTTTGGCGGCCGGTTGTGCGAACAACGGTCAACTCGAAAAATTACAGTCCGATGTGACGACCTTGCGTGCGGATGTAGATGCGTTGAGAGGTTCGACTTCTAACGCCCAGCAAACGGCAAATCGTGCTTTAGCCACCGCCGAAGAAGCTCAACGCATCGCTTCTGATGCCCTCGCGCGTGCCCAAGAGACCGATGAGAAGTTAAATCGCGCTTTCCGCCGTTCAATGCTCAAATAATTTTATTGAATAAAATCGGCTGATTCGCCTAAATGGGGCCACATTCAAGTGTGGCCTTTTTTATGTCTGTAAAATTGTCGAGTGCCCTGCTAATGGGGGCCTTACTGTTGGGATTATTCGCGAATTTCGGCCAAATTCTACTATTCGATGAAGACGAAGGGAGCTTCGCCCAAGCGAGCTTAGAAATGGTGAAAACGGGCGACTGGATTCGCATCTCACTAGATGACGAGCCGCATCACCACAAACCCATTTTAATTTATTGGTTGCAGGCACTCTCAATCGAATTATTTGGGGCAAACGAATGGGCCGTGCGACTCCCCTCTATTCTAGCGGCGACCGCGTGGTTAATTGCGGTGATTCACTTTTTATTGTGGACTATAAAACAGCGCGAATTAGCTTTAATGGGGGGGCTGTTATTAGCCACCACCTGGGGATTTGTTTTAATTGGGCGAGCAGCGACCGCAGATAGCGTATTAAATCTCTTTTTATGTCTTAGTTTATTCGCGATTTACCGCTGTTTTACTCATTCAGACGCCTGGCGTTGGCCCGTATTTTTGTGGATGGGATTGGGCGTGTTGACTAAAGGGCCTATTGCTATCGTGATTCCGTTCATCGTGAGTGGTGTGTTGTGGATGACAGCGCATAGGGGGCGAGATTGGCTTAGGCAGCTCATTAACTTACCGAGTTGGCTAATTTTTTTAACCGTCTTAACCCCTTGGGCGATGGCGATTTATGCCCAGTTAGGCTATGGATTTTTCTACGATTTTATCTTGACCCACAACTTGCAACGGTTCGCGACCCCCTTACAGGGTCACCAAGGCAGTGTGTTTTATTATTTCGGCGTACTACCCCTAATTTTGTTACCCTTTAGCGGGTTACTAATCGCACTTCCCTTTAAGCAATTATGGGGTGACACATTAAGTCGTTTTTGCATCATTTGGTTTTTGACCGTATTTATTTTATTCACTGCTGCACAAACAAAATTACCGCATTACTTAATCTATGGATTGACGCCGTTAGTGATTTTATTAATTCGCCATACGGGGCACTTATACAATCGTTGGTTAGCACTCCCTGCACTATTGGGATTTGGTTTATTTCTAGCGCT
>CAZTIH010000107.1:0-9511 GCA_964613675.1 uncultured Candidatus Competibacteraceae bacterium
GCAGGAATCGTCACACGCGGTTATGTGAGGACGGGCCGCAACGATCCGATTCCCCAAAAATTGCAAGACGCCACAGGGTTTTCATTCAACGGGCTACGTCAACAAATTAGCGAACGCATTCACGCCGAACCGCGAGAATTTAACGGGGTGTTGAGTGCCGTGACGGTCGCGCATCGTGGCAACATCGAAGCGCGTCAACGGGAAGTGTTTCAGTACACGGGCATTGCGCATTTGCTCGCCATTTCGGGGCTACATGTGGGCCTGATGGCGGGGCTGTGTTTTGTGATTGTGGGCGGAATTTGGCGTTGGTTTGGCGATTTAGACCGGTATCCCGTGAGCGATGTGGGGTGGGCGGGGGCACTTATCGGGGCCTGCGGTTACGCCGCCATGACCAGTTGGGCGATTTCGACGCGACGCGCCCTCGTCATGCTGGTCATTTTTGCCCTACTCCACTTTCTGCGACATAAAGTCAGACCTTTAGAGATTTTGGGCTTCACCGTCCTATTTGTGCTGGTCGCGCTTGGGGAAACGACGGTACCGTTGATGGCGGGATTTTGGCTGTCGTTCAGTGCGGTCGCGATTCTTATGATTGTCAACGAAAAACGGCGTCAACTTTCATTGTGGGCGCTGCAATGGGCGATCACATTGGGATTATTGCCCCTCTCGCTGCTGATTTTTGGCCAAGTCTCCGTCAGTGGTCTGATTGCGAACCTTATTGCCATTCCTTGGGTGAGTTTTACGACCATTCCACTGGCGTTACTGGGGGCGTTTCTCCCAATTTCGGCCTGGCAATCCACCTTTTTTGATTGGGCGGACTTCACATTAAGACTGCTATGGCCGTCGATGTCGTGGTTAGCGTCGCAACCGTGGAGCGTATGGCGACAGGGGACACCGGCGATTTGGGCCGTGTTGTTGTACGCGGTGGGCATCGTTTTATTGCTTTACCGCCCTTTCCACATTCGGCACCCCTTGGGATCGCGGGTGTTGGGTGTTGGGCTACTGATTCCCTTATTTTTCAGTGGCCCCGCCCGACCGCCGACCGGGAATTTTGACATCACGGTGCTGGAGGTGGGGGAGGGCTTGAGCACGGTGGTGCACACGCGCCGTCACACAATGATTTACGACACCGGGCCGCGTCCTTTTGCGGGGCCAAATGGGGGGACGGTTCTGCTGGATTATCTGCATCATCGGGGGGTGAAGTCGGTGGATCGCCTTATTTTGAGTCACGAGGACAGCCAACACATCGGCGGGACGGCAACGTTGCTGACGGACATGGCGGTAAACGACATCTTTACGGGGGCCCCGGACCAAATTCCGACTGCCGAGCGACAATTTTGTGAAGCGGGCTTGGAATGGACTTGGGACGAGGTTCATTTTGCGTTTTTGCATCCTGAGCGACGGGGCGGCGGTGGGGATGATTTTTCGTGCTTATTAAAGGTGACGGACATTTTGGGGCAATCGGCGCTGTTTACGGGGGATTTGTCGGCGTCGATGCAGGGGAGATTGGCCAGTCAACACGGAACTTCACTGGCAGCAACCTGGGTGATGGCGCCCAATCAGGGGCGTGAACGGGATCGCCGACCGATATGGCATCCGCAATTTTTGGCGGCGGTTGCGCCGAAAATCATCGTATTTTCAACGCAGCGACCTACCCGCGCCCAATCTGTAGTCATGCCTTACAATGTCGCTGAAATTGGGGCGACCCAATTTTTATTTCGGACAGAAGGGGTCATCCCGCGAAATTATGGAGAGCGCCGCCGTTATTTTTGGCCAAAAAACGCCCGCGACCTAGAATTGCCGACCCAAGACGAATGAGCGGGGAAAACGCTTCGTGCAATTAACTTGCGCGAAAAAACCTGTTAATGAAATTGTTTATGATGTTTTGAGACCTCATCGGTAAAGTAATGCCGATGAGGAAAATTTTCTTTTGATTAAAAACAAGGCAATTTCTGTGAAAACGAGTCAGTTTCCTTTATTTACCCTTCGCGAAGTTCCCGCAGACGCCGAAGTTATCAGTCATCAATGGATGTTGCGCACGGGGATGATTCGCAAGCTGGCGGCGGGGATTTACACTTGGTTGCCGCTGGGACTACGTACCCTCGACAAAATTGCACAAATTGTGCGCGAAGAAATGAATCGGGCGGGGGCGTTGGAAATTTTGATGCCAGCGGTACAACCGGCGGAATTATGGGAAGAATCGGGGCGATGGTCGCAATATGGACCAGAATTATTGCGTTTGAAGGATCGTCACCAACGTTCTTTTTGCATTGGCCCCACCCACGAGGAAGTCATTACCGATTTAGTTCGTCAGAATGTCAAGAGTTATAAGCAGTTACCACTCAATTTTTACCAAATTCAAACGAAATTCCGCGATGAAGTACGTCCCCGCTTTGGCGTAATGCGTGGGCGTGAATTTTTGATGAAGGATGCCTACTCGTTTGATTTTGATGAAACGGGGATGCAGGCCAGCTACGATAAGATGTACACGGCGTACTGTAAGATTTTTACGCGGTTAGGTCTGGATTTTCGGGCGGTTGCCGCAGATTCGGGGGCAATTGGTGGAAATCGTTCCCAAGAGTTTCAAGTTTTAGCCGAATCTGGTGAAGATGTGATTGTTTTTACAAGTAAGGGATATGCTGCAAATCGAGAATTAGTTGCCCTTTCTCCCATCAAACGGCCTACTTCCAAAGAAAATTTGACGGAAATTTCCACGCCTAAAGTCCATACAATACAGGAGCTATGTACATTGACGGGTTTATCGGCAGATAAGACGATCAAAACGCTTATCGTGGCGGGTAAGGAATCTTTAGCAGTTGCGCTATGTTTGCGCGGCGATCACGAACTTAATCCCGTAAAAGCCGAAAAACATCCCTTAATTGCAACGCCCCTACGGTTTTTAACTGGAGAAGAGATCAAAAACCTGACAGGGACTGACATTGGGAGCTTAGGCCCGAATTTAGCGAATATCCCGACGATTGCCGATTATGCTGCGGCTGCCACGGTCGATTTTTGCTGTGGTGCCAATAAAAATGGCTTTCACTTGACGGGTGTAAATTGGGGAAAAGATGTTTCTGAGCCACAAACAGCGGATTTGCGCTTTGCTGTCGCAGGAGATCAGGGACCAGACGGTGATTCCTTACAATTGGCACGAGGCATTGAAGTAGGGCATATTTTCCAACTGGGCGATAAGTATAGCAAAGCCCTTAAGCTCACCGTACTCGACGAACAGGGCCGAGATCGCACGGTACAAATGGGCTGTTACGGAATTGGGGTATCGCGCATTGCCGCAGCGGCGATTGAGCAAAATCATGATGGTAAGGGAATTCGGTGGCCAGTTTCGATTGCCCCCTTTCATGTGGGGCTAATCCCCGTTAATCTTCATAAATCTTACCGTTTGCGCGAACAAGCCGATGTGTTGTACAACGAGTTACGCAATGCGGGATTTGAAGTGCTTTACGATGATCGCGAGGCCCGTTTGGGGGTTATGCTGACGGATATGGAAATGATTGGCTTACCTGTAAGAATTATTCTCAGCGAAAAACATCTCGATGCGAATCAAGTCGAGATACAAGGGCGGCTGGAAGATAAGAGCCGCATTATTGCTCGAGCGGAATTATTGGAAATAATTAAGCAATATTTGAATTTGTAAGGTTTACAGGGGTTTTTGTGACGGTTCATCTCGACCAATCCGACTCGGCGTTGGTCCTGACTGTTGGTGATATTTTGCATCTTGCCGCTGATAGTAAGGACGCGCACAGGAACCAGTCATCATTTCAAAGTTGATTGCACAAATAGTCATACCGGGGCGGAGCGCAAGGGGAAGTTTACCGCTGTTGAAACATTCCAATACGATGACACCGCGCCACCCTGGATCAATACGATGAGCCGTCGCATGAACCATCAAACCCAATCGCGCTAAACTCGACCGTCCGTCGAGCCACCCCACCAAATCATCGGGCAATTCGATGTGTTCTACGGTAGTTGCAAGGGCAAGTTCGCCGGGATGGAGAAAAAAAGCGTCATTACCCGTCAGACTAATTTCGTGTCCCATGAGTGAAGTAATGGCTTGTTCAACGGAATCTCGGGGACCGCTGACGTCGATAAAACCCGCCGTGTGGTCGTGATTGAAGACTTGAAAGCGGTTTCCCAGCCGCAAATCGACCGACACGCCGGTAATGCGTTGCGGATCAGGGCGGGGATCAATGCGGATGCGCCCATGATCGAGGGCTTGCTCAATATCGCGGTCACAAAGTCGCATAATCCCTACCTCCTCGGGGCTAAAGTGCTAAGGACAACCAAAAAGCTTGGTCATGGCTTCACGGACGGTTTTCTCGTCGGCACTCGATAATTTGCCTAAAACTCCGCGAATAACGCGATTATCCAGGGTAAATAACTTAAATCTGACTTGTGAAGGTGCCGGCAGTCCAGCAGAACCTAAATCACTGATCGGGCAGTCCAGCGGCCAAGTCGAATTTTCACTAGCCATTGAAGTAATAATCGCCAACACGGTTTGGCCAGCAGGACGATTAAAGTCCGCATTGTCTGAAAGGACGAGCGCAGGACGGTTTTTGGTCGAATTGCGGTCATTAAACGGGAAAGGGACGCGAACGACAGAAAAACGCTCAAAGGCCACGATACGCCTCCTCATCAGCTTGGCTCTTCCATTCGGTAAAGCTAGTTTCGAGAGCTTTGAGGTATTCCAAATCCATGGGTTGAAAACGGCGAAGTGTCACATTTCCTTGGTCATCGACTTCAAAAGAAACTTTATCGCCAGGCCCCAAGTTGAGCGCATTACGCACTTCCTGAGGAATCGTAGTTTGGCCTTTTGCCGTAATTTTGGAAGTGTACAGCACAAATGACTCCTGTAGTTATGTCATTACCTATCCAATCTAGCGCCATATTTTGTAAACAGCAAGGGGATTATACAAATTGATTGTAATTCCTTGTCGTATCCCTTGAAATCGGTTGGTTTGCTACCAAAAGCCAAAAACGCCGTTTGAAGCGGCGTTTATTGTTAAAACTAAGCCTTATGCGTCCAACCTAATTATTCTGAATGACTATTTTGGGGAATTTTCCCGCATAACTTTTTGCCCGTAAAGAGAGTTTTGCGGCGATTCGGCGGGCTGTTTCGCGGTAGAGTAAGGAAACTTCACTATTTGGGTTATCCGCTACACTGGGTTTACCCGCATCCGCTAATTGGCGAATCGACAAATCGAGCGGCAGCTTACCCAATAATTCCGTACCATATTCTGTCGCCATGCGCTCTCCCCCGCCTTCTCCGAAAATTGCCGCCTGGTGACCACATTGCGGGCAACAAAACACACTCATGTTTTCAACAATGCCAAGCACGGGAATATGGACTTTCTCAAACATTTTAAGTCCTTTCTTGGCGTCAATGAGCGCAATGTCTTGGGGCGTAGTGACGATGACTGCCCCTGAAACGGGGATTCGCTGCGATAATGTTAATTGTATGTCGCCTGTCCCCGGAGGTAAGTCGATAATGAGGTAATCCAAATCATCCCACCGAGTATCGTTGATCAGCTGCGTTAATGCCTGCGTGACGACCGGTCCCCGCCAAACCATGGGTTGATCGTCGCCTTCCAGTAAGTAACCTATGGACATGGACTGTAAACCGTGATTTGACACGGGAATCAAGGATTTTCCATCCAATGTTTCAGGACGTGCATAAGGAACCCCCAACATAACGGGCTGACTTGGGCCGTAAATATCGGCGTCCAAAATCCCTACTCGTGCCCCATCTGCTGATAACGCGAGGGCCAAATTGACTGAAGTCGTGGATTTACCCACACCTCCCTTACCTGAGGCCACTGCAATGATATTTTTAACGCCAGGTAGGGGTTTTAGGCTAGGTTGCACTTCATGAGTAGTAATACGAGTATTGATAGTAATGTCTATTTGGGAAAGTTGGAGTTCGCGACGCAATAATTCGCGAATTGTCTCGACTAAATGGTTTACATGGTCGCCAGCAGGAAACCCAAGTTCCAAATTGAGTGCCAAGCGCTGACCTTCTAATTTGAGGTCTTTAATCACTTTGGCGGTAATGAGATCGGTTTTTAAGTAAGGGTCTTGATATTGGCTAAGAACTTGATTTACCGAAGATAAATCGACTGTGGTCATGACAATTCTCCTGTGTAGAAGGCCATTGAGGATCGTTTTTTGGGGCGGCTAGTTAAAATTCGAGCGGCCACTTTTAGAATCGTTAGAAACGAATATAACGACCGTTTTGCTCCATCATCGAGTTTTTTTTAGATAACCCTTGCATTTTACAGACATCTTAATGCGTTTTAATGGGGGGAAATGTACGCAAAATATTCTGATTTCATTATTTCAGAATCTGCGCATTTCCCTTGGGAATCTCTAGTGATTTACCGACTGAAGCCATCATTCCCTACAACTCTCGGACGACGCGAAAGCCCCAACCATTGGTCCGAAAAAGCGATTCTTCCCTAAGTCGAGCGGCTGACCGTAGCTTGGCAGGAGAGTCATGCCAAGTTCCGCCTCGCAACACCCGTTGGCCCATATCTAATCGCGGTGCACTCTGTAATTCACTGCCATCCCAATCCGATTTGTAAAGCGATCCCGTCCATTCGCAGACATTTCCAGACATCTGATAAAGCCCCCAAGGATTCGGGCGAAACTGATCTACTGCGATGGTACGCGCTCGACTCTGGCCCGTTGGCCCGTTGCCATATCTCGTCGTGCCATTGTAATTCGCCTGCCCCACGTCGATGCTTTTTCCCCACCAGAACGGCGTTTGTGTTCCCGCCCGACAGGCATATTCCCATTCTGCTTCCGTGGGTAAACGATAAATTTTGCCCGTTTGCTCGCTTAACCAGACACAAAATTCCGTTGCATCTAACCAGTTCACACAAATGACGGGCTGTTTACCACGCCCCCAACCGTTGTCTTCACAAAAAGGGCGCTGATTCGCTGCGCAGAAAGCATCAAATTCGTCGAAAGTAATGGCGTAAATGCCCATCGCAAACGACTTCTCAAGGGCGATCTGATGCAATTTCTCATCGTGTTGTCGGCCCATTTCATTCTTGGGCGACCCAATCGTGCCACGACCTGCGGGAATAATCGTCAATTTTGGCCCCGACAGCCCATTGCGCAGCCCATCACAAAACGGAATTGCATAGCCAAGAGACTGGGCCGTCTGCTTCTGCAACGCCTGTACAGCAGAGGGATCCCATCCCGTGATGTCGTCTAAAGAAGGGGAGATCGTGGGCTTCTGATGAGGAGCAGAAGGCCGTGTAGAAGGTGGAGTGGGCTGAATCGGATTCGATTTCCGCAATAATTCCGCTTCCACTTCACAGCGAATCTGATCCGTAAGTTCTCTACGTAGACGAGTTTCGATTTCCGCTAAATTGACCTGAGAAGACGCCCCCCGTGTCGCCGATGAATCAGGTGACAAAGCCCGTAAATCCGCCAAAATGTTATCCGTTTTCTGAGGACGCTTTTGGGGATGTCTCTCCAGACAGGCATTTAATAATGAAACGAATTCGGGTGCCCCTAATTGTTGCCATTCGCGATAGGTAGGGTTCGCGTGACCAAATAATGCAGCACATAATGTTTTCGCCCACGAATAAAGATCCGAATAAGGGCCTATAGGGTAATTTAGCTCCCCCATTTGTTCGGGGGGAGCATATTTAATCGTGCCGGCGACCGCATTAGCCAAAATGCTGTGGTTGTGAATTACCGATATTTGCGTAGTTTTGTGAATCGTAGGCTGCGAAAGGGCGAGTCCAAAATCAATAATTTTTATGGCCCAACGCCCCTCATGAAAACGCACTAGTATGTTGTCGGGCTTAATATCACGGTGCAAAATTCCTTTTGCATGAGCAACTTGCAAACCTTCCAAAATTGCAATACCTAACCCTAAGGCATCCTGTACTGATAAGTGATCTTGGTGCTGTGATAAGTAGTTTTCTAAGCTAATACCGTCAAAATAACGCATCACTAAATACGGGCGTTGATTGGCGTAATCGACGAAATCAAACTCCTCAATCCGAATAATGGCCGGATGATCGAGTTGGCGTAATAAACGTGCCTCGTTAAAAACCTCAGAAATCGGACGATTGAGATGGGTGATGTTGAGGCTTTTAATAACAATTCGGTCGCCTAAATAGCGATGATAACATTCAAATGCAATCCCAAATGCGCCCGCCCCCAAAATACGGCGTAATTCGTAGCGGCGTAAATCAAATGGCGCAAATAATTCGGGTGCCCATTTCACGGCTTGCAGCAAAGCCAATTGAGCTTCTTCCCACTGTCGTTGCTCTAGGGCGATGCGAAAATAGTTGTAAGCAATTTGCCCTTGATCCAGACGTTGTCCTCGCAAAACATCGCTCTCTGCAAGTTGTGCAAATAATTCCTTAGCTCGAGTCTGTTCTCCTATAGCAATCAGGAGCTTACCGACGGCATTGTCCAGCATGGGAGATTCCCCCAATGGGATACCGTCGATAAGTTGCAGAACCTCTTCCTTTCGATGAACCAGACTAAAACTATGCTGAGGCTTGACGGGTCCTTGCGTGGCGTCGATCTGATTGAGCCATTGCAGAATGTTCTGTAAATCGCGATGTTGGGCAGCGAGGTGCGCGTTAACCTCTAAAAGCTGTTCGTCAAACCCCCGGGCTAAGGCCGCAAACCCTTCCTTCTGATCTGTTTCAAGGGCTTGAATTTGTTGCAATTGCCATTCGCTCGCCAATTGCGGTTGCCGACTAATTTCCTGTCGGACAAAAAACTCAAACGCGACTAAAAACAAAGGCAAATTTCCGTCGATGGGAGCCGTTAACAAGGCACTCAGCTCGGGGGCCTGCGGTTGCCAATCCTGCAAGCCCTCTCGCAACGCCGCTGCCGCCTTCTGCACCAACTGCGGCCCCTCGGTGTAACGGCTAAAGTCGATAATTTCTGCGGCTAAATCCTGATTCGGCAAGATATTTTCAACAATTTTCTGCGCTTTACGCAGCTTCGCCAATTGTTGGGCACAGCTTTTCCGAAATGTCGGCGGTTGCTGTTGCAGATAGCGTTCAACAGGGGTCACTAACCCCTTCAAAGTCTGGTCGTGCCACAGCCGCCGCCACCGCCCTCGTAGTGAATTGCCCTCTACGGCTAGGTCGATCACTACCCACGCCCGTTCATAAGCCAGTTGCAACGCGTTCGGCAACGCAAGGCTGCCATCGGTGAAATGACGTTTGAGGCGTTCACTGATGACCGTCGCCGTCGCTCCCATCCCTTGCCGTGCCGTCTCGCGCAAGGCAAAGCCAATGAGTTTTCGCATTAACAACTTCATTTTGCCTCCTAAATCAGGGCGTTATTCCCCATCCGAAATGACTATTTCAACGCCTGGGCGGACTCGAATAAGTCCCTCGGTGATGACGCGATCATGAGGCTGAAGTCCATTGAGAATTAAGCGTTTATCGGCAATCCGCTGTCCCAAAATCACTTTTCGCAGTTCTGCACGCCGTTCTGCATTGACGATAAACACATA
>CAZTIH010000108.1:0-9412 GCA_964613675.1 uncultured Candidatus Competibacteraceae bacterium
TATTCCGCCTTGTGGCGTCGGAATTTCCACTTCCTGTTCGGTCTGAATAGAGACCGTGCAACGACCAGCAGTAAGGGAAGCCGTGATATTTTTGGGTGTTCCCAAGATTTCCTGACTTTTGCGATAACGCATCCATCCGAGTTTGGGAAGGAAAACGCGACTGTTCTGCGAATCTACTTTGAATTGCTTTGAATCTGGGTAACGAAATCCTTCAGATAATCCTTTTTTCTTAAACCGTGGAAACGCCGCCCGTTTGGCGAAAAAGTTGGCGTAAGCACGATCTAGATTCTTCAAAGCCTGCTGCAACGGGTGAACAGGCGCATCCGCCAACCAAAGCGTTTCGGGATCTTGGCGCCATTGGGTGAGCAACTTTGCCGTGTCCACATAACTCAGCTTTTTCTCGCCTTTCTCGTAGCGTTCCTTCTGAAGTGCCAAAGCCTTATTGTAAACAAACCGGCATGAACCCGCGAAACGAGTCATCTGCTGGATTTGGCTAGACGTCGGCATGAGCGCGAACTTGTAGGCTTTGAGCTTTTTCATGTGTCCAGTATGAAATTGGTCTATAAAAACTTCAAGCAATTTAAGGCACTACAAGCACTGTGTTTTTGCCATTCATGTGCATTTGGTCTTTGTCACCAAATTGGCCCTTTCCACCTTGGTGAATAGCCTCAAAGGTGTTTCGAGTCGGGTGCTGCGAAAAAAGCGATCAGACATTCAAGGCCATTACTACAAAGGCGTTTTGTGGTCGCCGTCTTACTTTGCCGCATCTTGTGGTGGCGCAGCCATCTCGATGATTCGCCAATACATTGAGAACCCGCAGACGCCAGACTAGGGACGGCGGTCGCCGCCCGTGCTATCCTTCCCCGCCCTGAACGGCGGGGTTCGCCGCGCATCTGGATCATCACGCGCTCGCCAATGAGAAATTTCCTATGAAAATCAACACTGTTCCCGAACCCTTCCGTGCGCGTCATCTGCCTCATAGCGAACAACAATTAATCCACCGCCTCCTCACTGAACAGCGGTGGGCCGCCGCCGCGACCGTCAATCAGAGCGGTCATCCCGAATGTTCCTTCTTGAGTTTTGCGTTACGGCGCGAGCGGGCAACCGTCATCGTTCACATCAGTCAACTGTCTCCCCACACGCAGAATCTATCGCAAGATCAACGCATTAGTCTTGGCGTTACCGCGCCGGAGACCCCTGACCGAGATCCGCAAACGTTGCCCCGAATTTCGTTAATCGGGACGGCGCAGTTTATCGACAAACAAAGCAGTGATTACGCCATTTTGGGGGCGATTTACCGCGAAAAACTCCCCGATTCCACCCCATTATTCGATTTTGGCGACTTTAGACTCGTAGAAATTACGGTGGAACAGGTTCGTTTTGTCGGGGGCTTTGCACGCGCTTACACCCTTGATTCCGCAGGCTTTATCGCGGTACTGCATGGGTAAAGTCATCATTTACACGGATGGAGGTGCAGTTCCCAATCCCGGGCGCGGTGGGTACGGCGTGGTGTTGCGGGCCGGCAAGCATCGCAAGGAATTAAGCGGTGGGTTTCGCTACACCACCAACAACCGCATGGAACTCATAGCGGCCATCGTCGCCCTCGAAGCCCTCAAACGCCCGTGCGAAGTCATCCTCTACAGCGATTCCCAATACCTCATCAACGCCATCAATCAGGGGTGGCTTGAGGGGTGGCAAACTCAAAACTGGACCCGCAGGACAAAACCCATCCCCAACGCCGATTTATGGCAACGGTTAATCATGGCCATGCAGCCCCATGACATCGACTGGCAATGGGTGAAAGGTCATGCGGGCGTTGCGGATAACGAATGCTGCGATCAATTAGCCACTGCCGCACTCCAACAATCCGATCTCCCCGTTGATACAGGCTATGTCGATGTTGCAGTTTGACAACCAATTTATTCACCTCCCCGCAGCGTTTTACACCCCCGTTGCCCCCCATTTACGGGGCGAACCGTATCTCATAAGTGAAAGCGCCTCGTTGCGACGGGAACTGGGTCTGGAATCGGAAAACCTCGATTGGTGCCACTTGCTGAAGGGTGAGCTACTGCCCGAGATGCAGCCCATCGCGACCGTCTATGCAGGTCATCAATTTGGCCAATTTGTGCCGCAACTGGGAGATGGTCGGGCCATTTTGTTGGGGGAACAGCGCCTAGAGGACGGTCGCCGCTATGAGTGGCAACTCAAGGGCAGTGGACGAACGGCTTACTCTCGTTTTGGCGACGGCTATGCGGTACTGCGATCGAGCATTCGGGAGTTTTTAGCCAGTGAGGCGTTGGCTGCGCTGGGCATTCCAACGACACGCGCCCTTGCCCTAGTGGGAAGCGATGCGCCGATTCACCGAGAAACCCTTGAAACGGGCGCCGTGGTGCTGCGGATTGCCCCCACTTTTGTGCGTTTTGGTCACTTTGAATTTTTCGCCGCCCGTGGACAACGCGATCACTTACAAGCCTTAGCGGATTTTGTATTGCGGCTCCACCTACCCGACTTATGGGAAAGTGACAATAAATACCTCAAGTTGTACCGCCAAGCTGTTGAAAAGACGGCATTTTTACTTGCTACTTGGCAGAGTGTTGGCTTTGTTCATGGGGTGATGAACACGGATAACATGTCGATTTTAGGGCTGACCATAGACTACGGTCCCTACGCCTTTCTCGATCATTTTCAAGCGGATGCGGTGTTTAACCATTCGGACGAATTGGGGCGTTATGCCTTTAACCAGCAACCCCGAGTCGCTCACTGGAATTTGGCGTGTTTGGGACGAACATTAGTGGGATTAGTAGAAGCGTCGCTGTTGCAAGATGAACTCAACCGATTTCCCGAGTTATTTCAACAACATTGGTTAACGCGACAACGTCAAAAGTTGGGTTTACAGACCCCGCGCGACGACGATGCTTCGTTGATCGAAGACTGGTTTACGGTATTGACGAGTGGTTCGCTTGATTACGCGCAGAGTTACCGTCAATTAGCAGAAGTCACGATCGAAGAAGTTGAGATTCCGCCGTTGTTGGCGAGTGAACTCGGGCGCGCCTGGGTAAACCGCTACCGAGAACGGTTATCATGGGAAAACCGTCAGGATGGGGTTCGCAAACAACAGATGAACCGAGTCAATCCGTTATATCTCCCGCGCACTCACCTGTTGCAACGGGCGATTGAACAAGCCACGCAAAAGGATTTTTCTGAAGTGAATCATCTGTTGCGATTATGGGAAAATCCGTTCGAGGAACGTCTGGAAATCAACTCTGACTACGCGCTCCCGCCTAAAGAAACGACGCCAGTTGTTCTGAGCTGTTCGTCTTAATTCACTGTCGATTGGTGCCAAGTGGGCCATACTTCGCCTCAACCCACTTTGGCCGTCTGAACGCTACGGATGCCAATTTTGCGGATGGGCCCAGTGATGGCTATTAAACCAGTCGGGCACGGTTTTGTAAGTTTTAATCGCGTAGTGAAATAACTGATAGTCGGTGTTTGCAACGCGATATTTCGCCAACTCGTGCAGCCCAAACGCCAGAAAATCGCCGGTCGTCCATTGCGTGTTGGATATGGGCATCTGCACCACAAAGCGCCGCGTCGCAACATCACGCAGACGACCTAACAACAGCTCCCCAGTTCTGCGATCCACCTGTTCCAGAGTATGCGCCACAATGCCGAGATCGCAGGTGTCGATGAGCTGTAATTCATCCCAAAAATCCCGTTTGAGATGAACCACTTGGGGAACTTCGTAGGGGATTTTCTCGTTAATAGGATCGAGAACGAGCAACGATTGGGGCTGAATCGTCGCTACGAGCTCGTCGAAGAAGGGGGCATAAACGGACATGATGGGTTCCCGAAAATGGAATGCCTCCACAGGCAATTCTGCTGCCCTCGGGTTCCCCAAGTCATAGTCGTTTTATCTTCAAGACAATTTTTTCCCAATCCACTCAACGCGATAAAGATCGCGGCGACGGTCGAGATAATTGCGCACCGAACCCTCGTTCTGTAACACCTTGAGTTTATTCAAATCCAAATCGACGATTAGCATCATTTCGGTGTTTGGGGTGGTTTCTGCCACGATGGCGTCGTGAGGAAATGCGAAGTCTGAAGGGGAGTACACTGCGGTTTGTCCGTACTGAATATCGACATTATCGACTTTGGGCAGATTGCCGACGCTCCCCGCGATAGCTACATAACACTCATTCTCGATAGCGCGCGCCTGTGAACAGCGAGATACTCGCAAATAACCATTTTTCGTATCGGTCCAGAAGGGGATAAACAACATCTGTATCCCTTGTTCAGACAGCAACCGCGCAAGTTCGGGAAACTCGACGTCGTAACAGATCAGAATGCCGATTTTGCCGAAATCGGTATCAAATGCGCGGAGTTCGTCACCGCCCATCATGATCCAATCTCGTTTCTCGTGGGGCGTGGGATGAAGTTTGTACTGACTATCTACAGTGCCGTCGCGCCGACAAAGATAGCTCACATTATAGAGTTCTTTATCCTCGATAACGGGCAGTGATCCCGCAATGACGTTAATGTTGTAACTCACTGCCAGCAAAGACATTTTCGCTAAAATTTCTTCGGTGTGAGAGGCCAAATACCAAACTGAATCAATAGAATTGGTTTCTTTAGAAAGCCCCATGAGGGGTGCGTTAAAGAATTCGGGAAACAAAGCGACATCGCATTGGTAATCAGACAAGGCATCTACGAAATATTCTACCTGCTGTAAAAACTCTTCTACATTCTGAAAGTACCGCATCTGCCACTGCACACAACCAATGCGTGCAATGGATTTTTTCGTCCCGATGAGCTTGGGTTTTTCGGCGTCGTAGTACATGTTGTGCCACTGCAATAGGGTTGCAAACCCCCGCGAGTCCCGATCATCAGGTAAGTAGGCTTTCAACACTTGCTTGACTTCAAAGCCATTTGAGAGCTGAAAGGTCAAAATGGGATCGTACAAATCCTTAGATTTGACATTTTCGATGTACTCTTGCGGCGTCATTTTGTCGGCGTGGAATTTGTAGTGCGGAATCCGTCCTCCCGCGACAATCGAACGAAGATTCAGATTCTTACAGAGTTCTTTACGCGCTTCGTAAAGCCGTCTCCCAAGCCGCAAACCGCGATAGTCCACCGACACAAAAACATCTACGCCATACAGAACATCGCCATTTGGATCGTGGGTAGTGAGATAGGCATCGCCCGTAATCTGATTATAGGTATGTTTGTCGCCGAACTTCTCGTAATCGACGATCACTGCAAACGCGGCGGCCACGACTTTGCCTTTATCGCGAATACAGATCTGCCCTTCGGGAAAGGTCGTCAACTGGGCTTTGTACTTTTTAACAGGCCAAGCGCCCCCAATTTCTCGATAAACTTCGTCCATCAGATCCTTGATGTCGTCGTAATCGCTGAGTTCGAGCGTGGTGAGCTGCAAATGGTGGGTATCGAGTTCTGTAGAATCGTGTGTCATGTTCAAAGGCCCCAAAGGTTTTCAATTTATTTATGCTACGCGGCTCACTTGCCAATTACCCTCACGAGAGACCTGAGATGCCGCGTTTATCACAAGAATTAGAGAGTCACCTTCTAGGTAATTACCCTAGCGAACACATTACGCTGGATGAGATTCTAAATCTCGTTGGAGAACGGACTTTCGGATTTTTGCTGATCTTGATTGCGTTTCCCTCTGCTTTGCCTGTACCCGCCCCGGGATATGCGACGCCGTTTGGGGTCGTTCTCATGGTGCTAGGGATTCAGATGTTGTTAGGTCGCCAACAACCTTGGCTTCCCGCCCGTTGGCGCCAACACCCTTTCCGTCGGGAGCGACTACAACAGATTTTGAAAATGGGCTTACCTCATCTGCAACGGCTTGAATTGCTTTCACGCCCTCGCTGGTTACCCATCTGCAAAACCACCCTTGGCCGAATGGTACTCGGGCTGGCGGTGGGGTTGATGGGACTGTCGATGATAATTCCGATGCCTGGCACCAACTCGTTGCCCGCCTTAGGAATTTTCACCGTCGGCTTGGGTCTCATCGACGACGATGGGCTGATTGCACTCCTCGGCGCGATCGGCGGTTTGCTGATCACCCTCCTGATCTGGACGCTAATCATTTTCGTCGGTGTGGGACTTCTTGAATGGATTAAAGCCTGGTTTTAAGGGCTTATTACACTTTTACAGACGGCTAAGTAACTCGTTTTTTTTCTGATTAAAATCCTCGTCGCTCAACATGCCCTTATCCCGCAATTGGCCCAGTCGTTCGATTTTCTGAAAAATATCATCCGAAGAAGGGGACGAACTGGGATTCTGGGGAAGCGACGTGTTGGGGGACACGGGCTGGCCATCCCGCATCACGATGGGGAGTTGACTCAAATTGACCGTACCAAACTGGCTCGTAAAAGCGATCCCACTATTGTTCTGCTGCGAAAAGCCGCCGATCTGATGTTGTTGCGTATCGTACACCCATACCTGACTTCCCGTTTTAACAGCAAGGCGTTGTTTATCTTGGAAATAGGCATAGCGCATCTGATTTTGGCTTCCCGATGCACTCGGCTGTCCCAAATCTGCTGGCCACCACAAATCATCGGGATTCGGAACAAATAACGGATTATTGCCCGTCGATCCCCCAGTGTTTTGCTGCTGAACATCCGTACCGCTCTGCTGGCTTTGGGATTGGAAGCTCCCCGAACGCAGCAACCCAGGTTCATTCGCCAGACGACTTGAGAGATCGTTGCAAAGCTGATCGACTCGTCCTTTCAGATAGTTGTTGAACATATCGCCTAACATAATCATACCGCCTTGCATCCACTGGCCCCCGCCCCCAAATTCCGAGTGGTTGAATTGCGCCATAGCACCGTTACCGTTGCACACGGCAAATAGCATGTGAGCGATGGCATCAGGACTAAAGCCGTGTTTTTGCGCGAGTTGATCGACTAATTTTTGACCCGCAGCACTTAGTTGTTGCATAACTGTTCCCCTTGAGGGAGTAATTTAATAACCATTCTAGCACGTCGGAAATTAGACCGCGAACGACATTAATCGAAAAGGTCTTTCAGCGTCTCTTCGGCGATGGCAAAGGCGGTCGAAGCCCCAGTTCCCGAGGTAATCACCACCATGCGCACCCGTTCGGCAGGACAGTACCGCTCCATAATATTTGGGCCACTCGCATAGGTTCCCAACCATCGTTCAGAAACCTGTGGCGTAAGATTTAGCGTTTCAGTCAAACAATCCAGAATCAACTGATCGATTTCAGCAGGGGCGAAGGGCGTTAAAGTTTTGCCGTAGTGATGAGAATCCCCCACCACCAAGCTGCCATCCGCACTCTGCACCACAATTAAATGAATCCCGTTTTCCAGCATAAGGGGCTGTTCTTGTTGCAATTTATGTCTTAACGCCTGGGCTTCAGGTCGTTCTGCATAACCGAGGTAGCGAACTAAGCCCAAATCCGACATCACCGCACAAGGCAATCTGAACCCTGGATCGGCAAGTCTCAACATGTGTAACTGACAGTGTTGGAGCGATTGCAGATGATCGGGATAAAGGGTTTGTAAATCATGACCGGGACACACGACACAAGCCGTCGCATGGAGGGTTCCCATCGTGGTTTCTATGTAGGGCAACGCGATTTCCCGTACCGACGCCCCGTAATGAATCACAACTCCTTGTTTTTGCAACCAATTTGCGATTTTTGGGATAGCCTGTCGTGATTCTACGCGGCGTTCGTGAGGACTCCATAAGGCCCCTAATAAACGGTCAGACTGCAAATACGGCAACTTTTCGAGGGCCTGTTCTGAAGTCAAAATCGCACATTCCGACCCCATTTCCGTCCCACAAAAAGATTCAATGACCGCCATCGCCTCGGGACTATGTGCTGCTAATAGCAGTCCAGTTTGCAGAATGGGAATGTCTGCAAGGGGGGCAATTTCGGCCCAAATATCGCGGCTTCTCAACGCCCGTTGCCATGTTTGGCCGATCTGCTGCCCGGTCACCGTCACAAAGCCAAAGTTACGAATGGATGCCCCAACGGGTTGCGCATCGCGTTCCAATAAAATTGTCTTTAAGCCTCGACGACTTGCGGCCAGGGCATGTGCCAACCCCACAATGCCACCACCCACAATAGCAAGATCATAACTCGTTGTTTTAATTGACATCGTCTTTTTACCTAATGTTTTAAGCATTAACCGTAGGATTGATAAAGTGAATAATTGTGAGTTGAAAGGGACTGGTTAATTGAAGTACAAAGCCGCGTTAATGAGCGGTTAACGCTCAGAATAAATAAAAACTTTACCCATCCATCCAAAAGAGGAAGTTTCGAGCATGTCTCAAGACAAATCGGCTGACGCCTATTGGCAATCGACTTTGCGTCTGCTGTATATCGTATTAGCTATCTGGTTCGCGGTATCTTTCGGCGCGGGGATCATTTTAGCCCCCTTTCTCAACCAATTTTCGCTCGGTGGTTATCCTTTAGGGTTCTGGTTTGCCCAACAGGGTTCTATTTTCGTGTTCTTAATTCTGATCTTTGCCTATGCTTTCGCGATGAATCAGATCGACAAACATTATGAAGTTGACGAGGAATAACCCATGGATGAACTGAAGATTTTAACATTTTTGGTCGTAGGTGCATCGTTCCTACTTTACATCGGCATCGCAATCTGGGCGCGCGCTGGCAGCACAAGTGATTTCTATGTGGCGGGCGGTGGCGTACACCCCGTAGTGAACGGAATGGCAACCGCTGCCGACTGGATGTCCGCTGCCTCCTTCATCTCCATGGCGGGGTTAATTGCATTCCTAGGCTACGGCGGCTCGGTGTATCTGATGGGTTGGACGGGCGGCTATGTGCTGTTAGCGGTGTTGCTCGCCCCCTATCTGCGTAAGTTTGGCAAGTTCACGGTTCCGGAATTCATTGGCGACCGCTATTACTCCAACACGGCGCGGATTGTGGCGGTGGTCTGTCTCATCTTCATCTCGTTCACTTATGTAGCGGGTCAGATGCGCGGCGTCGGAATCGTATTCTCTCGCTTCCTCGAAGTGGACATCATCACGGGCCTGATCATCGGGATGGGGTTGGTGTTTTTCTACTCGGTGCTCGGCGGCATGAAAGGCATCACGTACACCCAGGTTGCGCAGTATGTGGTGTTAATTTTCGCCTACACCGTGCCTGCCGTCTTCATTTCGTTGCAGGTCACGGGCCATCCGCTACCACAAATCGGTTTAGGGGCCAGCATCGTAGGAACCGAAGACCTGTTTCTCCACAAGCTCAACCAAGTCGTCACCGATCTAGGGTTTAACGAGTACACGCAGACCGGCAGCATTATCAACACGATTGCCATCACGATGGCTTTGATGGCGGGAACCGCCGGGTTACCCCACGTCATCGTGCGCTTTTTCACCGTCCCGAAGGTCCGTGATGCGCGCA
>CAZTIH010000109.1:0-8986 GCA_964613675.1 uncultured Candidatus Competibacteraceae bacterium
AATGTTGTTGAACTTCCTGGTCTCCAAAGTCCATCCCAACCGCGTCAACATTATCGAATTAAATTACGAACGGGGCGTGGCGGAGTTTGAGTTGGGGGTGATGTTGGACGAGGGACAGGTTTCCCATGCGCTCCACAAGGCAATTATCGATTGCGACACCGATACGACTTTTCCCGCCCTCATCGCGGTTTGTGGTGCGTTGCTCACGGAAATTATCGGCAAAAAAGTCGATGTTTATCTCAATCGTCGCGGGGAAGTGGTGGTAGAGCTCCCCGAAATTGACGAGCGCCACACGAAAAATCTCGCCGCGACATTGCGACGAAAAATCGAAGATGCGGTGTTACAGGAAGGCGTGCGCCAAAAAGAGTCAGAGGAAATAGATAGCGAAACGCTTGCTTTACAGCATCTCGGGCGCAATCTCGAAAGCGAAGCAGAACGCTTATGGCGTGAAGAACAACAGGCCCTTCACAACACCAGCGACCCGTTAGAGGTTCCCATTATCGCACCGGAACTGGATCGCTTGCTGGCAAATATCCCTGCCTCGAATCCGTCGGTGTTTGAGGAGCCGGACGATCCCAAATTGCAGTCTTTGAACAACACCCTCCGACAGCCCCTTCCGCCGCCTCCGAGTGAACGAGAACGTCGTCTTGCCGAAACCGAATCTAAACTTCAGCAATACCGCCCGGTCGTCGCGCAGGAATCGGTGTTTGACCGTCAAGCTCGTCTCGCGGCTATCGAAGCAAAACTCAAAGCTGTCTCTGGGTCTCCGACACCAATCCCGTCCTCTGCACCCTCGCCAAAACCGCCTTCCCCCCCTCGCCCCCCCTCACAAAATGCCTTGTATCGCGCCCTGATTGCGGGACTACGAGAACAGGGCGCGAGCTACTTACAAGCGGATCGCGAAACCCAAGCGCGGTTGTTTATTCAAGTCCTAGACCGAGTGGCACGACAGCACTATGGGCAATCCGCCAGTCGATTGCTCCCGAACATCACGGCGCTCAGCGATATAAAGGACATCTCGCAGAACCTTGACTTTTTACGCCGCCAACAAGCCAACCAAGTCGAACAAAAACAGATTGCTGAACCGTTGGTCGCAGCCGCCGCGATGGCGTTGGTCAGTGGCGCGGTATTGCTGCAATAAGCAGCCTGTGTTGTATAAAAATGACGCATTCTCTACTCATCACCTCAGAGGTGTTTTATGGAATTACTTGTATTAGGGGCCAGTGCCGGCGGTGGCTTCCCCCAGTGGAATTGTCGTCACCCAACCAGTCAAGCGGCCCGTGAAGGGCGTGCCAAACCTCGCACCCAGTCTTCCATCGCGTTAACGGCTGATGGGAAACGATACATCTTATGCAACGCGAGCCCCGATTTGACGACGCAAATTCGAGCGAATCCCTGTTTACAACCCGATCCCAGCGCTGCAACGCCGCGTCACAGTCCCATTCAAGCGGTGGTGTTGACCAATGCCGATGTGGATCACACAGCGGGCTTGCTATCGTTGCGCGAGTCTCAACCTCTCGTGATTTACGCGACTAACAAGGTATTCACAGCCCTCGATAGCAATCCGATTTTTCGCGTGCTCAATCCCAATGTCGTGCAGCGCAAACCCCTAGATTTAGAAGAAATTACGGAGATTCGCGGCCCTAAATCCGAGTATTTAGGCATCAAGCTACGGGCATTTGCGGTACCGGCAAAAGTGGCCTTGTGGCTCGAAGATGCCAGTCAGACGGATTTTGGGACGGAGGATGGCGACGGCGTGGGACTGGAGATTTTGGATGATGATGAAACCACGCTCGGTTTCTATCTCCCTGGCTGTCGTGAGCTACCTAAAGAACTGGCACAACGCCTACGAAACGCCCCCTTTTTGATGTTTGACGGTTCGCTGTGGCAAGACTGGGAACTCGTAGATGCGGGAATCAGTACCAAAACAGGGCAGCGAATGGGGCACATGAGCGTGAGTGGTGATGAGGGAAGTTTGGCCCAATTTGCTCCCTTGAACATCAAAACCAAGGTTTTTATCCACATCAACACGACGAATCCCATGCTGATCGACGATAGCGACGAGGCCAAAATCGTCCGAGCATCGGGGTGGCAAATTGCCGAAGACAATCAACGGTTTATTTTGTGAAATTTCTAGGCTACTTGTGGATTTTCAGTGGATTAATCGGCGGAATCCTCGTCCTTCTAATCAAGCAAAGCCTACGACTGGTCGCGATTTTCGTTTTTTCCTTACTTGCCTTACTAATCACGACGCCCCCTGACCTCATGACGCCGTTTGTGCGCTGGGGACTCGACCAAGTGGTTCGCGAATTGCCCGAACAGTTCAGTTACCAATCCATCGCACTCCATTCACAAGGATTTGTGCTCAACCAACTAAAATTTACCGACGAAACGCTCACCGTCACGCTCGAAACGCTGAACTGGTCAGGGTCGTTGTGGGGCCTGTTGCAGGGGCATTTAGCGGTTGAAGCCGTCGAATTAGCGGGGGTCACCGTACATCTCCATCCGCCCCCGAACGAAGATGGTTCGTCGTCGCCTTTTGAACCGCCTACTTTCGCGCTCCCCCTCACGGCGAGCCTAAATCACTTGCGGCTACGAGATTTTCGTCTGATTGAAGACGGAAAAACTTTATTGAACCTCGCCGACGCAAAATTGCGGGCGGTGTTCGATGGACAAAAACTGTCCATTCAAACGCTTAACGCGACCTTCGCAGCCCCCATCGACGGACATTTGCAAGCGACGGGCGACCTCATTTTTCGCGATCACTGGCCTTTGAGGGTGGATTTAGTCGCGTCGATGGAGATCCCCGAACTGGATTTACCTCGGGGACCATTACCCGTCGTGGTGGCGGGACGGATCACTGGAGATTTAGCGCAGCTCGTCACCGAAGTGTCGGCGGGTTATCGAGAAAATTCTAATCCTTACAATGCGTTAGTCGCGCTTCAGGCCGAGATTATTTCTCCAACCAATCAACACCAACTGACCTGGAAAACTCAACTCACGGGCGAGTTAGCCCCGTTTACCGCATTATTTCCGTTGGAACCCCCATTAAACGCGCTCAATGGCGCATTTATTTTAGAAGGAACGGGGGATTTAGACCGTTATCGCGTTGCGCTGGAGGGGCAAATTACGGGGGTTCCCGAGGTACAGGACGTGGCGATCAAAGTGGCGTTGGTGGGAGACGCAGATGCGTTGCAAATCTCTGCCCTCAAAATAGATACGCCCTTGGGAAACTTACAGGGGACGGGCGATTTTCGCGTTGCCGATCAGCATTTACGCGCCACGCTGACCACTTCGCCCTTGCAATGGCCGTTTGAGGGCACGCCCGACCTGAAGGTGTCTAAAATTAACCTCAACATTTTGGGATCGCCTACGGACACTTTAGCCCTCGATTTAGAAGGCCAGTTTACTGCTCAAGCCATTGATTTATATGACGAACTCAGTTTATTGGCTCAATTGACGGTTAATCCCCAACAAGTCCAAATCGAGCCGTTCACCTTACGCGGTAAAGCCCTAGATTTACGTGGAACGGGTCGATTTGACCTTGATGAATTAACGCTTCAGCTCACCCTCAACAGTCCCGAGAGCCAACTGCCGTTAGACCCTAAAATGAGCGTCAAACAATTAAACATTCAGCTATCGGGAGCGGTGGCAGACGACGATTTTCCATGGCAAATGCAGTTTTCCACTGCGCTAGAAAATGAAGAATTTCCGCCCTTACGCGTGGAAAGTCGTTTACAGGGTGATCAAAATCGCGTGTCAGTGGATCAACTCACCGTTTCCTTACTCGATGGGCAACTTGGCGTCATCGGTGAGCTCGACTGGCATGAAGCTCTCGCATGGCGGGCGCGGGTCACGGGAAACCGTTTGAATTTAAGTCGTTATCCAGGATTGAACGAATTTCCATCCCAAATTGACTTTGCCCTCGATACCCAGGGCACCTTCGCGGATTCGCCAACAATGGTGCTCGAATTACGGGAGTTAAAGGGACAGTTACGCCAGCAACCACTTGAAGGGACAGGTCAATTTCGCTTTGACGGTAAAACGTTAGCGATTCAACCCCTAACGGTGCGATATGGCACAGCTACGGCATCTTTAGAAGGCGAAGTGCGCAACCTCGACCGTACGGTTGAGCAAATCCAGGCCACGCTCGACACGCAATTAAATATCCCCGACTTCGCGCCATTGCTTCCCGAGGCCCGTGGCCAATTTCGCCTCGATGCGGCCTTATCGGGGGCTTTGCTAACGCCTCAGTTTCGTTACCGCTTGCAGGGGCAACAGCTAGGTTGGCGGCAGGACGACACCAATCTTTTCATTGAACGCATTGAAGGTCATGGGAATATCGATGGTGCAGACCGCCAACCTTCGTCCCTCGCGTTGCAAATAAATAATTTACAATTCAACGAGTTATCGTGGAATCGACTTAGCTTCACGGGGTCGGGCACGATGCGCAACCATCAATTATCAGTGCAACTCAACGGCGAACCGCTCACCGCCGAAATGACATTACAAGGCCGTTTCGAGGCCACCCAGGGAACATGGCGGGGCCAATTAACGCAAAGCCAGTTAACGCGAGCGGAAATCGGAACCTGGCGACAGGCCGCTGCTACCCCGATTGCATTGCAGGCGTCACGAGCCGAATTAGGGCCACTCTGTTGGCAATCCCCCCCAGCGCGGCTGTGTATCGAAGGGAACTGGCGGGACACTCAAGGCGCCAACGCACGCTTAAATTTAGAACGCTGGCCGCTCTCACGACTTCCACTTCCCGACACGCTCTCCGTCAACCAAGAACTCACGGTCAATAGCCAATTTCGTCAATCTGCGGGCGGTCAAATTAGCGGGCAGCTCAATGGTCGTTTGAATAGTGGCGTGATTGGGGTATTAGTTGAGGGGCGGAGTATTCAACTCCCATTTGATGGGGTGTCTTTGGCGGTCGAATTAGCCAGTCTTGAACGGGGACAAGCCAATTTAGAAGTGAATGCCCGTGATTTATTGCAAGTAAATAGCGTATTAAATTGGCAGGGCGACCGATTAACAGGCCAAATTAATGCACGAGGTAGCAATTTTGCCCCGTTTTTCGTGTTGCTGCCGCCGCAAATTGTGAATCCCCAAATGGCGTTACAAAGCGATTTACAAATTAGCGGGCGCTACCCCAATTTAGAATGGCAAGGCCGCGCGGCATTAACCAACCTTGCAGCGGATATTCCCGCAGGTAATGTGCGTTTTCAGGGGGGGGAGCTTGCCTTGATTGGGCGTGGAGGCGAGTTATCGTTATCAGGGCGCTTGAATAGCGTAGGAACGCTCGAAATTAATGGCCAACTCGATCCATTAAATCAGTCTTTCAACGCCACCCTGAAGGGACGCGAATTTAATGCGTGGAATGGCGACGAAATTAAAGCTGTCATTGCGCCCGATCTCACAGTGACGGGGAATAAAAATGCGGTTCGCGTCACGGGAACGGTGGAGATTCCGAGTTTATTTGTGGCCCCAACCGAATTAGCCATCAATAATCGCGTACAACCCTCTAGCGATATTCGGATTCGTCGTCCCGCAACTGTCGATCCGCAGGAGACTGAATTAGCGCAATCCCCTTTTGACCTCACGGCAGCAATTAATATTTTATTAGGTCGAGTCACGGTTCAAGCGGCGGGATTTGAGGGCAATTTGAAAGGCCGATTGCGCATCGAACAAACCCCTCAATTACCCCCTCGCGCACTTGGCGAATTGGAGGTTGAGACCGGTGAATATGTGGTGTTTGGACGCGCCCTAGAAATTACCGAAGGGCGCGTTTTGTTTGGCGGCGGCCCAATCACCAACCCCGGGTTACAATTAGCCGTACAACAGGATTTCGGTAATTTGGTAGCGGGTGCTCGGGTGACGGGAACGGCCCGTGAACCGCGCATCACTTTGTTCTCCAATCCGACGCAATCCGATACCGTCATCGCGAGCTATTTGTTGTACGGCCGCGCCCCAGATGACCGTTCAGGTCAAGAGAACGCCTTATTGTTGCAACTCGCTACAAATCTTGCCCGAGGCGGTGTGGCGGCAGCCAATCCTTTGGCTAAACAGCTTGGATTAGCCGATTTGGAGTTAGGCAGCGGTGCGTCCGGCGCCAACGGAACCGCATTGACCATTGGTAAATATCTCACTCCCAATTTGTACGTGGGCTACGGCGTTGGCTTATTCGATGCCGTCAATACCTTCATGCTGCGGTATCGCTTGACCCAAAATTTAAGTCTGCGCGCAAGTTCCAATGAAAACGCGGCCGGGGGGGACATTACATGGACCATTCGACGCGAATAGGGGGTAAACGACGCAGATAATCCCAAATAACGCACCCCCCATAGACGACCTTAATGCCCCTCGTTAAGGTTGTTGGCTATTTATTTGCCGACACGCGCATTACGAGAGGTAATCCCTTGATTCAAGTCGCATTAGAAGCCATCGCTTACGAAATGGCACCCCATCTGGTGTATTCAGCGGACATCGAAACGCGACTGGCACCCGTAATGGATCGTTTGCAAATCGAACGGGGGCTGATTGAACGAATGACGGGCATTGAAAGCCGACGATTTTTTGACCCCGGCGTGCTTCCCAGCCAAGCCGCGACCCTTGCTGCCCAGAAAGTTCTCGAAAAAGCGGATATTGGCCCCGATAAAATTGGTTGTCTCATCAACACCTCGGTGTGCCGCGACTATCTCGAACCGTCAGTCGCCTGTTTTATCCATCGAAACCTCGATTTACCCGCGTCCTGCATCAATTTTGACATCGCCAATGCCTGTGTGGGGTTTCTGAATGGTTTAAGCGCGATGAAACTGATGATCGAATCGGGCCAAATCGACTATGGGATTGTTGTCAATGCGGAATCGACTCGCGATGTGGTCGAAAACACGCTTCAGAAACTCAAACATCCCGACATGACGGCCGATCAATTCATGTTGCACTTACCCACGCTCACGATTGGATCCGGGGCGGTCGCTTTTCTGTTATGCCGTCGGGATTTAGCGAAAAGCACCCATGTCATCAATGGCGCCATCAACTTAGCGGCAACGCAACATAGCCATTTGTGTCTAGGCAACTGGGATCAGATGGTGACGAAGGGTGCGGAAATGGTCCCGGCTGCGGTGGCGCTTATTCGGCAGGCGTGGCGAGTGGCGACGGAACGGTTAAAAAATTGGCGTGACGAGCTCATCGACCATTACATCCCGCACCAAGTGGGCTTACGACAAATCAGTATCTTCAACCGCGCCCTCGGAATTTCAGAAAGCAAGGTGCATCACATCATCCGCGAGTACGGCAACATCGGCCCCGCAACTATGCCCTTCACGCTGGCGCTGACCGAGGAAAAAGGGCGTCTGAAACCCGACGAACACATCGTTTTTCTGGGGGTTGGCAGTGGACTGAACTGCGTCATGATGAGCCTTTCATGGTAATGCTGAACAGCGAAATCCTCACCGCGCCAACGGATTATTTGCCGTCAGAATTGAGGCCGCTTTATCCGTTCACTTCCCATTTTTTAACGCTCCCAGCAGGGCGACTACATTACTTAGATGAAGGCCCTCGCGATGCCCCCGTGTTGGTCATGCTTCACGGCAATCCCACCTGGTCTTTTTATTATCGCCATTTAATCGTGGCGCTACGGTCTGAGTATCGAATTATCGTGCCCGATCACATGGGCTGTGGCCTATCGGATAAACCCGCGAGTTATCCCTATAATTGGCCGACGCATACGGAGAATTTTGCCAAACTTATCAATCATTTAGGACTTCCCTCATTGACCCTGATTGCCCATGATTGGGGCGGGTTAATTGGGCTACGTTATGCGGTGGAACACCCCGAAAAAATCGCAAAAATCGTACTGTTCAATACGGCCGGTTTCCCTATTCGAGTGCCCAGACGAATCACTTTATTGCGATTTAATTTTATGGGTGCCGTATTAGTTCGCTGGTTTAATGTGTTTATTAACGCTGGTTTTTTATTCGCAACCCACAGGCATAGCCAATTCAATCGCCTAGTGAAAATGGCGTATCGACTGCCCTACAACAGTCCCGACCGACGGAACGCGATTCTCCATTTCATTCACGACATTCCCTTAGAAAAAGATCATCCGCAACGCCCGTTAATCGAAGAATTAGCGGAGAAACTCTCGACACTTCATTGCCCCATCAGACTCTTTTGGGGAATGCGCGACTTCTGTTTTACGCCTGCCGTACTTGAGATGTGGCGCCAATATGTACCCCATGCAGAAGTAACAGAGCTACCCAAAGCCGGACATTGGGTGGTTGAGGATGCCCACGAAGAGATTATTCCGTTACTACGAGATTTTTTATCCGACGAAAAGTATTAATTTGTTGTTTTTAAGGGGATTTTCATGACGACAGATTTCAATATTGCGAATGGGCTTGCGCAAATGGCGACACATTTTCCTGAACGCACCGCGATCATTCACCCCCAACCACTGCCCTTAACCACCCAGTTAGGGGCACGTTTACGGGGACAACCGCTGCCCAAAACGCCCTTTGTCACAAAAACATTCGCGCAACTCAATCAACGCTGTAATGCGTATGCCCAGGGTTTTGTTCATGCGGGCGTTCAACCGGGCGAACGCGCATTGGTGCTGTTACGCCCTGGCATGGAGCTAATTGCGGTGATGTTCGCACTGTTTCGGTGCGGTGCGGTGCCAGTCCTTGTCGATCCAGGGATGGGCCGAAAACCATTTCTACAGTGTGTCGCGGAAACTGCTCCTCATCATCTAATCGCGATCCCCCTCGCACATGGATTACGGCGGCTGTTCCCTCAATCCTTCGTCTCGGTCAAACGGTTTTTCAGCACAGGTTGGGGGGGAGAATCCCTATCACAACTCGTTGAATGGGGTGAAAAACAAGGCCAACTCTCCCCACCACCTCGCAATGAAGACGACGAAGCGGGGATTTTCTTTACTTCGGGAAGTACGGGGATTCCGAAGGGCGTGATCTACACCCAAGGC
>CAZTIH010000110.1:0-8743 GCA_964613675.1 uncultured Candidatus Competibacteraceae bacterium
ATTCTCATGACGCACTAAGGGCGGTATCCGCGACTCGGCTTGTAAAATGTGTTTGAGCCAATCGGCGAAGCGCATCCTACGGATCTGGGCAACCCTAGCCCCATTTTTTCCGAGAACCCTTACAATCCCACGCTTTCGCCATCGTTTTCGGCGGTCGGCGCGTCGTTTTTTCCCTTATTTCCTTGCAAAGAGTCAGCCCTATGCGCAGTCATTATTGCGGTCAAGTCACCGAAGCCCTTGTCGAACACCTCGTCCAGTTGACCGGATGGGTTCATCGTCGTCGCGATCACGGCGGCGTGATTTTTATCGACCTGCGCGACCGCACGGGTTTAGTCCAAGTCGTCATCGACCCCGATACGGCAGCCGCCTTTGAAACAGCAGATCATTGCCGCAACGAGTATGTGTTGGCGTTGACGGGACGTGTGCGCCAACGTCCCGCAGGAACCGCCAATCCCAACCTTGCGTCGGGTCAAATCGAAGTCTTGGCGGTGACGTTGGAAATCCTGAATCGTTCGGAACCGCCACCGTTCCAACTCGACGACACCGAGATTTCAGAAACGGTGCGGTTGCGCTATCGCTACCTCGATTTGCGGCGCCCCGAAATGCAACAGCGATTGGGATTACGTCATCGCGTGGCGAGCCAACTGCGGCGTTTTTTGGATGACCACGGGTTTATCGACATCGAAACGCCCATGCTGACCAAAGCAACGCCCGAAGGAGCACGGGATTATTTGGTGCCCAGTCGGGTTCACGACGGGGAATTTTTTGCCTTACCGCAGTCCCCCCAGTTGTTTAAGCAACTGTTGATGGTGGCGGGTTACGACCGCTATTACCAAATTGTGCGGTGTTTTCGCGATGAAGATTTGCGTGCCGACCGCCAACCCGAGTTCACGCAGCTCGATATTGAGACCTCGTTTATGGACGAACAGGCCATCACCGATTTGATGGAACACATGATTCGTCGCGTATTTGAGGAAACCCTGGGGGTTGCACTCGCTAACCCGTTCCCGCGCATGACCTATGCGTCGGCGATGTCGCTTTATGGCTCGGACAAGCCCGATTTGCGCATTCCCTACACGTTGACCGAACTCACGGACCTCATGAAGGGGGTCGATTTTCAGGTGTTTTCTAAAGTGGCGAACGATCCTCAAGGCCGAGTTGCTGCGCTCCGCATTCCCGACGGGGGAAAGTTGTCGCGCAAAGAAATCGACGTGTATACGGAATTTGTGGGGCGTTACGGCGCCAAAGGTCTGGCGTACATCAAGGTGAACGATCTGACTCAGGGGCGTGCGGGCTTGCAATCGCCCATTGTGAAATTTTTTGACGACGCAACCTTACAGGCGGTGTTGACGGCCACGGCGGCCGAAACGGGCGATCTCATTTTCTTTGGAGCGGACAAAGCTAAGGTGGTCAACGATGCGTTGGGCGCACTGCGCGTTCAGATAGGTCACGACCTCGACCAGGTGGAATCGGGATGGCGACCGTTGTGGGTGGTGGCCTTTCCCATGTTCGAGTGGGACGACAAAGAAAACCGTTGGGTCGCGCTCCATCACCCGTTCACCGCGCCCGCCGTGGATGAAATCGAGGCGTTACAAACCCAGCCAGGCCAGTGCGTGTCGCGGGCATACGATATGGTGTTGAACGGGGTTGAGATTGGCGGGGGATCGGTGCGCATTCATCGTCCCGAGATGCAACGGGCGGTTTTTGGGCTATTGGGCATTGATGAAGCCGAGGCCCAACGAAAGTTCGGGTTTTTGCTGGATGCGCTGAAGTTTGGGGCACCCCCGCATGGGGGATTGGCCTTTGGGTTGGATCGACTGGTGATGTTGATGGCGGGCGCGAAGTCCATTCGAGAGGTGATTGCGTTTCCCAAGACTCAGAGTGCGTCCTGTTTGTTGACCGAAGCCCCGTCGGCCGTGACAGAACAGCAGCTTCGGGAGTTACACATCAAGTTGCGCAACGTGCCCCAGTCGCCCAAAGGATAATCGCGATGGCGGTTCTTGGGCCTTAGGAACTGTTCCCCCCCCTAACGCACGCAATGCCGCCCATGTTCACACGGAGAAGGACGCATGACCGCATTGCGGGACCTTCGTCGCTGAGTTACGGGAGTTCGGGCATTTCATACATTTCCACAATCGCAATTCCCCCTATGCCCATCGCATCGCGCACCACCGCCGTGTACGCCCCCGCCGACATCCCCTGATTGACCCCGTCTGTCCGTAAAATCGCCGACTCTCGTGGGGCCAACTCTCCGTGGAATCGAAGGATGTACTGGGGGATGCTCGGGAATGGAAGCGTCCAATCACGCCAATCATTGTTAAATACCTGTTGCTCACCGCTATACCATGTCAGGGTGGGATCTTGTAACGCTCCTTGGACCCCCACCGCCGCGAGAGACGGTCCCTTCCCCATCCAGAGTGCCGAACTTCTGCCCGGACCGGTCAAAATCACCCCGCCAATGAGTTCCTCGTTGAGCTGTGATCCAACAAACCCTCGGGTGGAAATGGCGACAAGGCGGGGACGGCGTTCGGTGGGTTGTTCGTCGTAAATCTCGACCAGTCCCACCCCCGCAGAACCGTTTAGCCCCGAGACCACCACGGTGTACGCCCCTTCGCTTAGGGTCAGTAGAGTGCCCGCATCAAAGGGGGACAACCCTCGGTTGGCGAGTTCGCTGGCCCGAAGGTCTTGGGTCCAGTAACGATTACTGGCGATACGACGAGAACCGTTCGCCTCCAAGCGGAATACCTCAAGCTGCGGGTCAGCGACGACCGTTCCCTGAA
This sequence comes from uncultured Candidatus Competibacteraceae bacterium, assembly GCA_964613675.1. Taxonomy (GTDB): domain Bacteria; phylum Pseudomonadota; class Gammaproteobacteria; order Competibacterales; family Competibacteraceae; genus DAIUCA01. The sequence goes on from CAZTIH010000110.1 coordinate 2,781, forward strand.
CCTGTCCGATCAACGACGGTCCCCGTGCCACAAAAGAAATCAATTTGCTCCCGGCACCACTGAGAATAATTCCTCCAATCAGACTGTTTTCGCCGCTCCCCACGATGCCCCGCGTCGAAAGCCCTCGAATGAGGGGACGAACCTGGGTTTCAAAGGCCCCCAGGTCGACGATGGCGTTCTGGATGCGCGGACGGTTCAGAAAGTCCACCGAAATATCGGCTTGTAAAGCGCTGTCGTTGTGACCCCGATCCACTAAAGGACTGCTGGGTAACGGATAGAAGTCCGTCGCCACGAAAGTCTGTGGACGCGCACACACAGGCTGGGGCACGGGCATGATGAATTCCGGATAATTGGGCTGCTGGGCGGGACCTATGCCGTCGATATTTTGGTTGCCCTGGTCGTCGAAGCGTTGAATGAGGCTACTGCGCCGATCTAACGCGCCTTGGTTGAGGAGAGAGACCGTCGGGCTATCCACGGAACCATCGTCGTTATTCCAAATGACGCTGTTGTACACCTCTAGGCGTCCGTTGAGCTGGTTGCGAATGGCCCCCCCGCGACTCAAGGCACAGTTATTGACCACCGTGCTGTTAAACATGGCGAATCCCCCCCGATTGGCACCGTTGTTGTCGATGGCTCCCCCGAAAGCGGCACGGTTCCCCGCTAAAATCACATTGCGAAGCACCATCCGTGCGGTGTTGTGAATGCCGCCGCCACTGATAGCGTTATCGTTGGGGGGAGAATTACGGTTGCCATTGCCGGTAATGAGCGTGTTAGTGACGATCATTTGCGCGTCGCCGCTGTTGGCAATGCCGCCGCCGATGCTGGCGGAGTTGTGGGCGACCACACTGCGGGTGAGAGTGATTTCCCCGCCGGCATTGTAGATCGCACCGCCCCCACTTTCCGAAGCGTTCCCCATCTCCTTCTGCGCGTCCCATTGACATTCGGGGTCGCCCAATCGACAGCCTCCCGAAAACGAAGCGCCTTCCAAAATCATGCGACCGAGGTTGTACACCGCCCCGCCGTCGCCAAGGGCCCGATTGCCCGAAAACAGGACATCGCGAGCGGTCACACCGGCACTTAATCCGGCATCGGTGGGATCGCCTTCGTTGTAGATCGCGCCTCCCCGAACGGACGCGAGGTTGTCGATGAAGCGCACAAAGCGGGCAGTGGTACGGCCGCCGTTGGCGTTGTAGATCGCAGCGCCCGATGTGGTTTCGCCACATTGGAGGGTCAGCCCGTACTGACCGTTACCCAGATCGCCGTTGAGAACCAATTCACCATCACTGTTCACGCGGAACAGGCCAAAGCGCGAACTTGCGCCACAGCGTCCAATGGTGAAGCCGTTGCCATTGATTTGAATGGCGGAGGTGATCGGTGGGAGGGCGGCGGTAAGTTGAATGTCGAGGGTCAACTCGATGAGATCGAACCCACTTGTGCTGCCGGCGGTACAGGTTCCCACGGTGGCGTTGGTGTTGGCGGCGAGAATGGCGTTGCGAAGGGTGCAACCAGCCGATCCACTACCGCTATGGGTAACAGTGAGGGTGGCAGCGAGCAGGGGAGAAGTACAAAACAGACTCCCCACGAGTAATGCGCCAAAGAGCTGTAGAGGAGAGATCACACCCTTAAAATGGGAATAGCACATTGAATCATCCCTCGAATCATTGATGAACGAACTGGGGTTTATAGAGAGGAAACCCCGTCATGAAGGGGTTAAAAGCGAGTGCGGGATTCCAATGAATCCGAGAAAGCGTGTTTTACATCGGCGACAGGACTAAAAACCTAATTTCCAATTTGGGGTGATGACCGAAATACGCGCAATGGTTCTGCTCCAACCGCATTCCTTAAAAAGCATCTTCCCAAGGACGACCATGTGCTGAGTCGACGATTTGTTCTGCTCCAACCGCATCCCTTAATAAAGCATCCTCCCTACGCGATGAGTCCCGCTATTTACCTTCCTTAATTCCCGCTTTCGCCGATTCTGTGCTCTTTTTCCGTATTTTTTCGTAATATGAAAAAAGTAATAAAAATTATTAAAAAACTAAAAAATTCCGTATAGCGACCATTATTCGGATTTTTTGGGATAAATCGGGGGAGATGGGGTGGGAAAATGCCCTTGGAGACGCCTGGAGACCGCCACCGCAGTTCTTCCGAAATCACGACCGAGAAAATCCCGTCATCAGGTCGCCCAAAACCGCTTGGCTAAAGTTCGTCATCAGGTCGCCCAAAGCCCCGTGAACCCCTTAAGATGCGCGTCTAAAATTTCACCTGTTGAAGCGCGGAGCCCTAATGAATTGGCTTAACTCTTTGTTTCACTTGATCTATCAAAAGCGTGCCCTGTTGCCGCCGGCCTTAGCGACCCTCGTGGCCCTGGTTTACGGGGCGCTCCATCTCCCTCCCCCCACCGCCGCACCCACTGGCGTTCCTCAACGGGGGAGCATTCTGGAGTGTCGAGTCACGCGGCAAAAAATCGTGGATGGCGACACCGTGACGGCTAACTGCCCCCAATACCCCAATCTTCGCGTGAGAATTTGGGGGATCGACGCGCCCGAAATGGGGCAACGGCCTTGGGGGGAACAGTCCCGTGACGCCTTCCGTCAACTCATTTTGGGTAACGCCGATGAAGGCCCACTCATCGTCGAGGTGCGAGACATCGACCGCTATCGACGCATCGTCGGTCTCGTCCGACGGGAACGCGGCGGCGTAGATCTTGGTCTCGAAATGGTACGTATCGGACAGGCCATAGTGTATGAACAATTTAATGACAGTGCGGAGTATCGGCGCGTCCAAGCGACGGCGCGGGCGGCAAGAGTTGGGATTTGGGCGACCCCCGGCGATCAACAAAATCCCGCAGCGTGGCGGCGAGTCAATGCACGGCGGTAATTACGACGATGTTTTTTAGCCAAGATCGCCGTTCTCTAAGACAGTATTTTTTTGAAGTTTGGCGCAAAGCCAATTCGTCAACGGGATCGTCTCCAGCAGCACTTACGCCGTTGGAACAGATCATGGTTGAGGTCATCGCGAAGCATCCCGAGTATCACGGTCTCCTCAGTCGCGATCCAGAACGCGTTGTCGATCAGGACTACGACCCAACCTCGGGGCAGCTCAACCCCTTTTTACATCTCGCACTCCATCTGGCCATTTACGAACAGGTGGCGGTTGATCGTCCCCAAGGCATTCGGGCGGTGTACACGACACTTTGTCAGCGTCACGGGGATGCCCATGAAGCGGAACATGTGATGTTGGAGGCATTGGGCGAAACCCTTCATGCCGCCCAAAGAACGGGAAATGCGCCCGACGAAGCGACTTATTTACAGCAGTTACAACAACTTGGAGGCGTCCATTAAGGGCGAGCGTTTTCCAAACCCCCATGAACCTCGTTAACCCAATTTTGGGGCGTCCATTGAAAGCCGAGCCACTTTCCTTTAGCGGGGCAGTGACTTGGTGTTGACCTCGGTGTGGCGTTGGCTACGGGCCAGTCGATCCAAAATCCCATTGACAAAGCGATGTCCCTGGTCTGCACCAAAGACCTTCGCCAACTCCACCCCCTCGTTAATCACCACGCGGTACGGTAAATCGGGTCGGTACAACAGCTCGTACACACTCACCCACAAAATCGCCTTCTCCACAGGATCGACCTGCGACCACGGGCGATCCAAAAAAGGCGCAATTGCCGTATCAATTCGGTCGCCCTCTGCCCGCGAACGGTGAAGTAATTCGTGAAAATACGACCAATCGGCCTGGCGTAAATCTTCATCGGCAATAAAGGTCGCTTCGATGGTTGCCAAGTTGTCGCGGGTTAATTGCCACTGGTACAGCGCCTGCATCGCACAACGGCGTGCCATCGAACGCTGTTTTAAGTGACGCGGAGGATGTTTGGGAGAACGCTTGGGTAACGCAACCAACTCAGTTGCGGGGGGATTGACGGTGGAATTCATGCGCATTTACCTACAAGTTATTTCAAGGATTGGGATAAACAATGGAAAAGATTCAAGGTTTCGACGACCGCTAATGCCGCCTCCGCCCCTTTATTCCCCGCTTTGGTACCGGCTCGTTCGATGGCCTGTTCCAGCGTATCCACGGTCAGGACGCCAAACCCCACCGGGATTTTGAATTCGAGGGACACCATCGCTAGGCCCTTCACCGCTTCGTTCGCCACAAAATCGAAATGCGGGGTATCTCCTCGCATCACCGCGCCTAACGCCACAATGCCGTGATAACGGTTGGTCTGTGCAATGCGTTGGGCCACGAGAGGCAATTCAAACGCGCCCGGTGCCCGAATTAGGTCGATCAAGTTGGCATCTGCGCCATGTCGAACGAGCGCGTCCGTCGCCCCCGCAATGAGGTGACTGACAATAAAATCGTTATAACGAGACGCAATTAAAGCGATGCGTTCGCTGCCATTTAATGTCAAATGACCTTCGTAATGTGCCATGTTAGGAACCTCAAATGTGCTGAAAAATGATTTCGAGGCACCGCCCGCCTATGCGCGATGCCTCGTTTTTGGGGAAAGCGATCTCTGTTTTTGTGAAGGGGGAAATTCCCGTCACACGCTGGGGATTTAGGACATAAACCCCGTCTTTTTCATCAGCGATTTCAAGGACTCATCGTCGGTCGAAGCGGCCCGCGACATCAATAAGCGTTCTAGGTAACGCGCCACTAAGTCCACCTCCAAGTTCACCCAGGTCGCCACTCGATAATCTTCAAATATCGTGACGGCAAAGGTGTGGGGAATGATGTTGAGCTCAAACACCTCGTCCACCACGCGATTGACCGTCAAACTCACGCCGTCCACGCAAATCGACCCTTTCTCGGCAATGTACCGTTTGAGTTCTGCCGGGGCCTTGATGTGATACTGCCATGAACGGGCGTCCTGTTGAATCGACACAATTTGGCCTAGCCCATCCACATGACCACTCACTAGGTGTCCCCCTAAGCGCGTCGTCGGCAACAACGCCTTCTCCAAATTGACGCGCCCGTTTAAGGGCAACTGGCCCAAGGTGGTGCGTCGCAAGGTCTCATTCGAGGCATCGACCCAAAAATGATCTCGTTCAAATGCCACCACCGTTAAACAAACCCCGTTGACGGCGATGCTGTCCCCCTGATGAACCTCCCCTAAATCGAGATCCCGACTGAAAATCTGTAACCGCACATCGCCCCCGAGGGGTTGTCGCGTTTTTAATTGGCCGAGCGCCGTAATGATACCGGTAAACATGTGTTACTCCGATTGGGCAATGAATCGCCAGTCTTGACCGACGGCCCGCAGATCCGTGATCCGTAAATTGGGGGCGTCGGTGAGCTGGGTAAGCGGAAAGCGAAGTAAGGGATTCGCCGTGTCGCCTAAGAATTTTGGGGCCACATAAATGACCCATTCATCGACCCGTTGTGCCCTCAACAACGCCCCCACCAGCGTCGGCCCACTTTCGACCAGCACTTCGTTGACCTCGCGGCGTGCAAGTTCCGCCAACACCGCCTCTAAATCCAGGTGACCGTCCTCGCTTAACGGCAGGCGTTTTTGTTCGCGGCGCACCGTTGACAAGTGGCTGTCAGAGAGCGGCGCATGAGGCACCGTCAATAGGTTGCTTTCAGAGGACGGCGCATGAGGCACCGTTGATAAGTCGCTTTCAGAGGACGGCGCATGAGGCACCGTTGATAAGTCGCTTTCAGAGGGCAGCGCGTGAGGCACCGTTAATAGGTTGCTTTCAGAGGACGGCGCGTGAGGCATCCTTCGGGAAGGAATTTCGCTAAACCCCGTTTCTCCCTCACGGCGATGCGTTTCAGGCAACGACGCGGGGTTCGAGGCAACGCCCGTCGAAGACCCTTCGTCACTGGGAACCGTACCCCCGTCCAGATCTGCCGCATGAGGCCCCGTCAACACCAGGAGTTCACCCGCTTCACGACTCACCCGTGCCTGGGGCGGTAATCGACCGTGCGTGTCCAAGACCACTCGCAACGGTTGACGGGCC
>CAZTIH010000111.1:0-8710 GCA_964613675.1 uncultured Candidatus Competibacteraceae bacterium
GCGAATCTGTTCTCGGCGCGGGGCTACAACATCGAGAGTCTGGCCGTGGCCCCCACGGAAGATGCGTCGCTGTCCCGCCTAACCCTGGTGACGGAGGGGAACGATCAAGTTATTGAGCAGATTCTGAAACAGTTGAATAAGCTCATCGACGTGGTGAAAGTGACGGATTTAAGCGAAAGCCCCCACGTCGAACGGGAATTGATGTTGATTAAGCTCCACGCTGAAACCGCCGCTCGGCGCGATGAACTGTTTCGGTTGATTCAGATTTTTGGTGGCCAAGTCTTTGATGTTACGGATACGCTGTTTGGCGTTCAGATCGTGGCCGAAGGCAGTGATTTAGATCGCTTTGTGCAGGTGGTCGGGACAGAATCGATTATCGAAATGTCCCGCTCCGGTGCCTTAGGAATGTCTCGCGGGACCAAAGCATTGCGCGTCTAATGGTTCTGTTGGCAATGGGGGCGACATCCATCATCGCCCCTTTTTCTATTCTGAAAACCCTTTATTTTCCATAACAACGAGGTGCATCTCATGCAGGTTTTTTACGATAACGACGCCGATTTATCGCTTATCAAAAGCAAGACCGTCGCGGTCATTGGTTACGGTTCTCAAGGGTACGCCCATACCAACAATCTCCATGAATCGGGCGTCAATGTGATTGTGGGACTGCGGCCCGGGTCGCCTTCCGCCGTGAAAGCCGAAACGGCAGGTCTCAAGGTCATGCCCGTCGTCGAAGCCGTCAAAGCCGCCGATTTCGTCATGATCCTGACCCCAGACGAGCATCAGGCCAAGCTCTACCGCGACGACATCGCGCCTCACATCAAACAAGGTGCCACCCTCGCATTTGCCCACGGTTTCAATATCCATTTCGGTCAAATTGAGCCCCGTACGGATCTCGATGTCGTCATGATCGCGCCCAAAGGCCCCGGTCACACCGTTCGCGCCACCTACACCAAAGGCGGCGGCGTCCCCTGTCTCATCGCCATCGCGCAAAATGCGACGGGTAAAGCACGTGAATTAGCACTGTCCTATGCGTCCGCGATTGGCGGCGGTCGGGCTGGGATCATCGAAACCACCTTCCGCGAAGAAACCGAAACCGATCTGTTTGGCGAGCAAGTCGTGTTATGTGGCGGTACAACGGCTTTAGTGCAGGCAGGCTTTGAGACGCTGGTTGAAGCGGGTTACGCCCCCGAAATGGCTTATTTTGAGTGTCTGCACGAACTCAAACTCATCGTCGATCTGATGTACGAGGGCGGGATTGCCAACATGCGTTATTCCATCAGCAACACCGCTGAATATGGCGACGTGACCCGTGGCCCGCGCATCATCACCGAACAAACAAAAGCCGAGATGGCCCGCATTCTGAAAGAGATTCAGACGGGGGAATTTGCGAAGGAATTTGTGTTGGAAAATCAAGCAAATGCCCCAACCCTTAAAGCACGGCGGCGGTTGTCTCGTGAACACTCCATCGAAGTCGTAGGGGAAAAGCTCCGCGAGATGATGCCGTGGATTAAGGCCAATCGTTTAGTCGATCAGAGCAAAAATTAGTCTCTTGAACCGCTAACCTTTCCCAGGGACGGGATTTTAAGGGGCTGTCTTCATGCAAAAACGCCAGTTACTCGCCCTAATGGGCCTAACCGTTTGGGTAAGACGCGAGCGTTTAGCTCCCCCAGCGACGATCTCCGCACCTGCAACCGTCCCCGTGCCCCAAACATCATTGCCCCCCCCACGCCCTACTTCGACGGTTGCTAAAACCTTAAAGACCCTCGCTAATCGCCATAAAACATCTCCACCGCGCCCATCTGAAGCCTCGCCCATTCAACCCATCAGAATGTCTATTCCCTCCACGACCGATTCGCTATTCAAAGCCCCCATTGATACCCGTGAACAGCGCATTGCTACATCTGACTGGCCCCAATTAACCCAAGCGATTCAGGATTGCCGCGCCTGTGGACTGTGTTTGAGGCGACAACAGGTCGTTGTGGGGGCAGGCCATCCTCAAGCCGAGATTATGTGGATTGGCGAAGGCCCAGGCGCTGAAGAAGATAAAACGGGCGAACCCTTCGTAGGACGAGCAGGCCAACTTCTGAACGCCATGCTTGCCGCCATTCATCAGAATCGCGATACGATTTACATCGCTAATGCGGTGAAATGTCGCCCCCCAGACAATCGCACGCCCGACGCCCATGAAATCACGGCATGTCGGCCCTTTCTCAATCGCCAAATAGCGCTCATTCAACCCAAAGTCATTGTGGCACTGGGGCGAAGTGCGGCGACGGCGCTGTTGCAGACGCCAATCACCATGCGAGAGGTACGGGGTAAATGGCTGGCATACCCCGTCGGCGACCGTCAAATTCCACTCCTCGTCACTTACCATCCCGCGTACTTGCTCCGTTCGCCCCTAGAAAAAGCGAAAGCCTGGGAAGATTTATGTACGCTACAGACCTTTTTACAGACCTTGTAACGACATGAACTGGCAACTCTGCCCGTGGACCCTCGCCGACTTACCTCAGCTTGCCGACCTCGAAATTCGCAGTCATCTCACGCCGTCCTGGACCGCCCGCCATTTTGCAGAACGTTACGAACAAGGCGATTTAGGTACGGTTGCGCGCAGTTCAGCGGGGGAAATTATGGGATTTTCCGTGTTATGGCTGATTCATGTGGCCAACGAAGCACACCTGCTCAATTTAGCGGTTCATCCGACTTATTGGCGACGGGGATTAGGTCGGCAATTGCTCGAACATTGTCTGCAACAAGCCCAAACTCATTTTGCAGATGTGATTTTTCTGGAGGTACGGGACACCAATCGCGCCGCACAAATGCTTTACGAAACGGCGGGATTTCACGAAATCGGTCGGCGCAAAAACTATTATCCCGCTCGTCCCCCGCACCCCGCGGAAGACGCCATTATCATGGCCCGCGCCCTACTACGAGGAGTTGATTCCCTATGATTTCGACGATCAGGTTATCGATCATCTCTTTATTCTTGCTGTTCGCGCTGCCCGTAAACGGCGCCGCGCAGTTGAATGGCGGACAGCTCCATGTCGATTTTGACGGCACGCCCTTGGATGAAGCTCTCGAACAGTTACAAACCCAAACCGGCATCACTTTTGAGCTACGTTTTGTCCCACCGGAGGATGCGGCCCTCGATGGGCAATTTCGTCTCCCGTTGACCCAGGCCCTACGCCGACTTTTCACGGGGTTTAATTTTACGGGTCACTATCGCAACGGGCGGTTAGAGCGGGTGGTGATTATGAGTTTGAACGGCAGCGGAGCAGGGCTGTCCTCCACGCGCACCATTACGCCCGAACAGTCGTCCGCCAACGGTGAGAGCACTCGTCCCGAAGTGTCGTTGCGGCGGGACAGCAGTGGTCACTATCGCGCCACCGCCCTCCTCAACGGCGCGGCATTTGGTTCGATGGTCGATACGGGCGCGACAGTGGTCACGGTGTCGATGGATGTGGCTCAAAATCTCGGGCTACCGCTGGGAATTCGTCGCATCATCAACACGGCGAATGGCCCCGTCGAAGGTCACTCCACCCAATTGCAGAACGTGCAGATTGGAGACTTAAAGCGGGACAATGTAGAGGCCGTGGTCTTGCCCAGCCTTGAAAGTGGTCAGGTTTTGTTGGGAATGAACTTTTTGGGCGCATTTGAAATTCGCCAGCGCGATGATGTCCTCACATTGCGGGCACCTTCCAGCGATTTACCGTCGCCCTCGGTTCCCTTTTTACCGGGATTTGGGACCCCACCAACTTTTAATCGCCCGTGAAATTCCGCGCTTTGTGGCTCCTCAGCGCAGGGTTGGGGATGGGATTCGTGTCGTCGGCTTTGGCAACCGATTTACCCGCTGTCAATCGAGAGAATTGGCCACGACGGGTGTTATTGGCGACCGCCGCGACGGGGAGTACTTACTTCACCTTGGGCGCGGGCATGGCTCATCGACTCAGTGAACGGTTGCAATTGCCCATTTCTGTCGAAACCACGGGGGGGTCGGCGCAAAACGCGGCGCTCGTTCAAAATGGCGATATAGACGTGGGATTTGTCGCGCTTCCGTTGGCGTGGGATGCCTGGCGGGGACAGAGCCGCTTGGCGCCGGGGCTACGTCACGAACGTTTGCGGGCGCTGTTTCCCTTGTACCCAACGCCCCTGGTATTAGCCATTCCCCCACACCGTGCCGTCACTCAGCTTGCCGATTTGCGGGGGCAAACCATCGGGCTTGGGGCACAGGGCGGGCCAGCAGATAGCTATTGGTCATTAGTTTTTGAGGCTTTGAACCTTCCGATTCAGGCGCGTTACAACGCCCGTCCCACGCAACGCCAGCAGTGGCAACAGGGTGAACTGGCCGCCTTAGGGCTGACCCTTAATGCCACGCGATTAGAGGAATTACATTCGGATTGGGGAGAAAGTGGTGTTCAATGGTTAGCGCCCGCTTCAGCGGAACAACAACGGTTATTACTTGAGCGAATGTTTTCGCCTTGGGTGCTTACTTCGGGACTCTTAACGCCCCAACAGCCCGAATTAAGGACGGTCGCCTTGTGGCATTTCGCTGTTGCCCGAAACAGCTTACCAAATGACTTGGTGTACGAATGGCTCAACCTAGCGATCAATGACGAGCAAATCCTATCGCTACAACCTTCCTTATCCATCCTAAATAACGAAGCTATTCAAGAAAATCGCGCTATTCCTTACCATGCGGGGGCGGCGAGATTTTATGTCGAGCAGGGCATTACGCTCCCACCCGATTGGAGTGCATTGTGACCAAAATGCGCGACAGGCCCCGTCCTTTGGGGCGGGGAGAATGTCAGCTGAATTACCAGCAGCGAGCCGCATCGTAACCCGCCTGTGCATTCAAGACATCTCGTCGTCCTACACTGTCCAGGGTCAAAGTTCCACATTTATCGCGATTTTGACCCGCTAGCTCCGTCGGCACCGCTTGTAAGGTAAAGGTCGTTGCCGTCGGACCTGCGGCAAAGGAAATGGTGTAGTACGCCCGCCCTGTCCCATCATTGGGCGAGTCCGTGATAAAGGGATCTTCAATGGCATTTCCATCCCGATCTTGGTCGTAACGACCCGTCAGCGTGTAATTCCGCTCCATCATCTGCGCATTTTGAGTGAGAACGGTTTTAGCATCGGCACGCCGTCCGCTGTACACAAAATCTACATAAATCGGATACGCAATCCCCGCCAAAATCCCCACAATCGACGCTGCGATCACGAGTTCCATTAATGTGAAGCCTGATTGGTGTTTCATAAATACCTCTAAGAAGTCCGCAGTTTGAGATCAACCGTAAAAACCCCGCCAAAGCGGGGCTTATTTCACCGTAGAATTAGCGGTTAACGAATTCGGCGCCAGGGTTGTGCCCCCACGCGAATCCCCTGTAATGCTGGAATTGCATTGCCTTGTGACCCAAATACGGCATCCAAACCAGCGATGTTGGGGTTATCGAGAATTAGCGGATTATTCACCACACTATTAACGCCGACCCCGACGACTGCGTAGCGATCGGTTCCGTCAGGCGTATCAATGTCCACCAAGTCGTTTTGGTCGAATTGTTGGTCATTGTTGCGATCGAACACCGCCATTTCTTGCGCACCGCCCCCCTTAAACGCATCCAAAGCCATAAAGAAGGTCTGGCCGCCGCCGTCACAACTGGTTTCGCTGCCCGTACCCACATCACCCGGGATCAGCGTCGTGAACAACACACGCTCATTCCGCAGGAAGGGATCGGAAACACTCATTTCGCCTCGTCCCATCGCCCCAAATTTCAGATCTAAGAAAAATCCGCGATGCCCTTTGTTGATTACATCGACAAAATTATTCGAGACTGCCCGTTCCTGACCTCCAAACGCCGCCTGACCTTCAAAAATAATGAATTGCGGGACAAGCTCGTTTTCTCCTGCCGCTGACGCATCGGTTCGATTGGCAATCGGTTTGATCGACGAGGCCTTAGGACTACCTGTGGGCGGATCAACATAATCAATGAGGCCGTAAATCGTGTTCGTAAAATTGGGGTTAGGCGAACCGTCCCCGACTTCAAAATACTTGCCCGTCCCAAAGTACACATAAACCGACTCCACTCCATCCACAGTGGGTCCCCGTCCCACTTCGGGTTTGACCGTGATGGGTTGGCGTTGCCCATTCTCGTTGAGAGCTATGAAAAACGGCTTATTGTCCACAATTTGAGGTTGAGAACCGCGCAGGTCCACTTTCCACAGGTTCCCCCGCAGGTCTCCCGCGTAGGCAAAATCCCCGACATCATCGCCGTCGTAGTCCACCACCGCGACCGACGCTAATCCATTGGGGAAAGCGGCATCAGGCAGGGTGAGTTTACTCAGCACAGACCCCGTCGCGACATCGAGGAAATATAGAACTGCCCGCCCCGAACCCACGCTGCTATCGGACTCGTTGCTGTTATAGCCATTACCCAGTGCCACCACCCATTTGCCCTCAAACATGCTGTTGTTGGCCCGAAATATCACGGGTTGCGCGAAGGTGTATCCCAAATCGGCATCGTCTTGATCGGTGAACTCCCACATCACACTCGATGCGTTGAAATTCTGCGGATCAGTGACATTGAGCGCATAAATGCCCTGTCCACCGGCCCGCAATCCCCCCAACAACACCGTATTCCAACGATTATTAAAATACGCATCTGCTAGGGTCGGCGTCCCATCGACAAAGTAACGGTGGGTGTAATCCACATTCGTTAGGCTCGATAAGTGGGGATACATCGTGCTGGGAACATACGCCAACAGCTCTACGCCATCCGACGCTCTGAATCCATGCAACATCCCCGCGTTACTGCCAGCATACATAACGCCAACGCGATTACGTTGCGCTGCTCGATAGTCCGCATGAGGTGTTTCTGCCGAACCTTCTGGCCACCGGTCGAGGTACAACACGGGTGAACCTTTCACAAACTGCGGATTGGAATTGATGAAATCGCCAATCAAGCTACGGCGGTTGCGGAAAGTGCCCCCGCTATCCAATTCGTCATCCCGCACGCCCCGCAGATAATCCAACCGATTGGCACCCAAACCATCCTCGACGCGTTCGCCTGGCCCTTGAACAAAGGTATTGAGGGCGTTTTGCTGCTCGGCGGTGAGATTTCCCCAAATAAACGACCGCCCGACATAGCTATTTTGCGCCGCACGGTAGCTCGTAAAGATTTTCCGACTATTAGGACCGGGCAACGCATCCTTAGCAGACCACACTTGCCCCGGGACTTCGAGGTTGGTCAACGGATCAACATTGCTAGCCACCACATCCCCCGTCCATTCCGAACTGTCGAAGAAAGCCCGAAACACCTGGGTATCAGAACGCACCGAACTGGCGCTCGCTGCCGCCGCCGAGACCGATCCCACTAACGACAAGATTCGATTAAAGGCCGTGGTTAACTGTTGTTCGAGCTTTAGCGCATTGGTCACGAGAAAGTAGTTATCGGGAATCCCATTCTGGTCGGCATCCCACTCACTGGGCAGATTGGGGGTTTTGTCGCCATCGCTATCCTCAAATCCACCCCATTTCGCTACATAGTACAGCGGATTTTTCAAGAGTTGCGCCGCTTGCTGACCCGACGGCGTGAAGGTACGACTGGTAGTCAAGGGTAATCGTGTCGCCATTTTCTCGCTGACAGGACTATCTGCCCAAACATCTGGCGGCGTATTCAGGAAGTAGGTGGGTTTAGAACCGCCTTGGTCATACACCTCCAAATAAATTCCATCCCGCGTGGTTCCCGAAATCACATAACCCATGTGCTGATCAATGCCACCCGCCGCGTACTGGGAATCCAGAGTAATTGTCACTGTGCCATTGGCGTTGACCCGATATTCATACTGGACAATGGCATCCATATCGTGGTCGGCGCCCTGTTCCACATCCTCAAAGTTAACGCGAAAACGCCCGTAATTCGGCCCCAGCTCCGTTACATAAAAATCGACGATCTGGTTTGTGGGTTGGAACTGGCCTTGAGTACGGTTGATTTTTGCCCCCGCCGGCGATTTGGCGAAGGGGACAAGGGTAACAATCTGTCCGCCTACAGGAATTTCGATACGCGGCAAAGGCGAAGCTAAAGCAACGGCAAAGGTCGAAACCCGACCTTGTTCTGGGTTAGAAGCCACATTTAAGCGATTGGTATTGCCGTAATAAGCGATACTTGCCGAATAATAACCGCCAAGTTTAGTGGGTTCTTCGGGACTGAGACCGCGAATGTTCCCAAAGCTACTGGCTGACTTTTCCGTAGGTGCGCCGTCGTAATTATTTCCCGATTGCCCGATAAAGATCTGTTTTGATCCCCCCATTTCTGCATTCCAGATTTGTTGACCGATGGCGGCGGTAGGAATATCCAAATCCGCAGAAAATCCCGATGCGGTTGGAAAGTAAGAATTGGGGACTTGATCGGTATCGTAGGAAGGATTGATGTCACTTACGAGGGTAATGAACGGACGCGAACAATATCGGTTGGTGTAATCGCCAAAGGGGTCATCCCACGATGCCACGGGGAGTCCTAAACGTGCATCAGGTTGTGCTGAAGCGGTGATTGAAAAAGCCACTGTGGGGGCTTTACGCCCAGCAAAGTAACGCAATGCCTCGTACATCATTTCCGCGACTGGATTGCCCCACATCACACATTCCCCACCAGCAGGATTTAGGGGGCGCGTTGCAATCCAACCGCAGCTACCTGCGTTCTCAAAATTGCCATATTCATAG
>CAZTIH010000112.1:0-8539 GCA_964613675.1 uncultured Candidatus Competibacteraceae bacterium
ATTGAAATCAAACGCGATTTTGATTTGTCATGCGTTGACTGGAGATCACCACGCCGCAGGTTACCATCAGATAGATGAAACAAAGCCAGGATGGTGGGATACGATGGTTGGCCCGGGTAAACCCATTGATACTCATCACTTTTTTGTGATCTGTTGCAACAATTTGGGCGGATGTCGGGGGTCAACCGGGCCAAATACGGTCAATCCACTCACGGGCAAAGTTTACGGCCCCGAATTTCCGATTGTCACGGTGCGCGATTGGGTCAAAAGTCAGGCGCGTTTAGCCGATTTCTTTGGAATTCAAAAGTTTGCCGCAGTGATTGGCGGAAGTTTGGGAGGAATGCAGGCAATACAATGGGCGATTGATTTTCCAGAACGCGTTGATCACGCCATTGTCATTGCAGCGGCTCCTTACTTGTCGGCTCAAAATATCGCCTTTAGTACAGTGGCGCGGGCTGCGATTCGGTGGGATACCGCATTCGCAGAAGGGCATTATGCAGAATACCATCAGTTGCCACGCCGCGGTTTGGGGTTAGCGCGCATGTTGGGACACATCACTTATTTGTCTGATGCCGGAATGGCGACCCGTTTTGGTCGGGATTTGCGAAGTGAGTCACTGCAATTCAATTTGGATCAAGAATTCCAAGTCGAAAGCTATTTGCATTATCAAGGTGAACGTTTTGCAGATCGTTTTGATGCGAATAGCTACCTTTTGATGACTAAAGCGCTCGATTATTTTGACCCCGCAGCAGAATATCAGAATGATCTGACAGCAGCGTTCAGACAAACCAAAGCGTCATTTCTGGTGATCTCTTTCTCAAGTGACTGGCGGTTTTCGCCGATGCGTTCGCGAGAAATGGTTAAGGCGATGGTCGCGGCAAATTGTCCGGTCAGTTATGCAGAAATTCAGGCGGCACAAGGACATGACTCATTTTTACTGCCAATTCCCAATTATCTACAGTTGATGAAAACCTATCTAAAACGTCTTGCGGAGCTAATTTCGTGAGAACTGATTTCGAGTTGATCGCAAGCTGGATTCCCCCGCAAAGCCGCGTATTAGATTTGGGATGTGGAGATGGTGCATTACTCGCTTATCTGCAAACACATTTACAGATAAAGGGATATGGCTTAGAGATTGATTTGTCGTTATTCAATCAAGCCGTCGAGCGTGGGGTTTCGGTCATTCAGATGGACTTAGAACAGGGTTTGGCCGACTTTGCTACCCAGAGCTTTGACTTCGTGCTGATGACGCAAACGCTTCAGACATTGCGTCACACCGAACAGTTATTGGCCGAAATGTTGCGCGTCGGGAAGCAGGGGGTGGTCACTTTTCCGAATTTTGGTCACTGGCATTGTCGTTGGCAACTTCTGAAAGGGAAAATGCCCGTCAACAAGATGTTACCCTTTAATTGGTATGACACCCCTAATTTGCATCTTTTCACTATTGCTGATTTTGAACAGTTTTGCGCACATCGCCAAATCGTGATCCGCGAACGTGCTGTGGGAGATGTTCATTATCGGGCAAGTTTATTAGCGCGTTTGTGGCCTAACTTACTGGCTGAACAGGCGTTATATCGCCTAAGTCGAAATGAGGAATATGCCTAATGCCATGGCGATTGTTGGCCTTATTATTCGTATTACAGCTCGGAATTGGCGGGGCTTTTTGGGTTTTGTTGCAACAACAACAACAGCAACTTCACCAAATTCACGCCGCCGCTAATGGTCAGCTTTTAGCCTATGCAATCGCCCCTTATCTGATGTCGGCAACCTCTGAAAATGCGCTACAAGACTATCTGCGAATGATAAGTCACGAAGTTTCTTTTGCAGCGATCTTCAAAACTACAGATAGTACGCGGTTAGTTGCAGAAATCGGCCAATTACCTCCCCCATTTTCCGTTCAAAATTTTCCCGAAAATCTCCCCCAATTTCAGATTCAGAAGTTGCCAATCACTTGGGGGAATAGAACAATCGGTCAGCTATGGACGGTTTATTCACTTCAGTCTGAAAAAACATCAGAATTTTTGATGCGAGATACAGCGATATTGTTAACCCTATTATTACTGCCTTGGGGAATTTTGGGGCTATGGTTTAGGCGAGTAAATCGCCAGTTATTGCAGTTGAATCAGTATCTTTCAGCAAAATCTGATCGTCGAAACTTCCCTGTTTGCACGGGATGGTTGCAGAAATTTAGCCACGCTTGGGCGACATTCTTCGAGCAATTGCAGGTACAACATCAGGATTGGGCAAATCGCCATGAAGTCTTGGCGCAGGAAGCGCTTCGATTTAACGCGATGCTGCGGGGGATCAATGCCGTCGCTTGGGAAGCGAATTTGACGAATGGCCAATTTATTTTTGTGAGTAACGAAGCGCCCAATTTGCTCGGCTATCCTGTAGAACACTGGTGCAGCCCCCTCTTTTTTGAAAATACGATTCATGCAGATGATCGCAACTGGGTGCTCAACCTCTTAACTCATCGGGGTTCAGAACGCGAAAGTTATAGTGTCGATTTCCGTGCGCTTCATCTGAACGGTAACTGGATATGGTTAAGGTTGATTGGCTCTGTTGAGAAACGCGATCAAGACTCTATCCTCGCAGGCATCATTTTTGACATTAGTAAAGAACGTCAAAGCCAACAGCAACTCGTTGATTTGACTAATAAAGATCCTATGACGGGTTTGACGAATCGGCGCTATTTTCAAGAATTATTTGCCGCACAGATTAGTCACAATCAGCTTATCGGCATGGGAGGCGCGCTGCTTTTTCTCGATGTCGATCAATTTAAGTTCGTCAATGACACCTTGGGGCATCATGCAGGTGACGAATATCTGAAAAAATTGGCGATTCTGCTGCAAAAAACACTGCCAGAGGACTGCATTTTGAGTCGGATTGGCGGCGATGAGTTTGGCATTTTGATTCCAATGGCGAATAGAGAACGGGCAAGTGAGATTTCTCAACATCTCTTAGTCGCAATGCGGCAGCAAGAATTTCGTTGGAATAATCGAACTACGCCCTTTAGTGCCAGCATCGGCGTGACGCTATTTCCAGAACATGGCGATCAGATTAGCGAACTGATGGCCCGCACAGATGCCGCCGTTTATTTGGCCAAAGAAGAGGGCCGTAACACCTATCGGTTTTTTCAAGGCGATGCAGATTCAGAAAAAATGCAAGAAAAGCTCTATTGGGAGGAGCGAATTCGCAATGCGCTGAGATTTGACCAGTTTTTGCTTTATTTTCAACCTATTGTGCGCCTTTCAAACGGAGAAATTCAGCATTACGAGACGCTCTTACGGATGCAAGACAAGGATAATAAGGTCATTGCACCGGGGCGCTTCATCACTATTGCAGAACGTTTTGGTTTGATTAAGGACATCGACCGTTGGGTGGTTGCAAATGCAATTCGAGCACAGGGGTACAGTCAACAGATCGGTAGACCCGTTTCGTTGACGATTAATTTGTCGGGCAGACATTTTGGTGGACGGGAAACCGATAATGAAATTCTGGATGTGATTCGGCAATCAACTCTGAAATATCACGCTGATCCGCATCACATTATCTTTGAAGTGACCGAAACCGCTGCTGTAGAAAACTTTTCTTCTGCTTGTGACTTTATTCGCGATCTGCGGAAGTCGGGTTACCGCTTCGCATTAGATGATTTTGGCGCGGGATATTCGTCTTTTGACTACTTACGCAATATTGAGGTCGATTATGTGAAGATCGACGGAAGTTTCGTGCGCAATTTGCACAATAGTGAAGTAGATCGCGTGTTTATCAGCGCCATTACCAACATGTCGAGCAATCTCAAACTCAAGACGATTGCCGAATTCGTCGAGAATCAGCAAATTGTCGATATTCTGAAGCAGTTAAAAGTGGATTATGGGCAGGGGTATCATTTTGCTAAACCTGCCCCTAATTTTTTGCCCGAACGCTTTATAAAAGTGGGCTAATGAATGGGCGAAGAGATCACTTGATGGCAAGCAAAAAATGGGCTAACAAATAAGCCATGAGGTTGTCATAAATAAATGGGCTGACAGTAAAATTCTAAATGGCGTGATATAGCTGAATTATGGCAATCACGATCACTAAAAAACCGGCAGTTAAACGAACCGATTTTCGTTGTAAAAATCGGCCTAATGAAGCGGCAAATAAACCCATGCCCAGTAATGCGGGTAGGGTGCCTAATCCAAACGCCAGCATTAGCATGGCTCCGTTAACACCATTGCCGCTTCCCAACGTGGCGATCAAAGCGCTGTACACCAGTCCACAGGGAAGCCAGCCCCAAATTACGCCCAAAAACAAAGCCGATTTAATCGACTTCACAGGTAAAAACTGTTGACCTATAGGGCGTAAATGGCGCCACACAAAGTAGCCTATTTTTTCTAAATGACTGACAAAGTGGACGATATTGGCGATGTATAACCCCAGTAAGATCATAATACCCGCCGTGACAAATTGCAGGCTTCGCTGGAGGGCGTGCAAATCGCTTAATTCCACTAATAGGCCGCCCAACCCGCCGATAATGGCCCCCGCCAATACATAACTGGTAATACGACCCGTGTTGTAGGCGATCAAATATGCAAAAACGCGAGTACTGCGACGGTTTTCAGGCGCTAATCCCAAGGTTAATAAACTACTAATGCCGCCGCACATCCCAAAGCAATGCGCGGCGCCTAATAGCCCAATTAAGCTATGCGTGAAGAGGGCTTCTGAATTCACGAGTTAAATGCAGTTTTTCAATTAGGTTTCCCGTAATCGCGGCAGTAATTCGACTAAATTGCAGGGGCGATTGCGCATGTCTAATTGGGGAGCAATCAACTTGCTCCAGCCTAATCGGCAAGCGCCTGTTGAACCGGGTAAGCAGAAAATGTAGGTACCGTTGGCCATCCCCGCGACCGTGCGAGATTGCATGGTCGAGGTGCCGATTTCTTCCCAAGACAGATAGCGAAACATTTCACCAAATCCCTCAATTTCTTTGTCAAACAATGGCTTAACCGCTTCTGGTGTGCCATCACGCCCCGTTAAACCCGTGCCCCCCGTCGAAATCACCACTTGAATCGCTTCGTCAGCAATCCAACGCGATACCAATGCCCGCAATTGGTAGATATTGTCTGGAATGAGGGTGCGTTCTGCTAATTGGTGACCAGCCTCCTGTAAGGCGGTGGCCAGATAGTCTCCCGACTTGTCTTCAGAGAGCGTGCGCGTGTCTGATAGCGTGACCAACGCAATTTTCAGAGAGACTAAATCGCTCATTAGCGTTCCAAATGAGTCAATTTATTGGGTACACCATCCCACTCGGCAGCATCAGGTAACGCTTCTTTTTTCTCGGTAATCACGGGCCACTCCTTCGCTAAGTCTGCATTGAGTTCCAAAAAATGCGACTGATCTTCGGGGAGGTCGTCTTCTGCAAAAATGGCCTGCGCAGGGCATTCGGGGACGCATAAGGTGCAGTCAATGCACTCATCTGGGTCAATCACCAAAAAGTTGGGGCCTTCATGAAAGCAATCCACCGGGCATACATCTACACAGTCGGTGTACTTACATTTGATGCAGTTGTCAGTCACAACAAAGGTCATAAATACCTCAAATTTTGAGAGTTAAGAATCAAGTAGCGCCTTCAGACGATACAAGGTATCGAGCGCCTGACGCGGGGAAAGTGCATCAAGATCAATAAGTTGCAATGCAGTTAACGCGGGGTGTTCGTCCGCTAAACGTAACGCAAATTGCGTCGCGGGCTTAGACAACGGCGATGGATTTGACGTCATTCCAGTTTGATTTTCCAGTGCAAACAACTGCAATTTTGCGCGCTCAAGTACGGCGTTGGGGAGTCCCGCGAGGGCCGCAACCTGCAAACCATAGCTACGATCCGCAGGGCCTGCACTGATTTGATGCAAAAAAACCACCTGTCCTTCGTGTTCTACAGCCGCACAATGGATGTTCTGAATGTGAGGATTAAGCTCGGGTAAGCGTGTCAACTCGAAATAATGGGTTGCAAAGAGGGTAAGGGCCTCCCGTTCGGCAAGGTGGAGGGCACAAGCATGGGCTAACGCTAATCCGTCGTAAGTGCTGGTGCCACGGCCAATTTCGTCCAGCAACACCAAGCTGTTGGGGGTCGCATGATGGAGGATATTGGCCGTTTCCGTCATTTCGACCATAAAGGTCGAACGTCCCCCCGTAAGGTCATCGCCGGCCCCAATTCGAGTGAAAATGCGGTCAACAGTACCGATCTTCGCCGATTGCGCCGGTACAAAGCTCCCTATGCTGCCCAAAATGACGATTAAAGCCGTCTGACGGATGAAGGTGCTTTTGCCTCCCATATTGGGACCTGTAATTACAAAAAGTTTTTTTTCAGAGTTGAATTCTAAGTCGTTTGGAATAAACGGCCCATCGCTGAGGGTTTCAACGACGGGATGTCGTCCTTGCACGATGTGGAGTTCTGGGACATCGCTGAAGGTAGGCGCAACCCAATTCAGATCCTGAGCGCGTTCTGCAAAATTTAACAGAACATCTAATTCGGCTAATGCGGTTGCCATAGCGGTTAAATGCGGCAATTCGCCAATGAGTTGTTCTAATAGTTCATCGTATAATTGTTTTTCACGGAGCAATGCTTCTTCGCGAGCGGTTAAGACTTGATCCTCAAACTTCTTCAATTCTTCTGTAATGTAACGTTCTGCATTGGTCAGGGTTTGCCGACGGACATAATGGTTTGGGGCTTGTTTTGATTGACTTTTACTGAGTTCAATAAAGTAACCATGCACACGGTTGTAGCCCACTTTTAGGGTCGAGAGTTGGGTTGCTGTCTTTTCGCGTTGTTCTAATTCGAGCAGAAATTGATCTGCATTGTTACTGAGTTGACGCAGGTGATCTAATTTATCGTCGTAGCCATCAGCGATGACATTTCCTTCTCGAAGGTACAGCGCAGGAGTTTCACAGATAGCTTTCTGTAGCCATGAGGCTAATTTTTCTTTATCTATCAAGCATTTATAAATGGATTTTAGAGGTCCCTCATTGAGATCACGGGAGAGGTCTGGAAGACGATTTAAGACATTTCGCAGTCCGACTAAATCGCGAGGTCGCGCATTTTTGAGCGCGATTCGCCCAACGATGCGTTCGGCATCGGGACAATTTTTGAGTTGCTCGCGCAGAAGTCGGTAGTCGTGCTGAATGAGCCACGCTACGGCCTGTTGCCGCATTAAAATTCGTTTACGATCTCGGAGCGGACGTTGTAACCAGCGCCCTAACAGACGTCGTCCCATAGGTGTTTTACAGCGATCCAGAACCCCTAAAAGACTGGATTTCACTTCGCCGTGGACACTTATTTCAAGCTCTAAATGTCTGCGACTGACGGCATCCAAAATGAGACTATCACTCAGTTGTTCGACGGTGAAATGTCGGATATGGGGCAACGCGGTTTTTTGAGTTTCGCGTACATAATTTAAGAGTGCGCCAGCCGCACTAATGGCGATCGTTAAATGTGTGCCCCCAAAGCCATCTAAATGGGCCGTGTTAAATTGCTGACAGAGATTCTCGTAAGCTGTTGAATAGTCGAATAACCAATGGGGTTGTTGGCGCAAATGAGGGATAGAGTTTAGGCGGTTAATTAAAGCGCTGTTGTCGGCAATCAGGATTTCGGCGGGTTTTAGCCGAGCTAATTCATTTGTTAATTCGGTCGCCATAAATTCCATGAGTGTGAAACGGCCACTTGATAGCTCAAAACAGGCGAGTCCAACGAGTTCTTTATGGGTATGGAGTGCGATTAACAGATTTTCGCGGCTGTCATCGAGCAAGGCTTCATCTGAAAGGGTGCCGGGGGTGACCACGCGAATGACCTGGCGTTCGACGGGGCCTCGGCTATTTTGGGGATCTCCGATTTGTTCGCAGATTGCGACGGATTCACCTAAGGCAACGAGTTTTGCGAGGTAGGTTTCGAGGGCGTGAAAGGGGACACCGGCCATGGGAATGGGCTGGCCAGCGGATTGACCGCGGGTGGTGAGGGTGATTTCGAGACTGGCGGCGGCGCGTCGTGCATCGTCATAGAATAATTCATAAAAATCACCCATGCGGTACAACAATAAAGCGTTTGGATATTGGGCTTTAATCCGCAAATATTGCTGCATCATAGGAGTGTGATGAGAGAAGTCGTCAGTTTTTTTGGACATTGCAGAGGTGGTTAAGAATTGAAAGTTGTAGAGAAGACCGCTGAAGGCTCGAGGGTTTTCGTTGGCATCAAATTTTGCTTTGATTCAGCACGGTGAGAGACCAGATGAATATTCTTGTGCGCGAACCCCAAGTAATGCGAAAATGCCCAGAGTTTCGCGCTTCTTTAAAAATCAATCAGTTAACAAGATCTGAGAGGATTTATGGAGGAAAGTTTGGACTTTCAAAAAAGGGTTCGCGCAAACTCGGAAAAACCATCAAGCAAATCAAGGAGTTAGAGCTAGGGAGTTTCACCCGCGAAGTAAGGCGGGTGTGGATTGAAACAAAAAAATCCAACAGGGCCTGCTCTGAATCGAACGTTTCACCCGCGAAGTAAGGCGGGTGTGGA
>CAZTIH010000113.1:0-8539 GCA_964613675.1 uncultured Candidatus Competibacteraceae bacterium
ATCCAAACGTGGCGACACCAAGGAAGTGGATGTCACGCGATCACCTCTTTGAAAGCTCACCGATGCGCTTCCTACGAAGGATGTGGGCAACTGACATGCCGTTTTTTCCCATACAACAAGGGTTCACTAACGGATCGGGCAACGGCGATCCATCGCTTCATAGGCAGCGGTAAACCCTAAAAGCGAAAACCGATCGCGAATCACCGCATTTTGCGCATCTCGACTCTCCGTCATCAGATTCACGCCCCGTCGCATCGCCAAAACAAGTTCATCATCGACGGCCTCACTTGGCGACCACGCATTGTCTTTTTCTGTAAAAAAATCAAAAACTTGCCCGTCAATCGTGACATTAACTCGACTCTCGGGACGGTGCGTAAACCCACTGATCATGTTGACTTCATGACGCACACGATCCCTCGCCCGACGAGAGACCACTAAATGCGCGTCTTGCGTTTGGTTGGGGACACGTTCTTTGGATGTGGTCGTAATAAAACAAGTCGTCTGGTTCTCCACCTGCACGGTGAAGAAGGTCCAGTCGCGAAAATTGCCAAGGGATTCCGGCGTTTGGGACGCGCCACTCATGGGGAGTAGCAGGAAAAGAAATAACCATTGGTGTCGCATCGTCACCTCGCTGTGGGATCTAACTGAGGCACCCATTTTGACTCACTCATGGAAACGCTTGATGAAATTGTTTCCAGTGCGTGTGATTACGGGCGCGGATTTTCACTACGGTGGCTAAGTACTGCTGGAAACGCCGAAGATCGTCGGCATCATCTTTGAACACCGTACCACTGATTTGGCGACCAATTTGCGTCGGCGTGAGTTCACCAGACGCGAAATAGCGCGCATCCAAAAGCGCCGAAAACGCTACACCGACCGCTTCCGCGGTGGACATTACGGCATTGGGTTTTTCAATGGGGGTGCCGTCGAGAGTGCGACCGTGACGCAGTTCCTGGAACACCGTCACCAATAAATCCAACACCTCGGGTTGCCACATGACCGTCCATTGTCGCTCGGACATCAAGGCATTAACCTGTTGTTCTATAAGCGTTTTCTCTAAATCTTTGTCGGCAATCGGGTAAATCGTCTCAAAATTAAACCGCCTTTTAAGCGCACTCGACATCTCACTAACGCCTCGATCCCGCAGGTTTGCCGTTGCAATCAGGTTAAAGCCCAAGGTGGCCTGCAAGAGTCCCTGTTCGCCCAATTCGGGAATGAAGAGGTGTTTTTCCGACAGAATGCTGATGAGACTGTCCTGGATTTCGGCCGGACACCGCGTAATTTCCTCAAAACGCGCAATTTTCCCCGTTTTCATTGCGGTAAAAATGGGTGACGGCACCAAGGCTTTCGGCGAAGGCCCTTCCGCCAACAACAAAGCATAATTCCACGCATATTTGATGTGATCCTCCGTCGTCCCCGCAGTCCCTTGAATCGTCAAGATAGAGGTACCACAAATCGCCACCGTCAGAAGTTCGGACAGTAAGGATTTTGCCGTTCCGGGTTCACCGACCAGCATTAACCCCCGATGGCTCATTAAAGTCACGATGGCGCGTTCGACGAGGGCGTCATCCCCGTAAAATTTACGAGAAATCGGTGTTTCTGTTAGATTTCCTTGCCAGTCATGGGCAACAGACTCGGTTGTTCCACAGATGAAATCGCGAACAGCAACGGGGGAAAGCTGCCAATTTAGGGGTTTTGGCGTGTCGCGGTCGCGATACTGAAGGGCGAGGAGTTCTCGTGCAAAGCGGATTTCAGGTAAGGCACGCAGTGATTCGTTCATAAAAATGCTTTTTTCTCCCATTCTGGATCAAAACCACGGCTTTTTTGGGCGAGTCGGTGAAGTAATTCATAACCTTCGGCAAGCAGTAGGGAAGGGACTTCGGCGAGTTTCAAGGTCTGAAATGAATGTTGCCATGCTTCGCCCTGTGGGGAGAAAGGCAAGAATTTTAAGGCAATCAAGGCAATTTGACGGTTTTCTTCGGGTAACGCATTCCCAGTGAACTCTATTTCCATCTGGAGGTGACATCCTGGAAAAGGCTTCAAATAGCGACTAAACCACCCCCCATCCTCCGCTTCTCCGCGATTAAATCCTTGTTTGGTCAATTCACCGCGCAAGGTAAAGGCATCCATCATGTAGCCTTTAAATTCGGTGATTTCCCGACTATTAAGATCGAGGGTGTCGAGGGCATTTGGGGCATTTAAGGGATTAAATAACCAATCGACCCCGTAATCCTGAGCATGTTGATGCCATTGAGTCCGCTGTTCGGGCGTTAAATGTGTCCCGTGGGCGAGACTGACGGGAATCTCCGCCGTGAGGTGAACCGCATTGTCGTCCGCATCGGTCAAGGAACCGTCTTCAAGTAACCGAAAAACGATATTTTCCTGATTTTCCTGACCGACATGGGCAATCCACAAAGTACGCTGTAGGAGAAATCGCATGAGAGGGTGACGGGCAAAATAGCGTTCCCATTCGGCAAATTTCCATTTTCTTTGCATTGTCATGGCTTCGTACAGACGGGGCGGTTGTTGCTGTAAAAAGCTGGCTAATTCCTTTTTAGCTGCATTGAGTTCGGCTTTAGCGGCTTTCACTAATTCGGGATCGTCTCCTTGACGGGCAGCCGGTAAGGAATTCATCGGTTTACCATCTTCCTTGCGCGTAAGAAAAAACTTCATTTTGGGGGTAAGGGTCGCGATAAACTGCGTTCTCCCGTAATCCAGTGACAATTGCCCCATTTCGTCTAAGCCTGCCGTAGGGAGCGTGCGATCCGCTAATTGGTCGAGCGTCCAGCCCTGACGATCTGCGAGGATCTGCACTTTTTCACTCGCCAATGTACGTAAGCTCTTGATTCGACTGCGCGTCATCGTGAGTAGCCATTGAATGGCGGCGGGCTGGTCGCTCCAACTCAAAGCTGTCAACAGGGCTTGGCTCTGGTGATGGCGATTTCCGCCCCATTTCTGCACAAACTGCTGTGTGATTGGGAGCAGGCGCGGCGGCTGCACCGTCGCCACCAGGGAAAGAATCCCCTTTTCCTTAATGGCCGACCCTATACATTGATTCAGACGTCCCTGAATGAGTTTTTGCAGAATTTCTTCATCGCTCTGATTGGGCATCCACTGCTTAAACTGGGGCAACTCGCGTTGTGCATGATCTTCCGCTTCGATTTGCGACACGGTACGGGTGTCCTGCGTAACCCAGCTCTCCAGAATAAAAGTCGCTAAATCTTGGGCATCCTGGGCGTTAATTTGCGCAAAATAATGCTTAAGTAACGGTTTAGGATCGACATTTTTGAGCTTATAGGCCGACACGATCCAACTGTGGACGATGCGCGGATTCACCGACTCACCGATGTGCCAACGCAGCGGCGGCAGACGATTAAATCCCAACCAACCAAGTTCTTTCGGAATGCCCTTTTGTAAAACGACCTCGGCTTCGGCTTCCAGATGCTGCGGGTTGACATAGCGACTCAGGTCTCCACCCAAATTTTCCAATGCAATCAACATCGTTGCTTTCGTCGCTTCGTGTTTTTCTTTCTGCAACGCCGTCTCTAAAGCGGGCAACGCTGCTGCATCTTTGAGCTGTCCCAACCATTCCGCCGCATTCTGACGCACCGTCTGTTGTTTCGCTTCGAGGGCGTGATAGAGCCGAGGCAACCGATCCAAAACCGAGGCGAGGGCTTGGCGGGCCAATAGACGTTCCTGTTTTCCGCCCTCAATCGCTAAGTGGAACAGCGGGTTGACAAACTGAAGCGGTAGCGTCGGAAAGGTTTGCAGCACTTCAAGCGCCCGTTGACGCACCGTCTGCGGGGCAAAATACCGATTTTGCCCTTCTCCCCCGCGCAGCGCTTCATCGAGCAACGCTAAGTGGGTCGCGAAGTAGGGCCACAAAAATTCAGGCGAATAGCGATGGTGAATAAAGTAGTCGTAGAGATAGTGACGCCCCAATCCGAAGGTCGGGATGCCAAGGGCGTCCAAACCGACCGCCAGTTCTCGCAATCCATATCCCTGTTGTGTGAGAAACGCGATTAACTCCGCATCTTCCGTCCACGACCAAGGGGATTCGGCACGCACTAGTAGGGGATTCAACAGACATCGCCACCGCAGATGGTGAATCAACCTAAATTGCGGATGGGCATACAGTTTTTCGCTCTCCAGATACCAAACAAATTGATAACCGCCCACTGATTCCGCGAATGGCGAAGGTGACGGGCAATGGTGGGCCGTGAGGTGGTTGAGCCAGTGACGCAAAGTAGCAGCGAGCGCGGCAAAATCGGGGGGATCGGGAAGGGGTTGTGGATGCTTTCGCGTTTGAGGGAGCCGTTGCCCAAGCCAATCGCTTTGAATGCGCTCCCACGCTGCCCGTAAAATGTCAAGAATAATCGGCTCAATTGAATCGTCGAGTTGGGCGGTGAGTTGCAACTCGGGCGAGGGAGGCAGCGTAATTGTTTCGGGTTCGGGGGATGCGGGTTTGTGCAACATCGCCATCAGTCCCGTTTTTACGAGTTCGTGGGGTTCCACCTGCCACTGAGCAGACAGGTAGGGCAACGCGGTATCGCCCGCCAAACGGTGAAGTAATTGGGCGGTTTTGAGCCGATTTTTGGGGGTACCTTGGCCAAGGCGTGCCGCAATTTTCTCAATACCAAGTTCCCCCCACCGTTTCACCATCGCTTCTGCCTGACGCTGTAACCCTTTAGCGTCACAGATGGCATAGTCCAACAGCTCGGTTTCCATAAACTCAGTTGCAATTTCGTGACGATGACAGAGTTCGAGAATGTGGGCGCGCCCCTGGGCATTACTTTGGTGAAGGGACGTGAGAATGAGGGACGGGTAAGTACCCAAATAGGCTTTGAAATCAAATAGTTGCTCAAAAATCTCCCGAAAACTAATCGCAATCCAGTCGTGCGAATCGGCGTCCAAAATCTGTTTCAGGGGCAGTTCGGGGGGAATTTGGTCGATGGCCAACATCCGGGAGAGCGTGAGGGCGCCGGGTTGACGAGGTTGCTTGGCCCGCCCCCGCAAGGTGCCCCGACGGTAATCGCGCATCGTAAATTCCAACAATAATCCCAACCATTCGGGAAAATTGGGCGGAATTTGCATAGCATTCCATTGATTCCTAGAAAAATTTCCCGATTTAGCCAAGGCGGCGAAGACCTGAATGAGTCGCCAATGAAATTCGGCATCGTCACAAGAGACGAGTTTTTCGTAGAGCGTGGAAGGGTAACGACCGGCGTTGCGGGCCTCCATGGCCTGTTCCCAGTTCTTAGGGTCGTGAATCAGTCCCAAATGCAAGGCTAATTGCTCAACCTTTGGAAGGCATAACAGAACTTCCGCCGCTTGATTTTCGAGGACGAAGCGCAAAATTTTCTGGGAAAGCGTCGCATCAAGGGCGTCAACTTGATGGAAATATTGAACAACGGCATCGGAAATTTGAGGAGAAATCACGGTTTTGAGACTTTGTGTGATGCAACTCAACGAATTGTAGTCATGTGCGCCCGTAATTGTCTGCAAACCGCACGATGTCGTCCTCATCCAAATAGCTTCCCGATTGTATCTCAATGATTTCCAAATCGATTTTCCCCGGATTTTCGAGCCGATGAGGGACCCCGAGGGGAATATAAGTCGATTGATTTTCGGTGAGCAGGAACGATTCATCGCCCCGAGTGACCCGTGCTGTTCCCCGCACGACCACCCAATGTTCTGCACGATGATAGTGCATTTGCAGAGAAAGTTGCGCCCCTGCATGAACCACGATGCGTTTCACTTGAAACCGATCCCCCGTTTCAATCGCCGCATACCAGCCCCAAGGTCGATAGATTTTTTGATGACGGTGGGGTTCGGTTCGGCCCTGCTGTTCGAGCAACGCAACCAGTGATTTCACCGTTTGGGCCTGGTCGCGGGGGGTAATCATAATGGAATCAGCGGTTTCGACCACGATGAGGTCGTCAATCCCCGAAATCGCGACGAGGCGATGAGTCGAGTGAATATAATTTCCGTGTGAATTGAGGGCGACGACCTCACCGCGTAATAAATTGTTTTGCGCATCTTTTTCCCCGAGCGCCCACAGCGCCGACCAGGTACCAACGTCGCTCCACGGCATCGCGGTTCGCACTAAAACGGTGCGTTTTGTCCGCTCCATCACGGCATAATCAATGGAATCGCTTGGGCATTGGGCGAAGGTTTCGGGATCGAGTCGCCAAAAGTCCAAGTCACGGGTGGTCTGTTGCCAAGCGGCTTGACAGCAGGTGTAGAGGTTCGGATGAAACCGTTGAAGTTCTGAAAGATAGTCTCGTGCCCGTAAGAGAAATAGACCACTGTTCCAATCATACGCGCCGGTTTCGAGATAATGCTGTGCCAGGTTTTGAGGGGGTTTTTCTACAAATTCAAGGACTTGATTGACATTTTCGTCGATCATTGGCCCCGCTTTGATATAGCCATAGCCCGTTTCTGGATGAGTGGGATGAATGCCAAACAGAACAAAATGACCTTGTTCTGCCGCGTTTACACCTCGTCGAATTGTGTTACTGAAGGCCGTTTCGTCCGGAATCGCGTGGTCGGCGGGCAGCACTAGCAGGAGATCGCCGTCATTTTTTTCCGCGAGCAAACTGGCAATGGCCAACGCAGGGGCGGTATTACGGCTACAGGGTTCTAAAATGAGGGCTTGCGGCACGATGTCAACTTGGCGCAACTGCTCGGCGACAATAAAACGATGCGCTTCATGACAAATAACAATGGGCGCTTGGGCATGAGGCAGGGCCTGGGCGCGTAGCGCTGTCGCTTGCAACATTGTTTTGTCATTTAACAAGTTGATAAATTGTTTGGGAAAATCTCGACGAGAAAGGGGCCATAAACGGCTTCCACTTCCCCCACACAGCAGCACCGGAATCATCAGCAAAGGCCTGTTCAAAGAGCGGGTCGCGTTAAACTAGCGGTTTCCGAGAAACAGCGTGATTTTGCAATGGTAAGAACTCGTTTTGCCCCCAGTCCCACCGGGCATTTACACATCGGGGGCGCCCGAACGGCCCTATTTTGCTGGCTTTATGCGCGGCGTTTTGGGGGACAATTTCTGTTACGGATTGAAGATACGGATCGCGAACGTTCTAAAGAAGTGTACACGCAGGGAATTTTAGCGGGCTTGGCGTGGTTGGGATTACATTGGGATGCAGAACCCGTCTATCAGACGGCGCGCATGACACGTTACCGACAGGTGATCGACGAATTATTGGGGAAAAACCTTGCTTATCGGTGTTACTGCACGAAGGCGGAGTTAGATCAACTGCGGGAAGACCAGATGCAACGGGGCGAAAAACCCCGTTATGACGGACGGTATCGGGACTATGTTGGAGAACCGCGACCGGGGGTCGATCCCGTCATTCGATTTAAAAATCCTCAGCAGGGGGCCGTTGAATTCACCGATCTGATTCGAGGGCCAATTCGCATTGAGAATAGCGAACTCGATGATCTTGTGATTGCGCGGGCGGATGGCACGCCGACTTACAACTTTTGCGTCGTAGTCGATGATTTTGATATGCAAATTAGTCATGTAATTCGCGGTGAAGATCACATTTCAAACACCCCGCGCCAGATCAACATCTTTCGAGCCCTTGGAGCAGAACCGCCCAAATATGCACATTTGCCGATGATTTTAGGGCCAGATGGCAAGAAATTGTCTAAGCGGGAGGGGGCGGCGAGTACGCTTGATTATCGGGAACAGGGGTTTTTGCCCCAGGCCTTGGTCAATTATTTAGTGCGTTTGGGATGGTCTCACGGGGATCAAGAAATTTTTTCGGTGGCGGAACTCACGACATGGTTTGATATTGAGTCGATTAGTTTGTCAGCGGGGGCTTTAAATCCGAGCAAATTGCAGTGGTTAAATCAGCATTACATTAAAACGTTACCCGTTGCAGAACTCCGTACAGAGCTGGATTGGCATCTGCAAAAAGCGCATTTGTCTCTAGAAGAGTTAACCAACGCAAACGAGATCATCGACGCATTGCGAGAGCGCAGTAAAACGCTGCCCGAGATGGTGGCCCAATTAACCATTTTTGGGGGAGAAACGGTTGCGTTTGATCCAAAGGCTGCACAACAGCATTTAACGACGGAAACGCTTCCAATCTTGCGTGCGTTACGGGAAGCGTTTTCTAAGCGAGATAGGTGGGAAGTGACTGATTTACATCAATGTATTGTGCAATTTTCCGAGCAACAGCAGCTAAAAATGGGCAAGGTGGGGATGCCGTTGCGGGTAGCGCTATCGGGGGGAACGAGTTCACCGGCCAACGAGGTCGTTTTAGGGCTTTTGGGACAGACGATCTCATTAAAGCGTTTAGACACCGCAATCGCTTTTATTGAAGAGACCGCAGCAAAGTAACGAAGCACGACCGAATAGTTGAATTGGGGACTCAGTTCCCCTACGTGTTTCATATTCTAAAGGATTTAATTTTAATATTTTCATAACAAATTTTTATGGTTCGATGGTTTCACATAAAAAGGTTGACGCCAATCGGAAAGCTCCGTATATTCCGCGCTCCCTTGGAACGGGGCTATA
>CAZTIH010000114.1:0-2869 GCA_964613675.1 uncultured Candidatus Competibacteraceae bacterium
GATAGAGATGCAACGCCAACAGCGGCTGTTCAGGGGGAGGATCGAGTTGCAAATGCACACACAACAAATGCAATCGCCAATCGACACCCCCCCATTGTTTTACGAGTTGACGGTGAAATTGAATCGGCGTGTCGCTTTCAAGCAGTTGCTGAAATCGACGACCGATGGCATCTCCCATCAACGGGGGACCGTAGGGGGGTAAATACATCGCGTCCTGCGACCACACAAAATTTAATGCCACGCGGTCTTTCGCCGCCAATGCCCGATAAAATGCTTCTTCCACCGCTTCGGGGGACGTAAAAGTCACTTTTGATGTCATAAATCGCCTTTGCTATCGGTTTCGCGCTGGCTTACACCTTACAACGCTTCATGCTTTCTTTGTCATTGGATTTCTGCCCATGCTTTTGTTTTCACTCCCTTTTTTGCTCGCCACCTTTGCGATGATGGGGGTCGTAGCGGCCTCCAACTATCTCGTCCAATTCCCCATTGCCCCCTTTGAAGATTGGTTAACTTATGGGGCGTTGAGCTATCCCTTTGCGTTCCTCGTCACCGATCTCAGCAACCGCCGCTTAGGCCCCGATACGGCTAAAAAAGTGGTGTACATGGGGTTTTTACTGGCGGTCGTGCTGTCGTTATGGCTGGCCCCATGGCGCATTGCCCTCGCGTCGGGTACCGCTTTTTTGTTGGGTCAACTGTTAGACGTGTGGGTATTTACCCGCCTCAAACAGGGGTCATGGTGGCGGGCTCCGTTGATTTCATCGGGGATCGCCTCAGTGGTGGATACGGGGTTGTTTTTTGGCTTGGCCTTTGCGGGAGAAGACCTGCCGTGGGTGACCTGGGCCATCGGCGATTTGTTCGTAAAATGGGGGATGGCATTGGGGTTATTGCTCCCGTTCCGACTGCTCATGGGGAAAACCCCTACCCCCGCAACCGCCCATTAGCTATGTACAATCCGCCGTCCGCCCGCGCTGACGATTTGGCGCGATTTGTGTTTTTTAGCCGGTTCCCACACCCCTTACCCAAAAAGTAACTCATCATCGTGACCCGTCTTAATCAGTATTCCCGTGAACAGCTCCTGACCTGTGGGCGCGCCGAACTTTTCGGGCCGAACAACGCCCAGCTCCCCCTACCGCCCATGTTGATGGTGGATCGGATTACCGAAATCAACGAAAACGGCGGCAGCTTTGAAAAGGGCTACATCCGCGCTGAACTCGATATTTCTCCGGAGCAATGGTTTTTCCAATGTCATTTCCAAGGCGATCCCGTGATGCCGGGCTGTTTGGGCCTGGACGCCATGTGGCAACTCGTAGGGTTTTACTTGGCGTGGCGCGGGGCACCGGGTCGCGGGCGGGCGTTGGGTTGTGGTGAAGTCAAGTTTACGGGCCAGGTGTTACCGCATGTCCGTTTACTGACCTATCACATTCACTTAAAGCGTCTCGTGTTACGCAAACTCGTCGTCGGTGTCGCCGATGCCACGATGGAGGCGGACGGACGCGAAATCTATGCCGGCAAAGATTTGAAAGTCGGTCTATTCACTTCCACCGAATTTTAGGAATCCGTTATGCGCCGAGTCGTGGTTACTGGTTTGGGCATTGCGAGCAGCATCGGCGTCGGACAGGCGGCGGTGCGCGAGAGCTTGCAAACGGGCCGCAGTGGGTTTGTTGTCAGCGAAGCCTATCAAAAGTTAGGCTTTCGTAGCCAAATTCACGGCGCGGTACCCATCAACTTAGCCGATCACATCGATCGTCGAATCCTGCGATTTATGGGCGATGCCGCTGCGTATGCGTATCTCTCCCTGCGAGAAGCCATCGAAGACGCCCAATTACCCACCCATTTAGTTTCCCATCCGCGAACCGGTCTCGTCATGGGCACGGGGGGCGCCAGTCCAGAGAACATCGTTGCGGCCGCAGATTTACTGCGCGAAAAAGGCGTCAAGCGCGTGGGGCCGTACATGGTGACCCGCACGATGGCGAGTACGGTCGCGGCGTGTCTCGCAACGCCTTTTGGCATCAAAGGCGTTAACTATTCGATGAGTTCGGCCTGTGCAACGAGTGCGCATTGCATTGGTCACGGTGCAGAACTCATTCAATGGGGGAAACAGGACATCGTGTTTGCCGGCGGCGGCGACGAACTCCACTGGAGTACCTCCGTGCTCTTCGATGCGATGGGCGCGTTGTCCTCAAAATACAACGACCAACCCACCCGCTCTTCGCGTCCCTACGATGTGGATCGCGATGGTTTTGTGATTGCCGGGGGCGGCGGTGCGGTGGTGTTGGAGGCCCTCGATCATGCCCTTGAACGCAAAGCCCCGATTTACGCCGAATTAGTGGGGTATGGCGCGACTTCGGATGGCTACGACATGGTGCAACCCTCGGGAGAAGGGGCGGTTCGGTGTATGCAACAGGCGCTCGTGGCCATTACCGACCCCATTAGCTATCTCAACCCCCATGCGACCAGCACGCCGGTGGGTGATCTCAAGGAAATTGAGGCCATCCGCGAAGTCTTTGGCACCCAAATTCCCCCCTTAAGTGCAACCAAATCGTTGACGGGACATTCATTGGGGGCTGCGGGCGCACAGGAGGCAATTTATTCCCTCATCATGCAAAAACACGGCTTTATTGCCCCCTCGGCGAACATCGAACGACTCGATCCCGCTGCGGAAGGGTTGCCGATTGTGCGTGAACCCCGTCACGGGGTTGAGCTGCCCTTAGTGATGTCAAATAGCTTTGGATTTGGGGGAACGAATGCTTGTTTGGTTTTCCGCAAATTCAACGGTGAGTCAATGCGGTGAATTGGCTAGCGTCAACATCAGATTTTTTGAGGGCCGACGGGTTGGAACACCTGCCAGTGTCAAACCCGTCGTTCATGT
>CAZTIH010000114.1:2879-8286 GCA_964613675.1 uncultured Candidatus Competibacteraceae bacterium
AAAACCTATCGGAGCGTCTTCATGGGTGATATTTGGACGGCCCTATTCTTGGGCCTGATCGCCGCCGGGACATTAATTTTGTTTGGACCGGGCGTTAAAGCGATGATCGAAAAAAGTAAACACGCCAAAAAAGACTGGCCAGCGGTGATCGTGCCGCTGGTGGTGGTAGTGTTGTTTGTGGTGTTTTTGATTTCGATGGTGCGTTAAACCCAGCGGGAAAGCGGGCGCATCCCTGCAAAGACGGCCCTGTCAACTTCAATGGGAAAGCGGTAACTCACCGATCACCTGTATACCGCTTCTCGACTAAGCCGACGGCGCAGCTTGTTGGTTTTCTTCAAACGCTTGTAAAGAGTCGATGAGCTGTTGAATGTTGGCGAGGGCTTTGGGGGACATCTGGAAAATGTGAAAACCTGTCTGATACAGCCCCGTGGGACTGCGGCGGCTCCAAACACTTAACGCCCGTATCGGAACGAGTTCCCAGTCGCCCGAGGGTAAAATCACTTCCAGAGAGAGTTTGTAGGTTCGTTCGATGGAAATCGCTTCTTCGCTGATGACCTGCATCCCTTTCGTAGCAATATCTACCGCGTGCCCCAACAGCAGGTCGTGCTCCTCATCAAACACACGAAGATGAATGCGTAGATTCCAGCGACGTTCGCGACGCTGATCTTTGGGTTCCATAATGGTGAATACCTCGTGAAAACGGCCCTAGGGGTCGAAAGCCACTCACTTTACTCCCACAGCCCCTGCTTGCGAATTCTAAAAATGAATGATGCGTTATCTCAAACTGTTCGGCGTTGGCGATTGTTGTTGGGACGCTATGCCAAAAACCAGCTCCCTCCGCCCAGTGGCACAGATCAATCCCTTGAACAGATCCTCGATGCCCTCTATCAGCGCGAATACGAATCCCGTGGCGTACGCGGTGATTCTCCGGAACGGGTGGAGGGCCAAGGGGGGGGTTTAGAAGCGAGTGTGCTCAATGTCCCTCGCTGGTTGAATGAGATTCGCGAACTTTTCCCCCAGTCCGCTTGCGAAACTCTTGAACGTCACGCGCTAGATCGTTACGGGCTCGTCGAACTGTTGAACGATCCCGCCGTTCTCAAAACGCTCGAACCCAACGAACAGCTCTTAAAGTCACTGCTTTTGTTGCGGGGACAGATCAACGAATCGGTGCTTCACACGGTGCGTCAAGTGATTCGCAAAGTCGTGGATGAACTGCTTAAACGGCTGAAACCAGCGGTACAAAACGCCTTTAGCGGCCCCCTTCACCGTCAACGCAGCCTGTTGGCCAGTCATCGCAATTTTGATGCGTGGGGAACCCTGCGCGCCAACCTTCGCCACTATGACATGGAACGTCGTCAACTCATTCTCAGTGAACCCCGTTTTTGGCGTCGGCAACGATCCTTAATCCCTTGGACGGTCATGTTATGCATTGACCAGAGCGGGAGCATGGCGGATTCCGTGATTCACAGCGCGGTTCTTGCGGGGGTACTGGCCCAGCTCCCCACCCTTAAGCTGCGCCTATTTCTCTTTGACACGGCGGTAGTCGATGCCAGCGACCGAGTAGCAGATCCGGTGGAACTCTTGCTGAGTGTCCAACTTGGGGGCGGAACCGATATTGGACAGGTACTGACCTACGCCGAGTCACAGATCGACCAACCCCATAGAACGGTCTTGGTGTTAATCAGCGATTTTGAGGAAGGCGGCAGTGTGCAAAAGATGCTGTCAACGGTGAAACGGCTGTACGGAGCGGGCGTAACGCTGTTGGGATTAGCCGCATTGGATCAAACCGCAAACGCCTGTTACGACCGCAAGATGGCGGCGGCCCTAGCTGAACGGGGAATGAGCATCGGTGCCTTGACGCCGGAACACTTTGCTCAGTGGTTGGCGCAGCAGTTGCGGACTTAAAATGAAAATGTCTCGAAACATCGGCGTTTTAACCAGCGGATTTCAACGGCCACGGTTTGCCCCATGCGCGACAAGCCCCGTCTTTCAGAGCGGGGAGGATGTCAATCCATCACGGGGTATTGGCTTCGACAATCAGCATATAGCCCTCTCCGCGAATGGTACGCAGCAAGGTAGGTTGGCGCGAATCATCCTGGAGTTTGCGCCGCAACTTCCCCACCAACACATCAATGCTGCGATCTTCGTGTTGCCAGCTCCGCCCGTTAATCGCTTCCATAATCTGGTCACGAGTCAAGATTTCTTTGGGGTGCGTCACCAATAACGATAACAAGATGAGTTCGTGACTGGTTAAATGCACCGTTTGGCCCTGTTCATCGTAAAGCTCTTGACTCGACAAATTGAATTGCCACCCCCGAAATGCCACCACTTGGGCCACCGGCGCGATTTCCTGACGAAAAGATTTTTGACGCCGCCGCAAGATCGCCCGAATCCGCGCCAATAGCTCTCGCAACTCGAAGGGTTTCGTCAAATAATCGTCTGCACCGAGTTCTAGGCCCACGATCTTGTCGAGGGGGTCATCTTTCCCCGTCACCATGATGAGGGCCGTTTCGGGGTTATGGAGCTGTAGCTCGCGGGTGAGACTAAATCCATCTTCATCGGGCAAAATTAAATCCATCAAAATTAACGCGACCCCCTGCTGGGCCAACTGTTGACGCATTTCTGCCCCGTTGCTCGCGACGATTACCTCAAACCCCTCTTGGGTCAGATAACGAGCCAATAACCGACGCAAACTCGGATCGTCGTCCACCAGTAAAATACGCTGCTTCGACATCGGCATGATTGCAAGCCATTGGACACGAAAATGATGAAGGCTAATGTAATGCAAACAGCGTCCCGACCCCATGCAATCCTGCGTAAAAATCGCCATCATCAAACGACCTTATTCAGACGGGGATAATCGTCATGGGTACGCCACCGTTGGCCCATCTAACCCAAGCACAACGCCTCGCGCCCCACGAACAGGGTCAGCGCCTCACCGATATTCTCACGCCGCTCACCGCCGATGATGACACCCTGGCCGCTGCCTATCTCTACCCCACCGTTACCGAGGAACGCCTCTCGTTAGGTCGAGTAGCGCGGCAGGTGAACGAGGAGATTGCACACCTCATCGACAGTGTGATGCGCTTTGATCGCGTCGCCGAGCTTCACCACCAAGGTCAAAACAACTCCGAGCATTTGGAACGATTGCGGAAATTTCTCCTGGCGCTGGCGGTGGATGGACGGGCGGTCATCATTAAATTAGCGGTTCAACTCGACCTCATGCGTCGGTTACGCCAGTTGCCAAGTGCTATGGCCCAGCAAATCGCCGAAGAAACCCGCGATCTCTTCGCACCACTCGCCAATCGGTTAGGCATCGGGCGACTCAAATGGGAACTCGAAGATCTCACGCTACGGCATCTCAACCCTATCGCGTATCACAGCTTGGCGGCAGCGTTGGACGAGCGGCGTTGTGAACGGGAAGCCTACATCGAAGCGGCCCAAATCGAGTTGCAAGATGCGTTGACGACGGCGGGCATTCCGGCAGATCTCTCGGGGCGCGTGAAACATCTCTACAGCATTTGGAAGAAAATGCAGCGCAAAAATCTGTCCTTCGATCAAGTTTTCGACATTCGGGCATTGCGCGTCACGGTGGAGACGAAAGAACAGTGTTACGCCGCATTAGGGGTTGTCCACGGGCTATGGAATCATTTGCACCGCGAATTTGACGACTACATCGCCCATCCCAAAGCCAATGGGTACCAATCCCTCCATACCGCCGTCGTTGGCCCCAAAAATAAGGTCATCGAGGTACAAATTCGCACCTTCGACATGCACCAAAAGGCCGAACTCGGTGTGGCGGCCCATTGGCGTTACAAAGAAGGCGGGATGCAGAGTGCCCAGTACGAACAACAAATCGCCAAACTGCGCCAATTGCTCGAATCCGAAGGCGAAGACGGGTTTACGGACTGGCAAAGCGAGGTGTTACGGGAGCGGATTTTTGTCATCACGCCCAAAGGCGATGTGATCGACCTCCCCCAAAGCGCGACCCCCCTCGATTTTGCCTACTACATCCACACGGAAATTGGTCATCGTTGTCGGGGTGCAAAGGTGAACGGTCGCATTGTGCCGTTGAGCTATGAGTTGCAGAACAGCGACCGCGTGGAAATTCTCACCACGAAAGTGAGTCAACCCCGTCGCGACTGGCTCTCCCCCCACCTCAATTATCTTAAAACCAGCCGTGCCCGCGCCAAGGTGCGGAGTTGGTTTAAGCAACAAAATGCCGACCAACATCTCTCGCAGGGACGAACCGTGCTCGAACAGGCCGTTCACCGATTGGGGGTTCACAAAGCGGTGGACTGGCCCTCTATTGCCGAACGCCTCAAATTCGCTTCCGCCGAGGAGCTATTTATTGCGGTGGGCAGCGGCGACTGGTTAGTCAACCAGGTCATTCATCGCATTCAGGACCTAATTCTGCCCGATCCGCCGCGCGCTCCCCTCACGCCGCCGTTACCCGTCCCCAATGTCGATCTCG
Source organism: uncultured Candidatus Competibacteraceae bacterium (assembly GCA_964613675.1). Taxonomy (GTDB): domain Bacteria; phylum Pseudomonadota; class Gammaproteobacteria; order Competibacterales; family Competibacteraceae; genus DAIUCA01. Next base: position 7,354 of record CAZTIH010000114.1, read on the forward strand.
ACAGCATTGAAGTGACGGTTGAGGGGATGGGAAAAATGCTGACCCATCGCGCAAACTGCTGTCAGCCCACCCCCAATGACCCGATTCGGGGATTTATTACGGTCGGGCGCGGTGTTGCGATTCACCATGAGGACTGCGTGAACTTACGTCACCTCGCCGAAACCCATCCCGACCGAATGATTGGCGTGAGTTGGGGGCTACCTAATAAGTCCCGAGCAGCAGAGGTGTATCGGGTGCAGCTGCGCATTGTTGCGCACGACCGCACGGGGCTGTTAAGCGACATTACAAGTACCCTTGCCCACGAAAAAGCCAACGTCATCGCCGTCAACACCAAATCCGACGGCCATACTCGACAAGCGACAATGGCCTTAACCGTTGAAATTCAAGACGTTGGGCAATTAAGCCGCGTTCTCGATAAGATGGGACAGTTGCCGGAGGTCATTGAGGCGTATCGGCAAACTTAATGCTCGTTTTCCCTTACCGCGTAAAAGAATCGTCTAAAAAATCATGAACCATCCCTCTCACTCGACAAGTCCCGGACCGACCGAACGGCGCTGGTTAACGCAATACGGTCGTCTCGCAAGCGCCGCGTCTCGCCGTGCCGTTTTCGCCGGTCTGTTGGGAACCCTCTTTACCGTGGGCTACACCGGGGCTATTGCCGTGGCGCTAACGGCGTTGTTGTGGCCCCCCGCGCCCTTTTCGTGGGAACTCGCACTCTTCACCGCGCTAGGTTGCGTCCTTGGGCGAAGTGCTGCGTATCTCATCCAAGCCCGCGCCGGCATTGATGCCTCTCAACGGGTTCGCCAACAGGTGCGGCAAGACCTGTTCACCCATCTCGAACAACGAGGCCCTCTCGCCCTCCGTCAAATGCCCACAGGGACCTGGGTCACGGCCCTTGTCGAACAAGTCGATAGTCTGGACGGTTACTTCGCG
>CAZTIH010000115.1:0-8275 GCA_964613675.1 uncultured Candidatus Competibacteraceae bacterium
CCGTCCTCCTCGACCCGAGGGCGAACGTCCTCCACGCCGCGACGACAACCGCCCTCCTCGACCCGAGGGCGAACGTCCTCCACGCCGCGATGAGGGCCAAAGTCGCCCGCCCATCGAAGCGGATGCAAACCGTCGGCCGGTTCGCGCTGTTCCCGAAAGCCGCGTTAAGAAACCGGCAACTGAAGTCAACAAGCGGCGTGGCGAATCTGAAGAGGCGCAAAATCGTCGTCGTTTAGAAGCGCAGCGCGGAGGCCGTGGACGCGAACCGCTATTGCTGAATGACGACGACGACAGTGGTCAACGGGGCGGTGGTCGCAAGAAAAAAGGCGCTAAACTCGTGGCCAATAAACACGGTTTCGTTCGCCCCACGGCCCCCGTTGTTCGCGAGGTTCGCCTCCCTGAAACGATAAGCGTGTCGGATTTAGCGGAAGCGATGTCGGTGAAAGCCACGGAAGTCATCAAAGTAATGTTCAAAATGGGCACGATGGTGACCATTAACCAAATCCTCGATCAAGAGACTGCGGCCATCGTCGTCGAGGAGATGGGACACACTTATAAGTTATTGAAAGATAACGATTTAGAAGAAACCGTTACCGGTGAAAACACGGATGCGCGGGGAGATTTAAACAACCGTGCGCCAGTCGTCACCATCATGGGCCACGTCGATCACGGGAAGACTTCGCTACTCGATTACATCCGACGGACTAAGGTTGCAGCGGGCGAAGCGGGCGGCATTACGCAACACATTGGCGCGTATCACGTGACGACCGACAAGGGGATGATTACCTTCTTCGACACCCCCGGTCACGCGGCTTTTACCTCGATGCGAGCACGGGGCGCAAAAGTGACCGATCTCGTGGTTCTGGTCGTTGCAGCGGATGACGGCGTCATGCCCCAAACCGAGGAAGCCGTAAAGCATTCTCGGGCCGCCAATGTTCCGTTGGTGGTTGCCGTCAACAAAATTGACAAACCCGAAGCCGATCTCACTCGAATTCGCACGGATTTGACGAGTTTGCATGTCGTACCCGAAGAGTTTGGGGGGGATACGCAATTTGTGAATGTCTCTGCGAAGACCGGTCAAGGCATCGACGACTTGTTGGACGCCATTTTGATTCAGTCCGAAGTGCTCGAACTCACCGCCCACACGGAAGGGCCTGCCAAGGGCACGGTCATCGAGTCTCGTCTTGATAAAGGACGCGGCCCCGTAGCGACGGTGTTGGTTCAGGATGGCTGTTTACGGCGGGGGGATTACGTGTTGTGTGGCCTCGAACATGGGCGTGTGCGGGCGATGCTCGATGAAACCGGTCAATCTATCGAAGTCGCTGGGCCGTCCATCCCCGTGGAAATTTTGGGCCTCTCGGGAACCCCCAACGCCGGGGATGAAATGATCGTAGTGGCTGATGAACGCAAAGCGCGGGAAGTCGCATTGTTCCGTCAGGGCAAGTTTCGCGAAGTTAAAATTGCGCGGGAAACGAAGGGGAAATTGGAGAACGTCTTCCAGCATCTCGAAGAGGGCAAAGTTCACACCCTCAACATTTTGCTCAAAACCGACGTTCAAGGGTCTGCTGAAGCGCTTGCCGAAGCCTTAGTCAAACTCTCGACGAATGAAGTCAAGGTTAAAATTGTGTTGAGTGGTGTGGGCGGGATCACCGAATCGGATGCACAACTTGCCGTCACTTCAGAAGCCATCGTCATCGGCTTTAATGTTCGCGCAGACGGCGCAGCGCGGAAAATCCTCGAAGAACAGGGTATTCAACTGCGCTACTACAGCATCATTTACGAAGCCATCGACGACGTAAAAGCCGCGATGCAAGGGATGCTCACCCCAGAGTTCCGCGAACAAATCATCGGAGTCGCTCAGGTACGACAGGTATTTCGTTCCTCAAAATTCGGCACTATCGCTGGCTGCATGGTGGTGGAAGGCATCATCAAACGGCATAACCCCATCCGGGTGTTGCGCGAGGACATCGTGATTTATCAAGGTGAACTCGAATCACTCCGTCGCTTTAAGGAAGATGCCCAAGAGGTGCGACAGGGCTTTGAATGCGGGATTGGGGTGCGCGGGTACAGCGATGTGCGGGAAGGCGATAAAATCGAGGTCTTCGAGCGGATACAGGTGGAGCGCACGTTGTAAATGGCTGATTTTTCTCGTACTCGCCGCATTGGCGAACAGTTACGCCGCGAGCTGGCAGAGCTTATGCGTACGGAGCTGCACGATGCCCGTCTTAATCTCGTTTCGATTACGGCGGTGGAGGTCACTCGCGATCTGGCGTACAGCAAAGTTTTTGTCACGCTCTTAGGGGACGCCATCGACCGTCCCTTGGTGCTCAACCTGCTCAACGAGGCGGCGATTGAGCTGCGACGGCTACTGGGCAAGCGATTGCGTTTGCGGAGCATTCCCAAATTGAGCTTTCACTACGACGAATCGGTGGAATACGGTGCGAATTTATCGGCATTGATTAACCGTGTCGTCACGCCCTCTCCGTCGGAACCCGAAGACGAATCGTAATGTTAACAGGTCGCCCCTCAGCCCCTGTACGACGCCCCAAGCGATTAGTCGATGGGGTGTTGCTGCTCGACAAACCCGTCGGCCCATCGAGCAACCGCGTTTTACAACAGGTTAAAGGGCGCTTTCAGGCCCAGAAAGCGGGACATGGCGGCACCCTCGATCCTTTAGCCAGCGGCGTGCTGCCCATTTGTTTTGGGGAAGCAACCAAGTTTTCGTCTTTTCTCCTGGAGGGGGACAAAACCTATCGGATGCGGGTGCAGTTGGGCACGACCACGACGACGGGAGATGCAGAAGGGGAATCCCTCGCTCAACGTCCGGTACCTCCCCTGAGTGTCGCTTCATTAGAACCCGTATTGGCGCGTTTTCGCGGTGAAATTTGGCAAACCCCCCCGCGTTACTCCGCATTGAAGCAGGCGGGGGAACGGTTATGTGACCGAGTACGTCGGGGGGAAACGGTGGAAGTCACCCCGCGTAAAGTCACCCTGTACACCCTGCAACTGCTTGATTTAGGGGAAAATTGGTTTGACTGCACGGTAGATTGTTCTAAAGGCACTTACCTTCGGAGTCTTGCCGTCGATTTGGGAGAGGCGTTGGGGTGTGGCGGATTTGTAGCGCGACTCCATCGGGTGCGCGTCGCTCCGTTCACCGAGCCACCGATTTCGCTTACCCAACTCGACGCCACGCCCTCTGAGGATTTAACCCAACTTTTACTTCCCCTTGACAGCGCGTTACGCCACTGGCCAATCGTTCAGGTTTCTGGTTTAGCGGCCACGCACTTGTCTCGGGGACAACCGCTTGTGGCTACGGGCACGGGCACTGTGCGGCTTTACGACGACCAACGCTTCCTCGGCATCGGGGAACATCGCGATGGACGTTTATGGCCCAAACGACTGGTAAATCATTCCCAATCTCCTGATTTACCGCCTCTTTCTAACTCAGCGATACGCGAAAACACGGAGTAATTCCAACCATGGCTATGAATGCAGAACAACGGGCACAAATTGTCAAAGACTATCAGCAGTCCCCCAACGACACGGGTTCCGCCGAAGTACAAGTTGCCCTGTTAACTCATCGAATCAACGATTTACAACCCCATTTTCGGTCGCATAACAAAGATCATCACTCGCGGCGCGGGCTGCTGATGATGGTCAACAAGCGACGGAAATTGCTGGACTATCTGAAAGGGACGGATAGAGATCGTTATCAGAATCTGATCCAACGTCTTGGTCTGCGTCGTTAAACCATGACGCCGATACGCAAAACTTTTCAGTACGGCCCCCACCTCGTCACGCTGGAGACGGGCGAAATTGCGCGTCAGGCTAAGGGCGCCGTGATGGTGAGCATGGCCGACACGGTAGTCCTCGTCACGACGGTCGCGGTAGGGGAAGATGGCGGACGTGATTTTTTCCCGCTAACTGTTAATTACCAAGAACGCAGTTATGCAGCGGGGCGGATTCCAGGGGGCTATTTCCGGCGGGAAGGACGCCCTACCGAGAAGGAAACCCTTACTTCGCGCTTAATTGACCGTCCTTTACGCCCGCTGTTTCCCGAAGGCTTTACCCGAGAAGTGCAAGTCATTGCCACGGTGTTATCGCTGAACCCCGAGGTCGATGCGGATATTCCGTCGATGATTGGGGCGGCGGCATCGGTAGCATTGGCGGGTTTACCGATCACGGCGAATTTGGGAGCAGCCAAGGTAGGTTACCGAGCGGGTCAATTCTTACTCAACCCGACGGCGACCGATTTGAAGACCTCAGATCTAGAATTAGTCGTGGCCGGTACGGAATCTGCCGTATTGATGGTCGAGTCAGAAGCGAAGGAACTCTCCGAAGAAGTCATGTTAGGGGCGGTTATGTTTGGTCATCGTGCGATGCAGACGGTGATTCAAGCGGTGAAGGAATTAGTTGCGGCAGTCAATCCAGAGTCCATTCCTTACGAGCCGCATACTTACGAAAAAGCCTTACTCGATGCGATTAACCAAATTTCCCTGGAAAAACTGACCGAAGCCTACTCGACAGCGGAAAAGAAAGCGCGTCAAAAAGCCGTCAAAGCCGTTAAGGAAAGTGTACTTGCCGAACTCGTCGGCGAAGACGAAGGGAAATGGCCAGAAGCTGTAGTCAAAGCTGCATTTGGAGAGATTGAGTATCGCTTAGTACGTAATCGGATTCTTGATGGTTTACCGCGCATTGATGGCCGTGACACAAAAAGCGTCCGTCCCATTACCATTCGCACGGGGGTATTGCCGCGCACCCACGGTTCGGCCTTGTTTACGCGAGGTGAAACCCAAGCCTTAGTGATCGCCACATTGGGAACGACGAAGGATGCACAGATTGTTGATGCAATTGAAGGTGAATACAAGGAAAACTTCATGTTGCATTACAATTTCCCGCCCTTCAGCGTCGGTGAGACGGGTCAGGTTGGTAGCCCAAAACGTCGTGAAATTGGTCATGGTCGCCTTGCGCGTCGAGGGGTACAGGCCATTATGCCCGATTTGGATAAATTTCCTTACGTCGTTCGCGTTGTGTCAGAAATCACGGAATCCAATGGTTCGAGTTCAATGGCGTCGGTATGTGGTTCGAGTTTGGCGCTAATGGACGCAGGGGTCCCCGTCAAGACGCCGGTTGCGGGAATTGCAATGGGATTGATTAAGGAAGCGGAGCGGTTTGCGGTCTTAACCGACATTCTTGGCGACGAAGATCATCTCGGAGACATGGATTTTAAGGTAGCAGGAAGTGATCGCGGGGTCACGGCCTTACAAATGGACATTAAAATTGATGGCATTACCGAAGAGATTATGAAAGTCGCTTTAACGCAAGCAAAGGCGGGAAGACTGCATATTTTGGAAATCATGAATCAATCCTTACCTCGACCGAGAGCAGGACTGTCGGAATATGCGCCGCGCATTGTGAGCATTCGCATTGATCCCGATAAAATCCGTGACGTAATTGGTAAGGGCGGGGTGACTATCCGTGCAATCACCGAAGAAACGGGAGCAACCATCGACATTGACGATGATGGGACTATTCGCGTTGCATCGGTCAATAAAGCGGCGGGAGATGCGGCGTTACGGCGGATTCAGCAAGTCACGGCTGATGTGGAAATCGGTAAGGTTTACGAGGGCAAAGTCACTCGTGTGGAAGGATTTGGGGCTTTTGTCAGTTTTTTACCCAATCGCGAGGGATTGGTACACATTTCCCAGATGTCCGAACAACGCATTGCTAGTGCGTCTGAAGTCGTTAAAGTTGGGGATACGGTGGCGGTAAAGGTGTTAGAGGTGGATAAACAAGGGCGCGTACGCTTGTCAATGCGTGGAATGAGTTAACCCATAAGAGCCGCAGCAGCGGCTTTTTTATTGCCAAAAATGACAACTCCAGGTAGTATGTCCCTCCTTTTTGGAGAGATGGCCGAGCGGTTGAAGGCGCACGCCTGGAAAGCGTGTATACGGCAACACCGTATCGAGGGTTCGAATCCCTCTCTCTCCGCCAATCATCGCATCCCGTGAAGTTACGCTAAAACTTCGCCAGAGCTTCTAGGCACTGACGTCGGTGTTCTGCCCCCTGATTGGGCGACAACACCAGATTCGGCAACCGCATTCCGTAGCGCAAATTACGCTGTTCTGCATCCAATACCCATCGACAAAGTTGCGATAACCGAACCTCAGGTGAACCCTCCAAGCTCTGATAATCCAACCAAAGTTCGGGACGGGTCGGGCTGGCAAACTGCTTGACGGGCAAATCATGAGAACGCGCCGCCGCCTTCCACGCGATATGCCGAGGCGGGTCGCCAGCGCGATAGGGCCGCAACCCCGCAAAATCATCGCTTCCAACCAGCGCAGTTGCCTTTCCCCGCCAGGACAAAACGGGTTCGTCAATGGGCAAAGGTCGCTGCCCTATTGGTCTTGGATAAACCCAAACCCCTGCCGCAAACCCGACATAACTCCACGCGACAAACAACCCCAATGGATAACAGGTTTGCAGACAAAAATGTTGCGGTCTGAAATAGCCGCGCCGATCGGTTAAGACTTCTATCGGAAGGGGTGTCATTCCCGCATCGGGTAAATCAACATAGCTTGCGGATTGCTTTTGCCACTGTCCGCCCACCCCAAAACGATGCGAATTAGCCTGAATGGGGAGATGGAACTGGGCAACTTGTCCCGCAAAAACGGGCATCGCATAGCCAGGAAATACTTTTAAATTCAAAAGATTATCCCTAGTTCGCCACATCGCATTTCCCATCACGCCCACTAATAAAAAGACCAGTCCAAACCCCATGTTATTGCTGTAGTTGATGGACCACAGCATGAGTACGCCAAGCAATCCAAAGAATCCATAACCCGCGGCGGTGGGGACGATGTAGATACGGGATCCAATAAGCGAAATCGGCCCATCTTGAATGGGATGTCGCTCTTCAAGCCATTGCTGATAGCGTTTTTTACCAATCAATTCAGTCATTTAAGGGACATCCACCGCCGATAATAATCGTTCTACTAACGATTTTACGGAATGCTCCGAATACGCATCAGAAGGACTCAAGCGATGAATTGCCACCGCCGGCAAAATTTTCTGGACATCTTCAGGTAACACATGATCGCGGTGACTCAACAGGGCAAATGCCCGCGCTGCCCGCAAGGCACCAATTCCTGCTCGCGGAGATAATCCGTGTAAAAACAATCCTCCATGACGACTGTAATCCAACAAACCCTGCAAATAATCCAGTAAAGCGTCGGAGATGTGAACTTGTTCTACTCGCTGTTGCAGATGTCGCAAATCCTCAACCGTCATCACGGGCTCTAATCGTTGCAGTAAATTACGCCGAGATTCACCCCTCAAAAGCAATCGTTCTGCTGCGGCATCTGGATAACCTAAAGAAATGCGCAATAGAAATCGGTCGAGTTGCGATTCAGGTAGGGGAAACGCCCCAATTTGTTCTGTCGGGTTCTGTGTCGCTATCACGAAAAAGGGTTCTGGAAGGGGCCGAGTCTCGCCTTCCGCAGTGACCTGCCGCTCCTCCATCGCCTCCAAGAGCGCAGACTGTGTTTTGGGCGTCGCACGATTGATTTCATCGGCAAGAATGAGCTGCGCAAAAATAGGTCCGGGATGGAAAACAAAGGCTTCTTTAGTCCGTTCGTAGATCGCCGCACCTAAAATGTCTGCTGGTAACAGATCACTCGTGAACTGGATGCGCCGCTGCTGCAACCCCATCACCGTGGCGATGGCGTGGGCAAGCGTCGTCTTCCCGAGTCCTGGCAGATCTTCAATCAGCAGGTGACCCTGTGCTAACAGACAGGTCAACGCTAATTTTAAGGTCTCTTCCTTGCCCAATAGAACAGAGTTCAAAGTATGCAGAACCTGGTTAAGCGAATCAGACGAAGACTTAGCAGAAGAGGCCAGTGTTGCAGTACTCATAGAGATCTCCAGGAAAATGATTCTCCTCAGAAACTCGCAATGCAGCAATTGCTCCCGTGCGTTACATAAAAAGCACGGAATGGCCGAAGCATTCTAGCGGCTCGTCATTCTATTAAAGCGTCGCAAATACGCGATCTGCACAAGCGATGACTTTTGATAAATCCTGATCGGTATGGGCTGAGGACATAAATCCAGCTTCAAAGGCCGAAGGTGCGAAATAAACGCCTAATTCCAACATGCCGTGAAAAAACTGCTTAAATCGTTCAATGTCGCAATTTACTGCCTCTTGATAACTTGTCACGATTTCTCGGTCGGTAAAGAAAAATCCGAACATCCCCCCAACTGCGTGAGTTGATAAAGG
>CAZTIH010000116.1:0-8191 GCA_964613675.1 uncultured Candidatus Competibacteraceae bacterium
GGTCGCGCAAAACGGGCGTAAAACCCTGGATGGTCGCGTAATCGGTTGAATAGAAACGCCTTAGCGGCGCGTAATAGATTGTCGTCCCCCGCGACCGTCGTTGCATCGTAGAAAATCGCTAAATTCATCAAATCTTCTTCCGTTCCATCGTCAATCCAACGATCTATATTGCGTTTGAAGTTCTGAAACGATTGGCACCAAAACGGGTTGCTCACCATGATGTTCCCCTCGCACCGAGGATACCCAAAGCTGACGAGTGTATCGGTGAGTTTGAGAGCAATGTCTTCAAGTCGGGGGTGATCGTAGCCATCGCGTAAAATCATCGCGTTGTCTTGATCGGTTTTCAGAATTTGTTCCGCCCGTCCTTCACTTCCCATGACGATAAAACAGGCGTTGGCACCGAGTTTTGGCGGTACAATCAGGTCGTAGAGCTTCTGAAAAATTTTGCGATTCAGATCGGTCACCATCTCTGCAAGATAGTGAACTTTAATCCCTCTTGCGGATAAGACACGGATCATGGTTATCAACCCTTGAGAGGCCCGTTTGAGTTCCTCAAGCGTCGTGGCGCGTTCGGCTTGAACCGCGATTAGACGAGAATGATCTGAAAAGTAACTAAAAAGGTCGATTTGATCCAAAATGCCGTCAATCTGTTGGCCATCAAACACGACCAATCGCTTTACCCCGTGGCGCGTCATCATGGTCTTTGCGTTAAACAAAAAATCTTGTTTTTGAAGGCCAATCAACGAGTAAACGCCGATATTTCCAATCGCCGTATCGACCGAAAGGCGGCGCAATATCACATGTTCTCGAATATCCGAATCGCTCACCATCCCTATAAGCGGTTGGTCGGAAGTGGGCTTGCGAACGAGCAATGAACTGATTTTATGGGATTTCATCAGTGTCACGGCCTCGTAGATGGTCGCGTCCGCGTCGATGTAGATGGGGGGGCGGTAGTAAGCATCTCCCACCTTCGCCATCATAAAAGTGCTCAACTCCTGCTGGTTATGACGCGCAATTAGATGGTTCAACCGTAAAGTCAGCGTTTGAAAAAAATAACGGTAGAAGGCTAGGTTTTGCTGACAAAGCGTATGGAAGCAGTCGGCGGGCAATTCATAACAATGCAAAGTTTCACGGGTGCGGAAGGTGTGGCGCGGCGGATCAAATAGGGCAAGCGCATCAAAAGTATCCTGTGGCCCATACGCTGCGATTACAGCCTCTTCGTAACATTCCTGTACTGACCCTTCCGCGATGATAAACAACGCAGTAACAGGCAGATTAGGCCCAATAATCGTCTCGTTTGGATCAAATTTTCGCGTTTTTAGAGCACTTGCTACGAAATCGAGTTCGGTTGGTGTGAGCGCGTTGAAAGGTGGGAAAGCCGAAATGAATTCGCGGGCCGTGGGAAAAATCATAGGTCGTTCCGATAAATACTGAACACGTTAAACGACCGACTATATTCAAGAAAGACAGCGGGTTGTTGGTGCGGGATCGAGCTTACGTAACGCAACCTGGAAATTTTCCGATATTAGCGGCCCTGTCAAACTTGCGGTTCGTGCATCGGTTTCAAAATGGCGCCCGAGGCTCGCCGCCATAGGTGAGATCAGCAAAATTAGCGGCCCATGGTAATGAGTGCGGATGGTATCGAAGAAGGGTTCCGTCGCGATGACGAGTTCAAATCGTCCCCATAAACGGCTGTCTAACGGGGTGGCATGACCATCGTGCAGTGTCAGTTGCCAGCCCAATTGTTCCCCTAACACCCCTAAGAGTTGGCTCTGGGCAAAATCTAATCCCACCACAATGCCTCGATGTCGCCGTTGCGTTGGAGTGCTGGATTGCAAACAGTCGAGTAACCCTTGACGTAGCCGTTGTGGGTTCAGGGGTTTGTAAAGTGTGATGTCTGGGCCGGGCAGCTCATTAATGTGACATAAATCTAAGCGGCGTCCCGTGATGGGCAAGGGAAGGGCGATGGATCGGTCCACCACCAACCAAGGCGGTAAAACCGACGGTAAATTGCGGGGATCCAGGAGCGTCACGATCATGCCCCAAGCACGGAATTGCCGTTCCAATAGTTGAGCGACGATGGGCGGTGCCAGTAATCCAATCGGGTAACCTGCAAAAGTCGAGGACCAACGGGCCACATTGGGGCGATGGTGACGCCAGTTTAGGGGTACTAAAAAACGGCGGCTGTGCAGCAATTTATTGGCAATAATCTGGGAACCATCGTGATGACGTCCCCCTAAACGGGCGAGCCGTTCTAGTAACCCCAACGACCAACTGGGCCACCGGGCCGTCCCATCCGCACTGATCTGTACTTGTAACCAGATGCGGTCGGCGGTTTTTTGCGTGATACAGGTGTCGATGATGAGTACCGATTCTGCAACCGTTAGTCCTTGTTGAAGGATGCCCATTAACAGTCCCTGGATTTGTCTATTGTCACCGTGAAATAGCGGCAATTCGCTTTCGCTCCCGGTCGTCCAAATCGAAACACCCATTTGTGCCCCGTGAGGCGTGAATAATTGCTGTGTTTGATGGACAAGCGTTGACCACTCAAACACGCTTTCCTGATGCTGATTGGATAGATTATGGAGTTGCTGTTGAAGCTCCTCGACCAGTGCCAATAAGCCACCCGCCTGCTGTTGAACTGCAAGGGAATCGGTCGCTTGAGGGTTTTGCATTAGGGCTAACCAGTTTTGCAAACTCGAGCGCAGGGCCTGTTGCCAAGGTTCGAGCGATTCGCAATAGAGGCGCTGACGGTACTGCAAAAGTTGTAATTCCTCGACCAGCGGCCCGTATTGCCCACAGCTCGGCGGGCATTGTAGCCGAGGGAAACTGGTGAGTGCGGGGGCTATCGTTTGTGCGGTGAATAATAAGGGGTTCGAGAGAGTTAAAGCGGACTGTTTTTGGGCATCTCGACGCCCGTAGTGTCTTCCAAGCAGGCCCCCCAGCACTAGGCCTCCCAAGAACAGGGCGAAAATACTGAGTTGAGTCCACATGGCAGCACCTAAGTTTTTAGAAGAATTTATTGGGCCTAATTCCGAAATGGAAATTAAGCAAATTGTTGAATTGATTAAAAATATTTTCTTAATTAACGCTTAAAAATATACGCTTTTTAGGCGAGATTGCGAACTTTTTCTAAGTTTTTTAAGCAATTTAATTGCAGTGTTTTAGGACTATTTTTGCCCGACAAATAGCGAATCACTTATTAATCGCTTTACACTGAGCGGTTCTCAAAACCGTGCTTTATGCGTTTTTACGGGGATAAATAATGAATATTCTGGTTTTTACCAAGCGCGTGGTGGATTACACGGTTCGTGTGCGTCCCCATGCAAATGGGCGTGCCGTCGATACCCAATCGCTGAAGCACTCGATGAACCCGTTTGATGAAATCGCCGTCGAAGCCGCGCTTCAGTTGGTAGAGGCGGGTCACGCGCAGTCGGTACGGGTAGTCGCAATAGGTAGCAACGCCGTCCACGACATCTTGCGACAGGCCCTAGCGATGGGGGCGCAGCGGGCGATTCAGGTGGTCACGGATGACTCAATCCCCATTGAACCCATGACCGTCGCTGAAATCCTGCGGGCGTTGGCCTTGCGGGAGCCAACGGATTTGGTTTTGTTGGGAAAGCAGGCCATCGACGACGATGCCAATGAGACGGGGCAGATGACGGCCGCCCTGTTGGATTGGCCCCAAGCGACCTTTGCTTCGACCCTCGCCGTCACGCCCGAAGGACTTGAAGTGACGCGGGAAGTAGATGGGGGACTGGAAACCCTGGCCATGGCGTTGCCTGCGGTGGTGACCACGGATTTGCGCCTTAATACGCCGCGTTATGTGCGGTTACCGGCCCTCATGCAGGCCAAACGTAAGCCTCTCGAAACCCTGACGCCCGCAGAATTGGGCGTTGAATTGCGTCAACGTTTGGAAGTGTTGGCGGTGAAAGAGCCACCGCGTCGTCAGGCAGGGGTCAAAGTGACGGATCTCGATGCCTTCATCGACCATTTACGCCAACAGGAGCTGTTGCCATGAAGATTTTGATCCTTGCCGAGGGACAAGCCAACCTATTGTCGCCCCAGTTGGCGCGGGTGGTGACGGCCGCACGACAGCTCGGCGAACACATTACGGTTGGCATCGCGGGGGCGCATACGGCGGAGATGGCCCAAGATGCGTCCCAACTTGCGGGAGTCACACAGGTATTGACTGCGGAGGCCCCCCATTACGAAGCGAACCGCGTTGAGGAACTGATTCCATTATGGAAAGGCGTGGCGGTCGATTACGACGTCATCGTGATGAGTAGCAGTACAACGGGGAAAAATCTGTTGCCCCGACTGGCAGCGACGCTCGATTACACCATGGTTTCGGAAGTGCTCCAGATTCACGACCCCTACACGTTTGATCGACCGATTTACGCGGGAAACTTGGTGGCGACGGTGAAGGTGACGGGAAAACGGGCGTTAACCGTAAGACCTACGGTGTTTGCCCCGACGGGCTTGCAATCCGCGTGTGACATTCAGTCCTTACCGCCCACAGCGCCCGTGAACCAAACGCGCTTGGTGTCACAGCAAACCCGTTCCACCGAACGACCCGATCTCCAGACCGCTCGCGTCGTAGTGGCTGGGGGGCGAGGATTGGGCGATGAAATGGGATTCGAGTTGCTACAGCAGTTGGCCGATCACTGGACGGCGGCGGTGGGTGCGACTCGGGCCGCCGTGGACACGGGGTTAGCCCCCAACGATTGGCAAATCGGACAGACGGGGAAGGTGATTGGGCCAGACTTTTACTTAGCCGTTGGGATTTCGGGCGCCATCCAACATTTAGCCGGCATCAAGGACAGCAAGGTGATTGCGGCGATTAACAGCGATCCCGACGCCCCGATTTTCCAAATTGCAGACATCGGTTTGGTTGGCGACGCACGAGAGGCCCTCTCGAAGTTGTTATCCCTTCCGCCAATCAAGCGCAATTAAGGGATTACCTCTAGCGTCTTGGAGGTGAGTCGGTTAAGTTGCGCGACCTTGTTTTGAGGAGAGATGGTCGAGGGGTTTAAGGCACCGGTCTTGAAAACCGGCGAAGGTGCGAGCCTTCCGTGGGTTCGAATCCCACTCTCTCCGTATTTGATCAATGAGTCTCCCCACTTAAGCGGATGACCGAATGGCTGCGTAAACTCTGTGCAGCAGTGCCCTCGGGTTCGTGGGGCTGGGCTAAGGGCAAGGTGAAGAAAAAAACCGCCCCCCCTTCCTCATGATTAAATGCCCCTAACTGTCCTTGATGCGCCTCGATAATCGAACGGCTAATGGGCAATCCCAATCCCATCCCATTGCCTTTAGTCGTGAAGAAAGGTTCGAGCAGTGCTGCTAATCCCCCATCGGGTAAGCCAGGGCCTTGATCTCGAACCGTTAATCGGGCCCGTTGACCCTCCATGCCAATCCCAATTTCAATTTCCCCTTGAGATTTTCCCGTTTGGGACGCTGCTTCGGTCGCATTGCGCAGAAAGTTGAGAATGACCTGTTGTAACTGGATGGGATCCACCCGAACCGCCAACGGGGTGGGCGAATAGTGAATCTTGACCGTAAAGCGTTCCCCCCCTGTCAAAAATAAATTAACGGCTTCTTTGGCCAACGCATTTAAGTTACGCCGCTCAAATCCGCCATTTCCCCGTCGGCCAAAGCCACGCAGTCGCTGAATGACCGTGCCGGCGCGCTGGGCCTGTAAACTAATTTTGTCGAGGACCTCCAGCAGTTCATCGACTTGAAATTGCCCACTGGCAATTAGGCGACGACACGCTTGCGCATAGGTATTGATGGCGGTTAACGGCTGACTGGTTTCGTGAGCAATGCCCGACGCCATCTCGCCCATCGTATGAATGCGGGTCATGTGGGCGAGGCGTTCTCGATGGGCCGCCGCTTCGGCTTCGGCCTTGATTTGGGCGGTACGGTCTTCCATCAAACTCACCACCATTGCCGGAGCGCCCGCCGCATCGTGGACGAGGCCCGCGCGCAACATCGCATGTACCACCGAACCGTTCCGATGGCGATACCGCTTGTGTTGCTGATAGGCCTTAATTTCCCCACTCACCAGACGGGCAAATAAGGTTGCACTGTCACCGCGATCGGCTTCATCGGTCACGTCGTTAAAATGCAATCGCCGCATTTCCCCTTCGCTGTAGCCCAACGAGGTACAAAACGCATGGTTCACCCGTAGCCAGTACCCCCGCAGATCGACCACCGCCATGCCCAATGGGGCGTATTGAAAGGTGAGATGCCATTCTTCTTCGCGTTGACGCAGTTGCTCTTCAATGCGACGTCGTTCGGTCACATCCTCCCCCGAACTCAAAATGCCGTTGATATGGCCTTGGTCGTCTCGCAACAGCGCGTTCCGCCATGCAATTAGGCGCTGTTCTCCCGAGCGCGTAACGACCAGATTCTCAAAGTAATCGGGTTCCTGTAACGCCCCCTTCAACAGGGCTTGAAACCGATTCATGACGCGGGCGCGTTGGGGTTCGGGGATACATTGAGTGAACCAATCTTTCCCCAAAAGCGTGTTTTTGTCGTACTGCAACAAGCGATACGCCCAATCATTGGCAAATTGAATCTGGCCTTCGCGGTCAAGCACCAACAGCGCCACTTGAGCGACTTGTACATACCGTTGCCAGCGGTCGCGGGCGGTTTGCAATGCCTGTTCGGCGGCTTTTGCGTGGGTCATGTCGGTTTGGATGCCGATGTAATGGGTGATGACGTCGTTGTCCGTCACCGGCGAGAGCGCTAATTCGTTCCAAAATCGGTCCCCGTTACGCCGCTCGTTGATCAGAAGGACGCGACAGCTTTCACCGCGTCGCAGCGTTTCTCGAATGATATGTCGCGCATTGTCGTTGAACGGATCCGCCACCTGCAAAAAACGACAGTTTCGGCCAATCACCTCGTGGCGCGAATACCCAGTCATCTGCTCAAACGCTTGGTTGCAATAGATCATCGGATCATCGGGTAAACGGTGATCGGCAATGACAACGCCGTTATTGGCAGCCTCTAAACAGCGTTCCCGCAATAACAGTCTTTCTTCCATTTGCTTGCGGATAGTGATGTCGCGCAGGGTTGCCCGACAGTATCGACGGCCTCGTTGTTTGACCGGTCCGGTCGCGTTCAGGCTGAAGATCCGCAGTTGTCCTTGGCCATCTCGCAACCAAATCTCCACCCCTGTGATGCTGTGATGCTGTTCGCAATGTTGGAGCGCATTCGCCAACACGAGACTGCTCGTGGGCAATAACCACTCCGTAAAGAGGCGGCCCACCAGCTCGCGTCGGGGAAGGTTGAGCAATTTAGTCAGCGTTTCGTTGTTGCTCCCAATCGCACTATTTTCGATGTCCAGATTGAGGAAGGCGTCGGGCGCTTGGTGGTACAAATCATGGTATCGCCGCCGCGAACGACTCAACGCCCGTCGTAATCGCAACTCCCGTTCGTGCGCCCCCGTCACGCGCAGGGCGACTTGATCCAAGGCGCGGGCCAGTTGAGCAAGTTCATCTCGTCCAGTAAATTTCAGGGCTGTAGTGGGACGGTAATGCTGCAAGCGACTGAGCATTTGACGCAGCCGTTTAAGGCGTTCATCAAAGTGGTAGTTCAGCCAAAGGTGGCCCCCAAAAAACACGAGTAGCGCCATCACCAACGACACCGCCCAAATTAAATGGCGTTGGTGGGCGATGACCTGGGTGAGGCGATCAAGGTCGTGACAAGCGATTTTGGTTAACCCCTCTCGATGGATACGGGTGAATCGCACGGTTTGTTGACGGGTTTGAATCGTGCCTTGAGAGGGTTCGCCATTAAATAATGTCATTAACTCGTCGCGCCGCAGTAAACACGCATTGGTGTAGAACTGGGTGTCGCTGAGGGGCAGACAAGCGTTGTTGTCGAGGCGACAGTCCATCGCTAGGTGGGTGAGATAATGGTCGAGGGTTTGAAGCTGCAACGAATAGAGGTTTTGGCTACTCCATAATCCGACGACAAATCCCCCGAGCAGCCACGGCATGACCCAAAGTGCTAAAATTTTACTGTGTAAATTCATGGGGTTATCTCGATGAACGGCGATGAAAAACCGGAAGAATCCACATGGCGAGGGGTATTGGCGTCGGCGGGTCGTGTGCCATTGCAAGCAGGCCAGCTGGCCTTTCCGATCGGGGCACCTTGTCAGCATTACCTGCTGTTGGAGCAGGGT
>CAZTIH010000117.1:0-979 GCA_964613675.1 uncultured Candidatus Competibacteraceae bacterium
CAGTTGACCCCACGCTATGAAGGCGAATGAAACGGCGCTTCGGTCTTCAAAGGCGGTTTCGCCTCGACACTTTCATCAAGACGCTCCAATTCCCCCAACAAACTCTCCAGGGCCGCTTCAAGCCATTCCACCCGATTGAGCAGTTGGCGACGATACTGGGCGAGTTCTTCAGGGGAACTACTGTGAAGGGTTTCTTCACCCTGCAACCGATCTAACCCCGCGTCGAGTGCCCAAAACACATCCTTCGCCCGCCCCCCCTCTTCCGCGCTCCGAGCCAGCAACCGCAATAACGGGCGTCGCCATTCCTGTAAAAATGCTTCTAACTCGGGGTGATGCGCTAGATATTCGCGCAAATCGGGGCGTTCTCCATCGCCGTTGAAATAATCAATGCGTTCGCGAAGTCGTTTCGCCCGAAGCCGCCGAGATTCGTTAGATAAAGTCATCGAACCACTCCCCTGTGGACTTTTCCCCTGCGAGCTTTTGGGTTGTGGACGGCGTTTTAATCGCAGACTCGGCGGGTTCCGATCCCTGAACGGTGGACGAGGCGGTCGAGGGGGGGGTTCCGGTCAGGGCTGCTAACTGTTGTCTCGTTTCCTGCAACTGCGCCTGGATCTCTTGAACCTGTTGCGCTAAAGGGGGAATTGCCGAATCACTCGTCCCCTTGCCGCGACCCCGATTTCCGCCCGTGCCTTTTGCCGCTCGGGGACGTTGACCGCCCGCCGAAGTCAACCGCGACAGCAGTTGTTCGAGACGTTCCACATTGATTCCGTGCACAAAGGCCGCGCCTTCAACGGGTTCGGTGAGCTGGGTCAACAAACGTTGTAAACGGGGACGACGGGCCATCGGGGCGTTTTGCGTGCGACGGGTCAGAAAGGTCAGCAATTGCGGTAACCGATCTTCGCGAATGGCCGTTCCCGGCACAAACACGGCGTCTGCGGCGGGTTCGGTGAGCAGGGTCACTAAACGGCGAATGAGCGGT
>CAZTIH010000117.1:989-8150 GCA_964613675.1 uncultured Candidatus Competibacteraceae bacterium
GCGGCCTCGGGGAACATCGGAAAAGGACATAATCCAGTCTCCTAAAAATTGATAAAAATCAATACCCTAGCGAGATTGCGAGGGCTTGGACATTCGGAGATAACGGTTGGGCATCGGGACGCCAAGACAGCGGTTCATCTAGGGGACGTAAAACGACCGAGCGCGGGGTAAAGTGAGGATTGAGCAGGAATTTGATGTCGTTGCCCAAGCGCGCATTAAACGGCCCGATCGTCGAAAAGGGGGATTGTTCGGGATGTCGCATGGCCGAGAGGGCCGCCGCGTCCATGTCCAACCCCAACCACGTCCCCAGCGCACGAAATACGTCGTCCGGGCGCTCGATAAACGCTTCTCCCTTGACGCGATAGGCCTGTGACGGCGGAAGCGTGGCCAAAAAATCGAGGATGAGCTGATGAACGTCGTGCCACAAAAATTGCGGATCGGGAAACGGTTCACCGTCCGTCACATCGAGAGACCCCAGGGTCAACAACATGGCGCGTCCCCCACGAACCTTAAACACGGATTCCCCTTGGTTGCGGGGATGGCGAAGCAAGTGGATGAAACGCGCCGTGGGAAAGGTTTCGATGAGGCGTTCGAGATAGCGCGGTTTGCGCAAATATCCCGGGCTTTTCTCCACCAAAATTAGGGGGTGAAAGTGTTCGACGAGTTCTTGATACAGTTCCCCCGTCGTCCAATCCGAACGCACTTTCAACCACCGATAAGCCATCTGGATGCTGGCGAGGGTTTGTTCCCCGGCCAAGCGTTGGGCCAACGTTCGTAAAAGTCCGTGCCGCATCATCGGCCAGAACAAAGGTGATTTGGGATCTTCGGGGGCGTCCCCAAACCAAAATTCTTCCACCGTCTCGGCCATAAATAGGTTGAGTTCGGGGAGTCCCAAAAGCTGAGGATGCTGTCCCAAACAGCTGCAAAACAGCGATGTGAACGAACGGGGCGGGGCCAAAACGAAAATCGGAGACGAGACGGGGTTCATCGCGCACACCCCGCCGTCGGCACTCGCCCCTCAATCAACGGCACTTCAAATACTTTTTCGTGGAAAATCGGTCCGTGACCAAAATACCCCCCCTCGCCAAAGAGTTCGCCGTGATCCGCCGTCACGATGATCCAGGTGTTGGGCGGACATTTGGCAAAGAGTTCGCCAATGAGGTGATCTACCTGTTGGACTTGGTAAATCTGTTGCAGGTGTAGCCGTCGCATTTCGTCCTCGGGGAAGAAAGTTGAAGGCACCAACGGCGGCGGGCCATCGAGGTCGCGCAATACGCCGTGAACGCCAGAAATACGCGGTAAATCCGTGCCTTGCAGCCCGTAGGGATAATGTGTTTCCCCGAGGTTCAAGAAGTAAAACTGCGGGGAATCGGCAGGAAATTCGAGTTCTGCCACCATGTCGGCAAAGGCGTTGTGGTGAGGCATCAGTCGGTAGTCATCAAAATACCGATTGAACCCTGCGTGGGGATTCAGCACGGGGAGCGAAACCCGCGCCGTCGTGCGATAGCCGCGTTCTCGCAACACCCCCGCCAACGAAAACGACGGGACAAACGCCTTAAACGCCAATTCCAATTCAAGCCGTGCGCTCCACCGACGAAACTCGGTCTTGTACACCTCCGACGCAAACACTCCCGTGGGGCTGTCGTGGGGCAGCAACCCCATAAACAGGGTGTAGTGGGAAGGACTCGTCCACGAAGCGTAGCTAAATCGCCGTTGAAGCGGGCCAAGTTGGGTTATGTTGGGCGGTCGCGCCGCTACCAAGCTATCAAAACGACAGCTATCTAAGACGATGAGAACGAGATGATTTGCCATCGCCTTAACGACGGGTACGCCGCTGCCGCTTCAAAGCGCGTTTAAGCCGACGATCCAGTGTCCGCAAGGTCGGCGTATCCGTGAACGACGAATCCCCCGCCACGCGCTGTAAACACGCCATCAACACCTCAATGGCCTCGTCTGCATGTCCCATCAAATGCAAGTACGCTGCCTGTCGCCGCTGCCCTTGGGGACGCTGTTGCGCCGTGCGAGGGAGCTGTTGCCAGATCGCCTGAACTTCACTCGCAGCCTGGGCCTGAAGGCGGACGTCGATCCGAATCCATTGGGCTTGAGAGGCACGCTTACCCGTCAATAGGGGGGCTAACAAGGTGTCCACCGCGCTGACTTCGCCAATGCGGGCGAGGGCGCGGGCCAGATTCAAACGGATTTTGGGGTCGCTCGAGTCATTCACCTGCTGGAGGGTCGCGGTGAGCAATCGGTCGGCAACCTCGTGCGATTGTTGTTGCCGCGCCACCTTCACCCGTAACGCGACCATCACCCCTTCGAGAGGCTCGTAACGCAAGCCCTTGTCGAGCACTTCGGCGGCCTCGTCGAGCTTTTGTTGTCGCATGAGGTTCAACGCCAATTGTCGTCGAAGGGCCATCGCGCCGGGATTGAGGGCGAGGGCGTTTTTCAGGGCATTCACGGTGGCGTCGGGTTGTTGTTGCCGCTGATACACGCGACTTAACCCCTGCCATGACTTCAACGCCTGTTGCGGTGCCAATGAAATCGCGGTGTGAAATGATTTTTCCGCCGCTGCTAAGTCCCCCATGAATCGCTGAGTTTCTCCCAAACCAACGTGAGCGCGGGCAAGGGTGGGGGCGTGTTGAATTGCCGTCTCAAAGGCCTGAAGAGCAGGTTGCCAACGCCGTTGCCGCAAATAAATCTTGCCCACGCCGATGAAGGCTTTGGGGAGCTTGCGTTCACACAACGATTCGTAAATTGCGAGGGCTTGGTCGTACTGCCGCTGCCGTACATGCTGTTTGGCCTGTTGTAATGCTTGTTGATCGTCATTGGGGGACTTTCCCCGTCGAGATTTGGGTTGCCAGGTATCCAAGGTCGTCATGGGGTTGTTCTCCAAAAAATTAGGGGGGTTGACATCAACTCCGCCCTGAAAGACGGGGTTTGTCGCATGTTTAAGTGATGGGGCGTTCCGAGAAAATCTAAGGGGGCAGCCGCTAGGGATTTCCCTCAGGGAACGCCGAAGCCTGAGTCGCCCACGCCATCCAGTACCCCGAGGGCAGCTCACCTAGGCCAATCCGCCAAGTCTGAGAGTCCTCAGGGGGAAAGTGACTGATAATCTCTGGCATCAAGGTGAACCATACCCGATCTAGCCCGCCACTTAACCCCAATCCGCGGGCTTTCCAATAGGCTTCTTTCAAGGTCCACAACGCGAAAAAGTCCCGTTGGGGCGTCGAAGACCGCTTGAGTTGGGCGACTTCTTCGGGGTGAAAGTACCGTTTTGCAATCGAATCCCACTCGATGGGACGGCTAAATGACTCGGTGTCAATGCCACAGGGCGTTCGATCCACGATCACTGCCACATTGCCGACCGTGTGGGTGAGGCTGAAGTGAAGATGGTGACCGACGACGGTGGGCCGATGTCCGGGGTTAGCGTTCCGCGACCACGCCGACGGTTCACATCCCAATGCCGCCCCCACCAGCGAACGCATTAACCCATGCGCCGCACGATAGCTGTCTCGATCTTGGGCGTGAACGAAGCGATGGAGCTGACGGTGTTCGTCGTCGTCGAGCCAAGTCTCGAAACCGCGTTGAGCCTGGGGGGTGAGTGTGGTCGGCGATAACCACGCCGCATAAGGCAAGGGCAACGGGGAGGGCCAGTGCAGTTGACCAGCGACATCAGGAACGGCGTTGACGGGAATCATGGGCGTTTGCGCGACAGAATTTATTGTCTCAGAGCGGGTAGGAGGTGCTGAGGCGGTGGGACATGCTGAGGCACGAAGCGCATCATTAGCACTTCATTTTTCCAAGCGTACCGGTGGATCGGTCTCTTGGAGCGCTGCCTCAACGGCCCCAGCGCCGACGAGTTGTCCGATGGGCACTTCTTCCAAGAGCGAATGCAGCCGACTGACCTCATCGAGCACGGTCAATTGGGTCGCGCCCCCCCCTCGGGGACGATGCGCCACGACGATAAATGGCGACATATCGGCCCCTAAGGCATCGAGTAATCCGGGATTGTGGGTCGTCAACAGCACATCGAGACCGCGTTGCGCCCCTAACTGGTCGATGGCCTGGAGCAATAATGACAATCTCGCCGGATGCAATCCCGTGTCGGCTTCTTCTAGGGCCAACAAACTGCCGGCGGGACGGGTCAACAGCGCGGTCAACATCGCTAAGAACCGCAGAGTTCCATCGGACATCGCCCGGGCATCGACCGTCGTGACGGTGTCGTCAGGCCAAACCTCTTCGCAGTACAACATGGCATCGCTGGCCAACCGCCCGACCACTTCCGCGTACACGCGCCGAATGGGTTGACCGGGGAGAAGTTGTAAAAATTCGGTCAACTGCTGTGTGAGGGCTGCCTGTGCGTCTTTGGGCATCCCGGCAATAAATCCCGCCAAATTGTGACCATCGGCGGCCAGACGTTCGCCCAGGGGAGAAAAGGAGCGCATGGCGGCGGCGTGGGGTTCGAGGGCAAAAAATTGGGTGAGGGTGTTGAGGAGTTGGTGAATGGGTTGCAACAACGTTTCGGGGAGGGCCTGGCGACTGAGCTGAACCGCGACGGACTGTTGGCGTTGCGCGATTAGGGGACGGCGTTCTCGTTCCACCAGCACGTTGAGGCGATGTTCTCCGATGACTTCGGCATTAAATAGCGTTTGTTCCATCACTGAGGGTTTACCGCGTTTGGCGGGGAGCTGACGACGTAGCGTGAGATTTTCGGCAGCGATTCGGGCCATCGTTGGCGTGACGCTTAACGCGATGCGGTGACGCAACTCCACCTGATCGTCCTGTTGCACCTGGGTTTCGAGGAGAATCTCGCCCTGTCCCCGCAAGCTCGACCACAAAAGTCCGCCGCGAAGGGGCGGGACAAATTCGCCTCCCCCCAACGCAACGGTGGGATCCATGCCGGACGCAAGGCGTTGTAAACACCGAAGGGCATCGAGGAAATTGGATTTACCACTAGCATTCGCGCCGATGAGTACGGTGATGGGGTCAAAAAATAGGGTGGCATCGGCATAGCTTTTCCACTGCACGACCCGCAATGCTTTCAACATGGGGGGATCTCCGTTAAACATCGAATTAAGGCCATTGGGCCGACAATGTGAAGGTAGAGGGAGATCCCCATGATTCGGCTTACCCCAGAACACACCCCGAGTTTTTGTCTGAGCTTAAGCGCATTAATTTTATTTTGGCCGGCGATAGCATTGCCGATGTTGCGGATAGAGCAATTTGGCATGGTGCGGGAAAGCAGCTTGTTAGCGGGCATCCTCGAACTGCTCGATAGTTCTGATTGGTG
This sequence comes from uncultured Candidatus Competibacteraceae bacterium, assembly GCA_964613675.1. GTDB lineage: Bacteria > Pseudomonadota > Gammaproteobacteria > Competibacterales > Competibacteraceae > DAIUCA01. Next base: position 6,280 of record CAZTIH010000117.1, read on the forward strand.
GTTGGGGGTCATTTTGATGGGGTTTTCACTCGCATTGCCATTGCTGAAATTGGTTTTAATTATGGGACTGTGCGTGAACCCTTGGGAACCGCGTCCTTGGCGGGGGCGTTTGCAAAAACTCACCGTGGGGATCGGGAAATGGGGCATGTTGGATGTGTTTTTTGTGGGGTGTGTGGTCATGTTCATTAAACTGGGCCAGGGCACGATGGGATTTGCCCCGCTTATTGGTACGGGTGTCTTTGCGTTGATGGTGACTTGCAGTTTACTGGCGGGCCAATTGTTGCCACGAGAGCCTGCTTAAACCATGTCTGAAATCCACACTCAATCGCGTTCTCATCGGGGAATTTGGTGGTTACTGCCGCTCTTGGCGTTAAGTGGCATGGGCTATTTTTTAGTTCACGAATTTTCCTCGCTTGGCCCCACGATTTTAGTGCGTTTCACGGAGGGAAATGGCCTCAAAGTCGGCGATCGCTTGCGTTATCGCGGCATTGATGTGGGGCGCGTGACGGCCCTTCGACTGAACCCTGAACTCGATAGCATTACGGTTGCAGTGCACTTACAAGCCGACGCCGTTCATCTCGCCCGCCGTGGGAGCCGATTTTGGATTATGCGTCCCCAAATCAACTTCGACGGCGTAATGGGCCTCGAAACCTTGGTGGCGGCCCGTTTTATGGGGGTGTTGCCTGGTGAAGGTGAATTTGCAAATGAATTCAACGGTCTCAGTCAACCGCCGTGGGCCGAATTAATCGCGCCTGGGGGAACCGAGGTACGTTTGCGGAGTGCGGTGCGGGGACGACTTTATTTCGGTGCCCCCGTGACTTACCGCGAGGTGGAAATTGGGACGGTGACTGGGGTGGATCTCCATCGAGATGCCAGTGCCGTGGAGGTGCGCCTCTACGTCAAACCCGAATATGCCAGTCTCATTCGAGACACCACCCGTTTTTGGAAGACCCCCGCGTTGTTTTGGGGACTGGATTTGGGGGGAATTTCTTGGGAACTGGGGTCTTTGGGACAGTTATTACGGGGCGGGGTGAGTTTAGCGGTGCCGCCCGCGCCGGGAAAACGGGTGGAAAGCGACCACCTCTTCATGTTGGTGGACCAACCCCAAGAAGAATGGACGCGCTGGGTGACGGCCTTGCCCATCCATCGTCCTGAACCGACGGTAGCCAGCTATCCGCCCCGATTAAATGCGCAACTCAACTGGACGATCGAGCGATTTTTTGTGCCCTTTAGCGGGTCTCGCAGCGGCCAGGTGATTGTGACCGAACAGGGGTTATTGGGGCCGCTGAACCTGTTTGTTCCGCCAGAACAAGCGCTCTCTCCCACGATTGCCTTACTCATCGACAACCAGCGTCAGCCCCTCGAATCCCTGACCCACACCTCTTCCCATTTGGGATTACTCAATGTCCCGGTGACGACGGCCCCGTGGCCCCAGAACAAGCAACGAGTCATCACCGAAGCTGAAGATATTTTGGTGGTTGGGTTAGAGGACGAACCGCGTTTTGTGAGTGCGGAAAATCTGCGCAACTTAAACGACCGTTGGGGGCTTCCCGAACGGCTATTTTCGCGTCATTGGCACGGGGCAGCGGTGATTTCGCAACAAGACGGGGCACTCATTGGCCTGTTAATCGTCGATGATCGACAAAATTTTGTCGCGCCGTTGCCGTAAAAGTCGCGCCACGCCGTTCCTAGAAGCGTTACAGATGTGAAGATCGGACAAATGATTTATGGGTAAAAACGCTTCCGCATCGCCGCCCAGTGGTGCAAAAATTTGCGTGACCTGTGGCCGACGGTTTTCGTGGCGGCGGGTGTGGAAAGACTGTTGGGAACAGGTGAATACTGCTCAACGGCGTGTCAACGACGCGGTATTC
>CAZTIH010000118.1:0-1082 GCA_964613675.1 uncultured Candidatus Competibacteraceae bacterium
GGGCGTTGTGGCGGGGCAGGACATTTTTGCCCCTGAGTCTCACTTAGCCCAAGAAGATCGCCCCGCTTGGATGGCACGCTGGGAACAGACCGGTCTTCTGAAGTTTGAAGACAAGAACAACGATGGTCGTATCCAGTACTACAACGATCGTTCAGGAAATGCAGAGTTTTTGGAGAAAGCCGCCGCCGCAGGTTGGCAAGGCAACGAGCTGACCGTTGACCGCGACATCATGGTGTTAGCCAATCCCGAGATTGCAGGACTCCCCAACTGGGTGATTGCGCTGATTGCCGCTGGTGGGGTTGCTGCTGCGCTTTCGACTGCCGCAGGGTTATTGCTCGTCATTTCGTCTGCAATTTCCCACGATCTTCTGAAAGGCGTGATCATGCCCAGCATCTCCGACGCGGGCGAACTCTTAGCGGGTCGCATCGCTGCGGCGGTTGCCGTGTTAATCGCGGGTTATCTTGGCGCAAACCCCCCAGGTTTTGTGGCTGAGGTCGTTGCCTTTGCTTTCGGTCTGGCTTGCGCTTCATTATTCCCCACCATTCTCTTGGGAATTTTTAGCAAAACCATGAACCGCGAAGGAGCAATTGTCGGGATGTTGGCAGGTCTGCTGTTCACCTTCTGCTACATCCTGTACTTCAAAGGGATCTTCATCACGCCCATGGCCGCCAATGTACCGGCAAACTGGCTGTTTGGCATCTCGCCCGAAGGCATTGGTACGGTAGGCGCGATTGTCAACATCGTAGTCGCGTTGATCGTCTCCAAAATGACCAAGCCCTGCCCAGATCACATTCAGCAGATGGTCGAAGACATCCGTACGCCTCGTGGCGCAGGTAGCGCGATCGCTCACTAAACAGCGATTAGAGACCCCATAGAACGCTCGCCCTGTGCGGGCGTTTTTTTTCGTCGCAATTTGGCGTGAAATCCGACTTCCATCACTAGCCACCACCGATTTTTTATGACTTTCATTTTTTATCTAAATTGAATGTCTATCAATCATTTTTTCTGATTGTGATGAGAAAATATTTATATTTTATTTATTTTTGAAAAAGAATGTAATTATAACTGTAATGATAAACAAT
>CAZTIH010000118.1:1092-8122 GCA_964613675.1 uncultured Candidatus Competibacteraceae bacterium
TTCATTTTTATTGCTATTGGCAGCAATGTCGAACCTGCTCGTCATTTTGCCCTCGCGCTCGCCTTGATACGAACGCAATTTCGGCAGGTACGCCTTTCCACCATTTATCAAACCGTCCCCGTAGGGTTGTCAGGAGATGATTTCTGGAATGCCGTCATCAGTGCGGAAACCGATTGGTCTCCTCAACAGGTGAAAGCCAAATTGAGGGTGATTGAAACGGAATGTGGTCGCACTCGCATAGCTGAACGCCTCAGCGCTCGCACGATGGATTTGGACTTATTGTTATATGGCGACTTAGTGGATGAATCCCTTGCTTTGCCCCATCCAGACCTCCAGCGCTATGGTTTTGTCTTGGGACCAATGGCAGACATCGCCCCAAACCTGGTTCCCCCCGGTTCACCTCACCCTATTCACATGTTATGGGCACAGTTTACTGGGGATAAAACCCTCACGCCGATTGACGACGACACCATGCTGTGACGCTACAGCTCTCGCCAACGCCGACTCCGCGAAAACTGCAAATTCGGTAGCCAAATTCCCAACAAACAGCCACTTAGTAGCACCCCTGCACCGTATAGAAACCACCGATACTGTGAATCATCTTGTAGCATCTGCTTTTCCTGTTGCAGCACGCGATTGATCCGCTCTAAATCTGCCGTCAAGGTCTCTAATTCATTGTTTCGCTCAATAAATTCCGTCACTTGCAACGAAGCGCGTCGCAATTCTGCCAACTCAAGTCGTAACCGTTCGTTGTCTTGTTGAAGTTGATCGACAACCGCTTGGTTTTCGCAAAGGACAGCCGTAGCGGTCGGCTCAGGCGGGGGCGACGGCGGCGGCGGAATTTCGGCTAAATGGCGGGTCAATATCCAACCCCGACGGCCATCTTCTAAGCGAATCGCAGTAAAACCCTGGCGCGGGGGATTGTCTGCATCGAGGTACACCGGGGTATTACGGGCCAAACGCTGCAAAATTTGCTGTTGCGAAGCCGGCCCCCGTCGCAACGCGGCTCGTTCTTCGGTCACAACATGGGTTGGGGCCGCATTCACCTCGTGAATCCCCAAGAATATCAGTAGAAATAACCATCCAATCAACGGCATAGCAATCTTTTTGAAGTTGAGTCACTAAAGATGAATCCTAAAAGTTTTGGCATCCTCTCATGATGACACCCCTGTCACTTCCTCCACCTTCCCCCGTCGCGCAACAACATAGCGAAACGCTGCAACAGCACATTTGTCGGGAAATTGATCGGCAAGGCGGCACAATTCCCTTTGATCGGTTCATGGAACAAGCCCTCTACGCTCCCGGACTCGGCTACTACGCGGCTGGCGCGCAAAAACTGGGCGAAACTGGGGATTTCATTACAGCACCCGAACTGTCCTCCTTATTTGGTGCGTGTTTAGCGACCGTCTTTCGTCAATGCCGCGCCCACTTGCCCCCTGATGCGGGGATTTGGGAAATCGGGCCGGGAAGTGGCAAGTTAGCCAAGGATCTCTTGGACGATTTGGCTCGTACCCACGAATTGCCGCCTCATTACACCCTCCTCGAACCCAATGCCGATTTACGCGAACGCCAACACCATACCCTCGCCAACGCGCCCGTTCCCCTCCAATGGCTCGATCAATTTCCAAGTAATTTCAATGGTTTAGTCATCGCCAACGAGGTGCTGGATGCGTTGCCAATTCGTCGGTTCCAGATCACAGAGGACGGCCCCCGTTGGCTTGAAGTCACTCACCATGAAGGCGTTCTGCAATACCAATTGGGAGCGCAAGCCAATTTGCCCTTTGAAACCGATCACCTACCCCTAGGTTATCGCAATGAATTTTGTGAGTTGTTCACGCCCTGGCTGCAATCCCTGCGAGATGCCGTCAACCAGGCCGTTATTCTGCTCATCGACTACGGTGAAACTCGTCCCCATTACTATGCCCCGACGCGTTCCGACGGCTGGTTGCGCTGTTATTACCGACATCGCGTTCACCACGATCCCTTCTGGTCGGTGGGCCTACAGGACATTACGACCAGTGTCGATTTCTCTGCCGTAATGGACGCTGCCCAACAAGCAGGATTGGTGATTGAAGAATTCGTCAATCAGGGCCGTTTTTTAATGGATTGGCAAATCGGGCCGCGTTTTGAGACGGCATTTCGTCAGGCCGACGCCCGTCAACAGGTTCATTTGGCACAACAGATGCGCACCTTGCTGTTACCCGACGAAATGGGCGAACGCTTTAAGGTTTTAACGCTCACGACTCACCCCATTCATTGGAGGCAATAAACCATGTGGTTGATATTTTTAGGATTTTTGAGCGTGTCTATGCAGACCTTGGCCAATGAGGATCGCTTAAACCTCAGTCCAGAAACGCTACAGAACCTCAACGAACGCGCCCTCGCTATACAACCCTCCGTTAACCCGAGTCGCGCCGTGGAACAACGCCGTTATTTGGGGGGGTTGGTGGAGGAATTTCGCGTTCAAAATCAAGTGCATGAGATTCAGATTCGGCCTGCTGGGGGTGCACCCGCTTACTTTCTGACGAATCCGCTCCCCACTTACGGAGGACGCGAACGCGATTCTCAACAACTCGTCCCTAGCTGGCGGTTATGGAGCCGATAATTGCCATGACTTCTTTTTTCTCACGGCTGTTGAAACGACTCGACCAGTTCGCCGAATGGACCGGACAAGGGCTTTCCCTCCTCGTACTGGTTCTCGTGGTGGCGGTGTTTGGCGTGGTGATTCGGCGTTACGGGCTACAACTCCCCACCACTCTGTGGCAAGAAGTCGGGCAGTACACGCACGCAATTCTCTTCATGGGTGCCCTGGCTTACACCCTCAAACGCGATGGCCACGTGCGCGTCGATGTGTTTTACCGACCCGCGCCCCCCAAAGTGAAAGCCCTCATCAACTTGATTGGAACATTATTGTTTTTGCTACCGTTTTGCGTGTTTATGTGGCACATGAGTTGGGGCTACGTAGCGACGTCGTGGTCACTGTGGGAGCGTTCCCGTGAAACAGGTGGGCTTCCCTTCGTTTATCTTCTGAAAACGATGTTGCTCGTCGCCCCGGGACTCCTAATCCTTCAGGGCATTGCCGAAGTCCTTCGCGCCCTGTTGACCTTAGGCGGAAATTTCCCTCAACCCGAAGGAGATGCCGCATGGGTCTCGAAATAAGCGGTGAATTCTTAGCATTTTCGATGTTTGGCATTCTGTGCGTCGTGTTACTGACGGGGTATCCCGTTGCCCCAACATTGGCGGGCATTGCGCTGATTTTTGCGGGAATCGGGATGCAATTTGGGGTCTTCGATCACGCCTTCTTGACCGCTTTCCCCAACCGCGCTTACGGAATTATGACCTCAGAAACCTTACTAGCCGTCCCTTTGTTCGTGTTTATGGGGGTCATGCTGGAAAAATCCAAAATCGCCGATGATCTCCTCGACACCATGAGCCTGTTATTTGGCCCTTTACAGGGCGGTTTGGGCATTTCGGTGATGATTGTTGGGGCTTTATTGGCGGCCAGCACGGGCATTGTGGGCGCAACAGTGGTCACGATGGGCCTTCTGTCATTGCCCACCATGCTAAGACGCGGTTACTCCCCGTCGCTCTCATGTGGCGCTATTTGTGCGGCTGGCACTTTGGGGCAAATCGTGCCTCCGTCCATTATTTTGGTGTTACTGGGCGATGTTTTAGGAGCGGCTTACCAACAAGCTCAGCTCAAACAAGGCATTTTTGCCCCTGAATCGGTGTCCGTCGGCGATCTCTTTGCTGGGGCACTGATCCCGGGGTTACTGCTGGTGGGGCTGTACATCAGTTATTTAATCGGTCTCGCGATTTTCTTTCCCAAAAGTTGCCCCGCGATCTCCTGGAGCGAACGCCAAAACTACTCAATGGCCCAGTTGGGAATACGGATAGTTGCCGTGCTGATCCCGCCGATGTTTCTGATGATAGCGGTGTTGGGGTCGATTCTGATGGGCATTGCAACGCCTACCGAAGCGGCGTCAGTGGGGGCGGTCGGTACCCTGATTTTGGCGCTGCTTCGCGGGCAACTAAATAACGTTAATTTGCGGGAAGGGTTGCGCAGTACCACGGAAATTACCGCCATGGTGTTCTTCATCTTGCTGACGGCATCGGTGTTTGCGCTGGTCTTTCGGGGATTAGGCGGCGATGAGGCGTTACATCGTTATTTAAGTCACCTTCCCGGCGGCCCCTTTGGCGCGTTATTGATCGTGATGATCGCGATGTTTTTATTGGGATTTGTACTGGATTTTGTCGAAATTATTTTCATCATCGTTCCGATTATTGCACCCGTCCTGCTGATGATGGGATTTGACCCGGTGTGGCTCGGCATCATGATTGCGGTCAATTTACAGACGAGCTTCCTCACGCCGCCCTTTGGATTTGCCTTGTTTTACTTGCGCGGTGTAGCCCCTGAATCCATCTCAACCTGGGAAATTTATCGAGGCGTCATTCCATTTATTGCATTGCAGTGGGTGGGATTAGGGTTATTGGCGGCATTTCCACAGTTAGCAACTTGGTTACCTCGTCAGATTTACGGTTAGCCCAAATAAAATTGTTGCGCCCCGCATTTTTCGCTCTATACAAAGCGTCGTCGGCGAGTTGATAGGCAACTTCAAGCGAAACTCGCTCGTGACCGAACTGCCAATGCAAACCCATAGACAGCGTTAGCACCTGATGCCGACTATGATTGTGGACAATAGGACGCTCAGTGAGCTGTTGACGAAGCCGTTCTGCTAACTGTTCGCCGACTTCGGGATGATCCGTACACAGCAATACGGCAAACTCCTCGCCGCCAATCCGAAACGCGGCACCCACCGCTTCAGAGGTCTGATAATTCTCAACCAACTGTTGGAACATACGCGCCACTTGCTGTAAAGCCTGATCTCCGGCGTGATGACCGTAGTGATCGTTGTACTGCTTGAAGAAGTCGATGTCTGCCAATAACAACAACAAGCCGTTGGGGCCGTCGCACCAAAGTTTGTAGCAGTAATTAAAGTGGCGACGATTAAATAAACCCGTCAAATCGTCGGTAATTGATAACTTTTTAAGCGCCAACCGATCGGTGATGTCGTGACCAATCTCGGTATACCCCGTGATTTTGTTCTCTTCACGGACGGTGGTAATAGTCACATGTAACCAAAAAACCTCGCCCTCACGATGGCGATAACGCAAATCTCCCTCCCAAAACGCCTGTGTCGTCAACTGCGTCCACGGGGCTTCGCCGATGTCATCGGTTAAAATCGCTCGCCAAGTCTGTCCTATCAGCGCCAACCGCGAGTAACCACTTCGCCGACAAAATGCCTCGCTGACCTCGGTCAATTCACCTTCTAAATTGAACCGTCTAAAGAGTACGTGACTGTCCACAATCGCTGCGAAGGTGCGTGACTGCCGTTCAATGCGTTGCAGCGCCGACTCGCTGTCCTTGCGATGAGTAATATATTGATGAATGCCGACCATCCGCAGGGGCTGACCGTCTTCTCGCCGGTTCACCACTCGCCCACTGCTATGAATCCATAAGTAATGCCCCAAGCGGTGTTGCATCCGAATGTCGTATTCAAAAAACGGCGTACTGCGTTGGAGATGTGCCGCAATGGCTTCACTTAACCCAGCGCGATCCTGGGGATGAACCCACTGAAAAAACTGATCGAAATTGCCTTCGTATTGCCACGGTTCGTAGCCCAACATGGCGGTCCAGCGTTCATCTACAGAATTTTGGCTGGTTTCAATATCCCAATCCCAGGTCGCCAATCGCCCGGCCTCTAAACACAGCTCCAGACGTTCGGTGCTCCAAGCGAGCTCTTGGGTACGCTGTTCGACGGCTTGTTCGAGACGGTGACGATAGCGTCGTTCGTGCTCACGGGACGCCACCAAGACGAGATAAGTGTGGTTGAGATCATCGACGAGGGTGGAAATCTCATCGCGGCCTTGCGACTTCACCACCAAAGGAGGCACCTGATCTTGGGGCATCTGCCGTGCGAAATTGGCGATTAACTGGATGGGCTGCAACACCATACGTCGCATCAGCCACCACAACGTCCCCACCAGTAATAGAACCTGCCCCAATTGCAACACCGACATCAACAGCAGGCGCATAAGAATGCGGTAACAAACGGCTTGGGTATCGGCGGTAACCCACAAAGTACCGACCATAATGTCTCGATTGCCCAGGCGTTTAATCAAGGGAAATTCCTGGACGAGCCCCGCTTCGATGGGCTGACCTACCTCAAAATGGTTGTCTTCTCCAAAGATAATCTTCACATGGGCCACATAAGTCAGTTTAACGAGGCCGTTCATCTGCAATTCGACTTGATGGCGATCGAAGTTCCAGGACGATTCGGTGATGGAGGGGACATGACTGTGCGCTACACTCGTAAACAGCGCCTTCAATTCAGTTTGTGAGTTATGACGATACAGCATCCACTGACTCGTCACATTTAATACTCCTAGCGCCGCGCAAATCAGCCCAATCACCCACAATACGCGTCGCTCAAGTACCGAAGAAGGCGGTCGTTGCATCAAGAAATCCTAAACTCGTGACCAATAATGAAGAGGGGACATATTAGTCTAAGTTTCCTCGCCACTTAGCAAGCGGTTGCTTTCCTTTTTACTCCAAGTGATACACTGATACACGAGCGTTAATTCAAACGCGCTCTCTAAACATCGACACAACCTTACACAATAGCTATACGAAACTTGTAACTGTCGGGATTTTTTCAACATCCCCATGAGTCACAGGGAAATCATTTGACTCATCGTCCGAAACAGGAACGGGTATGCGTATTGCGATCATAGGTACAGGCATTGCGGGATTAACTGCCGCTTGGCTGCTGCAACATCACCATGAAATCACCCTTTTCGAGGCCGACGACTACATCGGTGGCCACACCCACACCGTCGAAGTGTTCTACGAAGGCGAATACCACGCCATCGACACCGGATTTATCGTGTACAACGAACAAAATTACCCCCGTTTTTCGGCGCTGCTGAAGAAACTGGGCGTGCAAACCCAAACGACTTGCATGGGATT
>CAZTIH010000119.1:0-7997 GCA_964613675.1 uncultured Candidatus Competibacteraceae bacterium
GGCCGAATTGCCCGAGAGGGTGCTGTTCGTCACTGTTAGCGTGCCCGCGTTGTTAATCGCACCGCCGTCTTTGGCCGAATTGCCCGAGAGGGTGCTGTTCATCACTGTCAGTGTTGCATTCGAGTTGTTGAAAATCGCGTCGCCGAAAGCTAAAGCTGTGACCGAGTTGTTGGAGAAAGTGCTGTTCGTCACCGTCAGTATGCCTAAGTTGCGAATCGCGCCGCCGCTGCCGGACGTGCCGCTTCCACTTACCGTCCCATTTTGCAGCGTGAGGCCGTCGAGGATAACCGTGCCGCTAGTGATGTTGAAAATCCGCGAGCTGTTATTCCCGCTGATCGTCACTAAACCGCCGCCCTCTATCGTCAAATCTTCGGAGATCTCGATCTCGCCGTTTGTCAGGGTGATCGTTTCGACGCCAGGCGCAAAGGTAATTGTGTCACCTGCCTGAGCCTCGGTGATGGCCTGGCGCAACGAACCCGTACCACTGTCACCGTCGCTCGTGACCTCAATCGCATTGGCCCAAAGCGGGGTCACCATCAATAAATACAGCAAAATCCACAGGCCGCTTTGTGCCTTCAACCGCTTTAATTGGAAATTTATTGGTGCCTCGTGCGTTGGAAAATTCGGGTCGCTTTATTTGCCAGGTGACATGTCAAATCCCGTTAAATTTATGCCAACGCATCAATTCCCGCTGCGAACTAATTCACAAATTGCGGGAGATCTATGACCCATTTGATGATTTTCAATGAAGGCACCACCCATTTGAGATCGGCCAATTTATACGGACGATCCTGAGCACGTAGGATGGTGGGAAAAATCGACCGTAAAAGTGCATGGTGTAGCGCTCAAGAAGTATTACGCGAAAATCGCCCCTGTATTCTGTTCACAATCTGTTCTGCATTAATCGGAAAATTCTATGTTCACTGCCGTTAAACCCCAACTCGACATTCCCCAACTCGAACAGCGCGTTCTGCAATTCTGGCGCGATCAACAGATCTTTGAACGCTCAATGCAACAACGTGCCACCGGACCGACTTTCGTGTTCTACGAAGGCCCCCCGACTGCTAATGGTCGTCCCGGTAGCCACCACGTGATTTCGCGTGCGTTCAAAGACATGTTCCCGCGCTATCGCGCAATGACGGGCTGTTATGTGTTGCGGAAGGGCGGTTGGGACACTCACGGCCTGCCCGTCGAAATGGAGGTCGAGAAGCAACTGGGCCTCACAGCTAAACCACAAATCGAAGCGTATGGCGTGGCGGCGTTTAACCAAAAATGTCGGGAGAGCGTGTTTAAGTACATCCAGGAATGGGAGGAACTCACCGAGCGCATCGCCTATTGGGTCGATCTGAAAGCGCCCTACGTCACCTATCAGAACGAGTACATCGAGAGCGTTTGGTGGATTTTGCGCCAGTTCTTTGATCGCGGACTACTCTATCAGGACTACAAAATTGTTCCCTATTCGCCTCGTTCGGGTACGCCCTATTCTAGTCACGAAGTGTCGTTGGGCTACAAAGAGGTGGACGATCCCAGTGTATTCGTTCGATTTCCCGTTAAAGATCAAGAAAATACGGCGTTCCTCGTGTGGACGACGACCCCGTGGACTTTACCCGCCAATGTCGCGCTCGCCGTCGGTGCAGACATCGAATATGTTCTGGTAGAGGGCAAACAGACCGCCGATGCCCCGACTGAACGGCTTTATGTCGCGGCGGCGTTGCTGGACTCAGCGGTGTTGAGTCGCGTGGGAACGGGGGGCGGTTACACCGTCACGCAAACGCTGATCGGTCGCGATCTCTTGGGAATGCGTTATGTGCGGCTCTTCGACGACCTGCCCACGGATAAAGACGGTTGGTTTGTGGTGGCGGGAGACTTCGTTTCGACCAGCGACGGCACCGGGATCGTCCACATGGCCCCCGCCTTTGGGGCCGACGACTTGGAGACCGGTCGCCAACATGGGTTGCCGATACTGATGACGGTTGACGAACAGGGTAAATTTATCGACGCGGTTAAGCTCGTCGCGGGAATGGACTTTAAGGCCGCCGACAAAATCATTATCAGACATCTGAAGGAACGGGGGTTGATGTACCACGCGGGTCAGTATCGCCACAGTTACCCCCATTGCTGGCGGGATGGTGGGCCATTGATGTACCTCGCCCGAACAACTTGGTATCTGAGAGCGTCTGCTTTTCGCGACCGCCTCGTCGAATTAAATCAGCAGATCAATTGGGTACCCGATCATGTGCGAACCGGGCGATTTGGCAAGTGGCTCGAAGAGGTCAAGGACTGGGCGATTGGCCGTAACCGCTACTGGGGCACGCCCTTACCGATTTGGGTCTGCGACAACCCGGAAATCGACTATCGGGTGTGTGTGCAGAATCGAGCCGAACTCAGCGAACTTTGTGGTCGCGACCTTTCCGATCTCGATCTCCACCGTCCGTACGTGGATGAAATCACGTGGGAAGTCGAAATCGACGGCAAACGCGGCACAATGCGCCGTGTCCCCGAAGTGATCGACGTTTGGTTTGATTCGGGTGCGATGCCGTATGCCCAATGGGGCTATCCATTTCACAACCGCGAGCAGTTCGAGAAACAATTTCCCGCCGATTACATCTGTGAAGCGGTCGATCAAACCCGTGGATGGTTCTACAGCCTTCACGCGATTTCGACCCTCCTTCGCGACGAATTGAGCTACAAAAATGTGATCTGCTTGGGCCACATTCTCGATTCGCAGGGTCGCAAGATGTCCAAGAGCCGTCCCGAAACCTTTGTTGCACCGTGGGATGTGCTGAATAAGTACGGCGCGGATGCGTTTCGTTGGTATATGTACACGGCGGCGAGTCCAGGGGAACCGCGTCGGTTTTCGGTGGAACTCGTCGGCGATGGGGTGCGGAGCTTTTATCTGACGCTTTGGAATGTCCACAGCTTCTTTACGACCTATGCAGAACTCGATGGCTTTCATTTGGAGATGCCGACAGTGCCCCTCGATGAACGAGATCTCCTGGATCGTTGGATGTTGAGCGAATTACAGCTCCTCATTGCGACGGTGACGCGGGCTTACGAACAGTACGATGCCCCCAACGCCACTAAACCCATTGAAGTATTTGTCGAAAAATTGAGTAACTGGTACTTGCGACGGTCGCGGCGGCGGTTCTGGCAACCCGCGTTTAATGTCGATAAAACCGCTGCTTACCAAACGCTCTATACCTGTTTAACGACGCTTTCTAAACTCCTCGCCCCTGCCATGCCTTTCTTAGCCGAACAGCTTCACCAAGATTTAGTGGCGAAGGTCGTGAAAACGGCCCCGACGAGCGTGCATTTATGCGATTGGCCCCAAGCGGATGAAACCCTAATCCACCAAACCCTCGTCGAAGAGATGAATCTGGTCGCGACCTTAGTTCAACTGGGTCACGCTGCCCGTAATCAAGCGGGCATCAAGGTGCGTCAACCCCTGGCGTTGGCCCGATTCGCGGTGCCGTCAAATAGCGATGAAACGGTGATTACGCGCTACGCCGATCTGATGGCCGATGAGCTAAATGTCAAGCAAATCACGCGATTGGAACGCAATTCTGCCCTCGTTGAATATCGCTTAAAGCCCGTCGATACCTTGGGACGCGAGTTGCGCACGATTTTCCCCGCCGTCCGTCAAGCGCTGGTCAACGCTTCCCCCGAACAGGCGGCCCAGTGGGGAAAAGCGTTATTGAATCAACAAACTATTGAACTAACGCTAGATGCACAGCAAACCGTGCAGTTAACGGCGGCCCAGGTCGTCGTACAACAAAGTGGTGCGCAAGGCTTTGAGGTGGCGGAAGCGAACGGGTGTGTAGCGGCATTGCAGACGGCCCTGACCGACGACCTACGATTAGAAGGATTGGCACGGGAGGTCGTACGGCGAATTCAGCAGTTGCGAAAAGAACAGGATTTGCACATCGCCGACCGCATTGTGGTGCGTTATGAGGCCAGTCAAGCGGTGCAACAGGCGATGACGCGGTTTCAGGCAGAAATTTGCGGCGAAATTTTGGCGACGGCATTGATTCCTGAAAATGTTGAAGCCCCAGCACAAACCTTTGATGGAGAATCTTTAGCCGTCACATTTTCGGTCGTCGCCCCACAGTAAGCTTTTTTCCGTTATCGACACCGTGTAATCAGTCCCTGGTGACGCGGTACGGCCCCCCAATTTAAGGAAATAACGCTATGACTTCTCATCTCCAAGAAGAACTTTGGTTAGTGGTCCGCCTCCGTGACGAATTATTTGCTACCCCCGTCGCCAGTGTTCATACCCTGGTAACGCCCGGCCCTGTGACGCCTTTACCGCACCAACCGCCCCACATTCGCGGAATTTTCTCGTTGCGCGGACAAGCCGTTACCCTTCGCGATTTGCGTCGCACGTTGGGGATGCCGTCTATGGCCGAGGACATCGCTGATTTTGCGCACTTGATGGATCAGCGCCGCGATGACCACGTGAATTGGATTGAAAATTTGCGGCGGTCGGTCGAGACCGGCGAACCCTTTACTGGCGCCATCGACCCGCATTTATGTGCCTTCGGCAAGTGGTACGACCAATTCAAGACGGACGACTGGGCGCTTAATCAGATTCTTAAAGCCTTCGATGCCCCCCATAAACGGATTCACAGCATCGCCGCCGAAGTTCAGAAGTTGATGGAGAAACGTAACTTGGAAGACGCCCGTCAAATCATGCACGACACCGAACATGGCGATCTGCAACAAATGGTCAAGCTATTTGATCGTGCAAAGGAAGCATATGCCAAAAGCCGTCGAGAGATTGCGGTGGTGCTGATTGGAGGAAAACAGGCGGTTGCGGTAGATGATGTATTGGGCGTTGAAACACTCATTTCTTACGATGATGTTTCGCTGCAATCCTCGCTGTGTTCTGGGGTTGCGCGGCGGCGTCAAAATGATGCAACTGTGATGCTGATTGAAGCCCAGCAACTCGCGGCCTAGTCGTGGAACGATCTTTTGGTGCGTTCCTAGAGAACAGTGGCGAAATTAAGGGGGTACTGCTATGGCCGATAGTAATTTCACATCACACGCTAGTTTATTAATTTACTGAGGTTCTCCCCATGCGCGCCCTACCGCTTGACCAACAATTCACCTTGCTGGCGACCACTTTTGTCGTGCCTTTTTTACTGATTCTGACGCTCGTCATGTTGAACCAGGCGTCTATTGAGAGATTATTTGTGATCCAAAGTCTTGGTGCACTGGTCGGCGTTGTAGGCTTGACAATGATTCGGCAGGGCTTTGAAACCCGCATTCGAGCGCTGCACCAACTCGTGACGGATTTGGGGGATCACAGCCCCGTCGATCAGGAACAGTCATGGGACTGTCGCAACGATAGTCTGGGGCATGTCACCGCCGCGACGCTGGATGCCGCCCAACGTCAGCAAGTGCGCCCCAGCACCACGGCTAAACTCGACAGTGGGGTGTTACGGGATGTGCTCGAACACATGAACACCAACATCATGATTGCCGACGAGCAGAACATCATTCGTTATCTAAACCCAGCGGCGTTACGGGCGTTTTGCGAAGTCGAATCGGATTTGCGCATGCAATTGGGGAGCTTTCAGGCCCGCAATCTGGTGGGCCAAAACATCGACCGTTTTCACACACACCCCGACCATCAAAAAAAGCTCCTCGCCAATCTCAAAGGAACCCATCGTGCACGGGTCAAGTTGGGGCGGCGCGAGTTTGAAATTGTCGCTAATCCGGTGCGGGACGAAGACGGCCATCGCATTGGCACATTGGTAGAGTGGGTCGATCGCACCTTCCGACGGGCGTTGGAAGATGCCGTGGGGAGCATTAGAACGCTATCGCAATCGGCGCAAAGTAATGCTGACTACGCAAAATCCGCCAATCAGATGGCGCGTGATGCGTTTTCCCGTGCGACGGAAGGGTCAAAAGTTCTCGACCAAGCTGCCCAAGCGATGGCTGCCATCACTCAATCCAGTCGCCAAATTACGGCCATTACCGCAACAATCGACAGTATTGCGCTGCGCACCAAGTTATTGGCCCTCAATGCTGCTGTCGAAGCGGCGCGGGCGGGTGAACAGGGGCGCGGCTTTGCGGTTGTCGCGGGGGAAGTGGGGGGATTAGCCCAACAGTCTGCGCAAGCTACGCGGGAGATTCGCGCAATCATCACGACGAGTTTGAGTCAAGTGGATAGCGGTAGTCAGTGGGTCAGCGCCTCTAGTCAAGCTTTAGGCCAGATTGTGGCGGTTGCACAACAAGTAAGTGATACCGTCGCTTCAATTGCAGAAGCCAGCGAACAACAGCTCACCGGGATTGCACAGGTCAACGAAACCATCGACCAAATCAGTCATTTAGAGGTCGCCTAAAATAAACAATTGAAATAATGGTTTTTCCGAATGGGCATCCGTTTGAGAAATTTGTTAAGGCTGCACGCTTACAATAAAAAATCCTAACTGGACGATCTTCCGTGAATATCATGCTAAGTGCCACGCGACTTTACCAATCCATATTTCAACAGGTCGCGAGGCGTTCGGGAGACCTGAGTATCGCGATTACTGACATTGCAGGTGATATGGAAACCGTTTCTGGCAGCGTTTCGACTCAAGCCGAACACTATCGCGGGCTACGAGAAAGGGCGGGGGCCATGCGTTCTGCAAGTGAAGAAATTGCAGAGGTAGCAAATCGTTCTAAAGATCATTTAGAGGGCATTCGTTCCGAGGTGGACGCTTCTCGCGACACGGCCGAGCAGGCTTTACGAGATATTAGCGAGCTGATTGCTTCCGTTCAGACGATTGCAGAACAGCTCACTCCCTTGGATGTGGCGATGTCGGCGGTCGGACAAGTCACGCAAGCCATTGATATGATTGCCAATAAAACCAATCTTCTGGCCCTCAACGCGACCATTGAAGCGGCACGGGCGGGGGAGCAGGGGCGCTCTTTTGCGGTGGTGGCGGGGGAAATCAAATTATTGGCGCGTCAAACCCGCGATGCGACCGCTCGCATTAACGACACGCTGAACGATCTAGGCAAGCGCATTCATCACTTGCAAGAAATCGGCAAACAAAGTGCGGAACGGAGCTTGGAGGTACGACAGGAAGCGCAGGGCCTCGAACGGGTAGTGGTACGGGTGGCGGAGGTCATCACATCGTTGCAGGAGGGGACAGCTGAAGTGGCTTCAGGGGCAGAAGCGGTGAAGGATCAGGCGCGTGAGACTGAAGAAACGCTGGAAGATCTCTCAACGGGGGTTAATCGTTCGCGAAACATTTTGCTTCGTGCAACCGAACGCATCGGGCATGTGCGACAGCTAGGGGAACGCTTATTTGCGTTGACGGTAGAAGGGGGCATTGAGACGCAGGAATCGCCGTTCATTCGAGCCGCTCAACAGACGGCACAGCAGCTCGGTCAAGTTCTCGAACAGGCTTTGCGACAGCAGCGGATCACGACTGAAGCCCTGTTTTCCGACAAATATCAACCGATAGCGAACACTAACCCGCAGCAATTTCTAGCAGCGTTCACCTCGCTAACCGACGAACTTTTTACGCCGATTCAAGAGCAAATTCTCAAGGGAAACTCACATATTACTTTTTGCGCAGCCGTGGATCGCAACGGTTATTTACCTACCCACAACCTCAAGTATTCTCAACCGCAAAGCGACGATTCGGAGTGGAACGCGGCAAATTGTCGAAATCGTCGCATTTTCAATGATCGTGTGGGGCTGGCGGCGGGCCAGAATCGGCAAAATTTCCTGTTACAGACCTATCGACGAGATATGGGCGGCGGCCATTTTATGATGATGCGGGATGTCTCGGCCCCGATCCTGGTAAACGGGCGTCATTGGGGGGGCTTTCGGATTGGATACCGGCTCGACGATGAATACTTTAAGTCACCACAATTGGCCATCGTCCCTAAAAAGTGACGAATTACGCCCGAATGACCTGAATTTGACGGTTTTGCGGGCTGATTTGCGCGGTACAGCTAGTGCGTTCGGCAATGGGCGGTTGGTCTGAACGACGGTC
>CAZTIH010000120.1:0-7473 GCA_964613675.1 uncultured Candidatus Competibacteraceae bacterium
CCGGAGCTCCGGCAGACCTTGAGCTCGCTTATACATTAGCTGATGGAGTAGAATATATAAAAGCAGGAATAGCAGCAGGTTTGGAGATTGATAAATTTGTTTCAAGGTTTTCTTTTTTTTGGGGTATAGGTATGAATTATTTTATGGAAGTCGCCAAAATGCGGGCAGGACGACTGCTATGGGCAAAAATTGTCAAGCAATTCAATCCGTTAGACGAAAAATCCTTAGCGTTGCGAACCCACTGTCAGACTTCTGGATGGAGCCTAACGGAACAAGATCCGTTTAATAATGTAACTCGCACCTGTATCGAAGCCTTAGCCGCCACCCTAGGGCATACCCAGTCACTCCACACAAATGCTCTCGACGAAGCTATTGCGTTGCCGACGGATTTTTCTGCCCGCATCGCCCGAAACACCCAACTTTATCTGCAAGATGAAACGGGCATTTGTCAGGTCGTCGATCCGTGGGGGGGGTCGTATCTGGTGGAAAAACTGACCGCCGATCTCGCCGAACGGGCCTGGTCACATATTCAGGAAATCGAAGCCTTGGGGGGGATGGCAAAGGCCCTCGAAACGGGTTTACCGAAGTTGCGCATTGAGGAAGTCGCGGCCAAACGGCAGGCCCAAATCGATTCGGGACAGGAATCGTTGATTGGGGTCAACAAATATCGCTTGGAGAAAGAAGCGCCGTTAGAGATTCTGGATGTGGATAATACGGCGGTGCGGGCCGCGCAAATCGAACGTCTACAAAAGCTCAAGGCTGAACGGGATACGCAACGGGTGACAGACACCTTGAACGCCCTATCAGAAGGGGCAGCGGGATCGGCCAATCTTCTCGAACTCGCCGTCGAGGCGGCCCGTGCCCGTGCGACTTTGGGCGAAATTTCCGACGCGCTCGAAAAAGTATTTGGTCGCCACAAAGCGGTGATTCGGACGGTTTCGGGGGTGTATGCAAAACAGTTTGGTCAACATCCCGACATTCAGCGAGCCCGCGAATTGGCCGACCAATTTGCCGACCACGACGGGCGACGGCCGCGTATTCTGATCGCTAAAATGGGACAGGATGGCCATGATCGGGGAGCGAAGGTCATCGCGACGGCCTTAGCGGATTTGGGCTTCGATGTGGATATTGGGGCGCTGTTTCAGATCCCTGAAGAAGTGGCAAAACAGGCCGTTGAAAACGATGTCCATCTGATTGGCATGAGTTCCCTAGCGGCGGGCCACAAAACGCTGTTACCGCAACTCGTCTCGGCGCTCAAAGCCTACGGGCGCGAGGATATTTTCGTGATAGCGGGGGGGGTCATTCCAGCACAGGACTACGACTTTCTGCGGGCCAATGGGGCAGTGGCGATTTTTGGCCCCGGTACCGTCATTCCCGCCGCAGCCTGTGAAGTTTTGACGGCCCTGATGAAGCGGTGGGCGTGACGCTTGCTCACCGCTGAGACTTATGTTGACGGCGTATTGAACGGTCATCGCAACGTGTTGGCCCGCGCCATTACGTTGGTCGAAAGTCAATCGCCCCGTCACCGCGACCTCGCCCATACCGTGTTGACGGCACTGTTACCCTATACCGGGAAGAGCTTCCGTTTGGGGTTAACGGGGGTGCCGGGCGTGGGCAAGTCGACCTTTATCGACGCCTTTGGCATTCATCTTTGTGAACAAAATCAAAAAGTTGCTGTACTGGCGATTGATCCGACGAGTCCGTTACATCGCGGCAGCATTTTGGGCGATAAAACCCGCATGGATCGTTTGAGTCAGCATCCCAATGCGTACATTCGTCCATCGCCAGCGGGCAAAACCCTGGGCGGTGTAGCCCAACGAACCCGTGAAACGCTATTGCTGTGCGAGGCGGCGGGCTTTGAAGTCGTGATTGTCGAAACGGTAGGGGTCGGCCAGAGCGAAGGATTGGTGCGCGGGCTGGTCGATTTCTTTCTACTCCTGCTGTTGCCCGGGGGGGGAGATGAGCTACAGGGTTTGAAAAAGGGAGTGATGGAGTTAGCCGATGCGCTGTTCATCAACAAGGCCGATGGCGATAACCGCGCACGGGCCCGCATTACCCAAGGCGACTATCAACAAGCGCTGCACTATCAAACGCCGGCAACCCCCGGGTGGACGCCCACGGCATTACTGGGCTCGGCGTTAACCGGGGAAGGTTTTGAGGCACTTTCGGCACAAATTCAACAATTTCAGTCGGTAACCCGAGCCAGTGGGGCGTTTTCCCAACGGCGTCAGCAACAACAACAAGCGTGGTTTCACGAACAGTTGCGCGATCTGTTGTTGCGCAGTTTTTCCGAACATCCCACCGTAAAACAACAGCAACCGCCTCTTGAACAAGCGGTGCTGGCGGGCGATCTATTACCGCCTTTAGCTGCCCAGCAACTTCTGGATCTCTATCAGAACGCGCTCAAAAACTCCACTAATTAACTTTTACAACCCGTTATCAGAGAACTGCGATGCACGAAATTCTCCAGCAACTCGCCGATAAACGCGCTGCCGCTAAACTAGGCGGCGGTCAAACGCGCATCGACCGTCAACACGACAAGGGCAAACTCACCGCTCGCGAGCGCATCGACCTTCTGCTCGATCATCAGAGTTTTGAGGAATGGGACATGTTCGTCGAACATCGGTGTCACGACTTCGGCATGGAACGCCAAACCGTGCCCGGGGATGGTGTCGTGACGGGCTATGGCACCCTGAATGGCCGTCCTGTATTCATTTTTAGTCAAGACTTTACCGTTCTGGGTGGCGCGCTATCCGAAGCCCACGCCGAAAAAATCTGTAAAATCATGGATCACGCGATTCGTGCCGGGATTCCCGTGATTGGCTTGAACGACTCGGGCGGTGCACGGATTCAGGAAGGCGTTGCGAGTTTGGGCGGTTATGCCGAGGTCTTTCAGCGGAATGTGCTTGCTTCGGGAGTCATTCCCCAGATTTCGATGATTATGGGGCCATGTGCCGGGGGAGCGGTCTATTCGCCCGCCATGACGGACTTCATTTTCATGGTGAAGGACAGTTCTTATATGTTCGTGACGGGGCCAGAGGTCGTCAAAACCGTCACCCACGAGGAAGTGACCCATGAGGAACTTGGGGGAGCATTAACCCATTCGACGAAATCTGGAGTCGCAGATTTGGCGTTTGAAAACGATGTCGAGGCGCTGCTGCTGTTGCGGCGGTTTATGAGCTATCTCCCCAATAATAACCGCGAAAAGCCCCCGTTCCGACCGACCACTGATCCCGCAGATCGCGCCGAAATTTCCCTCGATACGCTAATTCCGAATAACCCCAATAAACCCTACGATATGAAGGAATTGATTCAAAAAGTTGTCGATGATGGCGATTTTTTTGAATTACAGCCCCATCACGCGGGCAACATGATTATTGGGTTTGCGAGATTTTTGGGGCATCCCGTGGGTATTGTGGCAAATCAACCCCTCGTCTTAGCGGGCTGTCTCGATATTAAATCTTCAATTAAAGCGGCACGCTTTGTCCGTTTCTGTGACTGCTTCAATATTCCGATCCTGACATTAGTCGATGTGCCCGGCTTTCTCCCAGGAACGGCGCAGGAATATGGGGGCATTATCAAGCATGGCGCGAAATTGCTGTACGCGTTTGCGGAAGCTACCGTGCCCAAAGTGACCCTGATTACGCGCAAAGCCTACGGGGGCGCTTATGACGTGATGAGTTCAAAACACTTAAGAGGGGATGTGAACTTTGCCTGGCCAACGGCGGAGATTGCTGTTATGGGACCGAAGGGGGCGGTTGAAATTATTTTTCGACAGGATGCGAGTGATCCCGAAAAGATCGCGGCGCGTACCGAAGAATATCGCCAAAAGTTTGCAAATCCCTTTGTCGCGGCGAAGCGCGGTTATATCGACGACGTGATTATGCCCCGCAATACCCGTCAGCGGATTTGCCGCTCATTGACGCTGTTGCGCGAGAAAAAGCTCGAAAATCCGTGGCGCAAACACGACAACATCCCCCTTTAACCGAACTTCAGAACGCTCATTGACAGGATAACCAATCGCATGTTTCAGAAAATTCTCATCGCCAATCGCGGCGAAATTGCATGTCGCGTGATTAAAACGGCCCGTCGCTTGGGGGTTAAGACGGTCGCCGTCTACTCAGAAGCAGACCGCGATGCGTTACATGTGCAGATGGCCGACGAAGCCTACTTTATTGGGCCACCGCCTTCAGCACAGAGCTACTTGCAGATGCGTAAAATCATCGATGTCTGTAAACAATCGGGTGCAGAGGCAGTGCATCCTGGTTACGGCTTTCTATCGGAAAACGCCCAATTCGCCCAACTTCTGGCGGCAGAAGAAATCACCTTCATCGGGCCCCCCATCGGCGCCATTAGTGCGATGGGCGATAAAATTGCGTCTAAACAATTGGCGCAAAAGGCAAAAGTGAATGTCGTTCCCGGATTTGTGGACATCATTCGCGATGCCGATCACGCCGTTTTGGTCGCTAAAGAAGTGGGTTATCCGGTGATGCTCAAGGCGTCGGCCGGGGGGGGCGGTAAAGGGATGCGGGTGGCATATGACGAAGCGGAATGTCGGGAAGGCTTTGAACGTGCCACTTCAGAAGCCCAATCGAGCTTTGGCGATGCGCGGGTGTTCATCGAGAAATATATTGAAGAACCCCGCCATATTGAGATTCAGATTCTTTCTGATGGAGTTAACTGTCTGTATCTTGGCGAACGCGAATGTTCGATTCAACGCCGTCATCAAAAAGTGTTAGAAGAGGCCCCTAGCCCTTTTCTCGACCCCCAAACCCGAAAAATGATGGGAGAACAAGCCGTTGCGTTGGCAAAAGCGGTCGATTATCAGTCTGCGGGCACGGTTGAATTTATCGTCGATAAGCATCGAAATTTCTACTTTTTAGAGATGAACACCCGTCTGCAAGTCGAACATCCCGTGACCGAGATGATTACAGGACTCGATCTCGTCGAATGGATGTTGCGGGTGGCGGCGGGGGAATCGTTGCCTTTTGAGCAGAAGGATATTCAGTTAAAGGGATGGGCTATGGAGGCGCGGGTGTATGCCGAAGATCCGTTCCGCAACTTTCTCCCGTCCATCGGACGTCTGGTGCGCTACCAAACACCTGCGGAAGTGAATGGAATTCGCGTCGATACTGGTGTTTACGAAGGGTCCGAAGTCTCGATGTTTTACGATCCGATGATCGCGAAGCTGGTGGCGTTTGGCGACGACCGTCCCCAGGCAGCGGCTAAATTAGCGGATGCCCTCGATGATTTTTACATCCAGGGGGTTACCCATAATATTCCTTTCCTTGCCTCTCTTACCAGCCATCCTCGTTTCTTAGAAGGGCGCTTATCCACGAATTTCATCAAGGAGGAGTATCCTGAGGGATTTTCTTACCCTGACTTGCCACCAGTGCATTTTGAGTGGTTTCTCGCCGTTGCGGCGGCAATTCACCGTCGTTACATGGATCGAGCAGCCAGCATTGCGGGTCAGATGAGTGGCCACGGACGACGGATTAGTCCAGATTGGGTGGTCATGGTGGGGCGTGAACCCTATAAAGTCAAAGTTGACCCCATTGAAGGCGGTCATGATGTACTTTATCGCGGCGAAGTTTATCAAGTGCTTAGTCGCTGGAATTTTGGGGAATCTCGCGTACAAGTCACGATTAACGGCATCGAAGCGACTTTTCAGCTCGAAAGACGCAGCCTAATGTACTGTCTGTACCATCGGGGAATGCAGCTCAACGCATTGGTACTCTCGCCCTTAGCCGCTGAATTACAAGCCCTCATGCCTATCAAACAGGCCCCTGATTTATCCAAATTTTTGCTCTCTCCCATGCCAGGCTTACTTGTCAAACTATTAGTCGAACCTGGCCAAGAAGTGAAGGTGGGTCAAGATTTAGCCATTATTGAAGCGATGAAAATGGAAAATGTATTGCGCGCTCCCTTTGATGCCCGCATTAGCGATCTCAAAGCTAAAGTCGGCGATAGTTTGGCTGTCGATCAAGCAATCCTGGAATTTGAGGCATTGTAAAGGAAAATCACGCTATTTTCCCTCTGAATCGCTTAAAGGTTGAATGTCGGTGACCCATAAAACCCCGTCCTGTTCGCAAAATGAGATGTCAAATTCGGCAAACTTAAAGCGGAAAGGACGGCTGTTTTGTCCGTCATAACCCGGGCGGGGGTCTTGCGCGATGATTTGACTTAACCAATGCCGTAACTTTGGCCAAGTCAAATGATAAAATTCGAGCTTTTGTAAGGTTTCGGCGGTAAATTCAACTTTCCAAGGTTCGATAGACGGTACATATCCCGAAGTCGCCACTAAATGATCTGCATAAGGCAAGTAAGGCTTAATGTCGAGAATTGGGGTACGGTCGAGTAAATCCCCACCGCTTACCTGTAAGACCACACCGTTTTTCGTATCAATTGCATCGAGTTTTACCGCCGATAAGCCTAGTGAGTTAGGTCGGTAAGGGCTACGACTGGCAAATACCCCAACACGACGCTGTCCTCCAAGTTTTGGAGGTCTTACTTGTAATGATTTTGGCGGAAATTCTCGTTTTGGGAGCGCATGAAACCAAGTCACCAACCATAAATGAGAGAAAGCATCGAGACCCGCCACCGCTTCGGCGTGGTCAAAGGGGGGTAGTAATTCCACCCGCGCAGGTAGCTCGACGAGATTTGCCTGTCGCGGAATCCCTAATTTGTCGATAAAAAGCGACCGCATGACTGCAACGGGTCGCATTGTAGGAATGTATTCAATGCCGCGCTTCACCCTCAGTACCTTTAATCTTTGCAATTTTGGAACGGATATGCCCCCGAGTCGGTTGCGCCAAATCGCTTTAACCATCGCCCGCGACCTCGACGCACCCGACCTCATCGCCGTGCAGGAAATGACCGCGACGGATGATGGCCGTTTCGGGGGACGTGTGCCGGCGGAGGCAGGATTTTACCAGCTAATTCAAGCAATTAGCGCCGCCAATGGCCCCATTTATGACTTCCGCGAAATCCCACCCCTTGCGAGTCGCGATGGGGGAATGGTGGGCGCCAACATTCGGGTGGGATTCCTATTTAATCCCCAAACGGTTCAATTCATCGATCGGGGCGACCCCCACCCTGAGACGGCAACGGGCGTTCGTTACACCCCGCAAGGGCCCCAATTGATTCACAGCCCTGGTCGGATTGCCCCGCTGCACCCCGCATTTGAAGGCGATCAGCGCCAAAACTGGCAACCCAGTCGCAAAGCGCTTGCCGGTGAACTGTGCGTGGCGGGCCGTCGTTTTTTCGTCATTGTGTGCCACTTAAAGTCGATGCGGGCGCAAACAGGACATGGTGAAACCTGTGCGCGACGCCAACGCCATGTCCAAGCGGAGATCATTTACCGCTTTGCCGCAGCGATTTTGGCCTGTGACCCCCAAGCCAGCGTCGTGATTTTAGGCGATATGAACGACCCCCCCAGCTCCCGCACTCTCGATACGCTGAAGGGCAAGTTAT
>CAZTIH010000120.1:7483-7970 GCA_964613675.1 uncultured Candidatus Competibacteraceae bacterium
TTTCACAATGTTCGCGATTTAATTCCGTCAAAACAACGCTTTACCCATCGGCAGTGGGGACGTATGCAGGCCCTCGATCATCTATTGGTGAGTCCGTCCCTGTGGCCCGACGCTGCCGCGAAAATCGTGCGTTTGCCCGGGGATGATTTTGGGCAACGGGCCAGTGACCACGATCCACTGTGGGCTGAGCTTCAGTGGACCGTCGCCGCAGAAAATGCCTGATTTTCCTTACTTATAACCCATCCACTCAAAATTTTTTACTTTGAGGGCCATACTAGGGGATAATCGCCGACTTTCCCGAAGTACCGCACTTGATCCCGAGAATCCCAGGTGAAATTACCGTTTGTATCGAGATAAAATGCTCCCGTTTCTCGACGATAAAGCCCTAATTGTGCCCGTCCATCCCCGTTCCAATCGCCCGTGATGGGAATATCTCCTACTGGGAAGGGAATGACCTGCTCATTCACAATAAAAGCGGCTAAGTCAG
>CAZTIH010000121.1:0-4085 GCA_964613675.1 uncultured Candidatus Competibacteraceae bacterium
GATAAACGCGACATTGTGCGCCAACGCTCAGTAAAAGCTAAATTTGGGGCACTTTAATTAGCGTGATTGAAGAATCAGTTGCACGAAGTTATTTACGGTAGGCGTGATATTTTCGACGATTTTTTTTACGCCTTCTGCATTAGGATGAATCCCGTCGAGTTGATTTAATTCGGGTACTAATGCGACGCCCTCAAGGATAAAAGGATAAAAGGGCAACTGATAGCTCGCGGCTAGCTCTGGGTAAATGGAATTAAATTGAGTCGCGTATTCGCTTCCCAAATTAGGCGGCGCCAGCATTCCCATTAGCAAAACTGGGGTTTGCTGATGTTGTAAATACTCGATCATGGTTATTAAGTTTTGGCGCGTAATATCAGGACGAATGCCGCGTAATCCATCGTTCGCTCCTAGCGCTAAAATGACTCCATCGGGACGATCAAATAATGCCCAACTTAAACGATTACGACCACCCGTTGTGGTATCACCTGATACACCACCATTTAGAATTCTTACATGTAACCCATTGTTTATTAAATTGTTTTCGAGTTGAGCGGGTAAAGTATCTTGACTCGGCAAGCCATATCCAGCTGTTAAACTGTCGCCAAACATCAATAGGCGTAAACTCCGCATTTCATTGGCCATAGTTATGTTCAACGCCATTAAAAAAAACAGTAATGCAACACAGGATTTTTTAATTAGTCTTAAAATAAATTGATCCAAGAGCTTCACAAAATGGCACCTCTTATTGAATTAAAAAATGTGCAATTAACGCTTTCGAGCGTAGCGGGAAAAGTCGATATTTTGCGGGACATCAATTTTGCGCTAAATCAAGGAGAACAAGTGGCGATTTTAGGGCCATCAGGTGCGGGAAAGTCGAGTTTATTGCTTTTAATGGCGGGTTTAGAGCGGCTAACGGCGGGAGAGATTTTTTTTCGCGGTCATCAATTTAATTCACTTAATGAAGATCAATTAGCTCATTTGCGACGCGACTTTATTGGCATTGTTTTTCAGGCGTTCCATTTAATCCCAACCATGACAGCGATTGAGAATGTCGCATTACCTTTAGAATTAGCCAATCGGCGTAATGCTTTTAATCTGTCAAAAGAATTATTAAATCAAGTGGGATTAGGTCAACGGTTAACGCATTATCCCAGTCAGTTGTCTGGAGGGGAGCAGCAACGAGTGGCATTAGCGAGGGCATTGGTCATGTCGCCACCTCTCATTTTAGCAGATGAACCTACGGGAAATTTGGATGTACAGACGGGAAAAATGGTAATGGACTTACTTTTGTCGCTATGTTTGGAAAATCAAACAGCCCTTGTCCTCATTACGCATGACTTATTGTTAGCGGAACGATTTTCGAGACAGGTTCATCTTCTCGACGGTTGCATTGTAAGTGACCAAACGCGGCAATACATACCCGATGTGCAAATGGCGTGAATTTGATGAATATTTTGAATTCGGTGATTTTTTCCATCGCAAGACGCGAGCTTCGGGGAGGACATCAAGGGATTGGTCTGCTAATCGCTTGTTTGGCATTAGGTGTCGCAACAATTGCAACAGTCCAGAATCTCGCCGCAAGTGCTCAGATTTCCTTAAAAAATCAGGGAAAAGAGATTTTAGGCGGGGAAGTTGCAATTTCCACGATTTATTCGCAGGTAGATTCTGAATTGAAAGAATGGTTGACAAATTATGTTAACCATCAAAGTCAGGTTGCCGAATTGCGTACAATGGCCAGAAATCCTGCCAATAATGATGCGGTACTCGTAGAATTTAAGGCAGTTGATAGGTACTATCCTTTAACTGGAGGGTTACAGGTTAATGGTAAGGAAACTCACGCTGATCTGCTAAATGATCTGCTATCAAAGAGCAATGATAAATTTGGGGTTTTAGTCGACAATTCATTGTTAAGTCGCTTAAATCTAAAACTCAATGACCAATTCTATTTGGGTAATGAAATTGTCGAAATTCGCGGTGTGATTGATCGAGAACCCGATAGAGCCAGTAGTACAGGAGCATTTGGTCTGGGATCGAGAGTCTTGGCAAGCGATACATTTTTGCAAGCCAGTGGATTAGTTCAGTACGGTAGCTTGGTGTATTATCAGTGGCGTTTTTCCTTACTTGATACCGTAAACCTGGATAATTTGCGCTCTCAGTTAAAAATACAGTTTCCTGAAGCGCGCTGGCAGTGGCGAGACCATCGCGATGCCGCACCAAGAATTGCCCTTTTAATAGAAAGATTGAGTATTTTCCTTACCTTGATTGGATTGACGGCACTTTTAGTCGGAGGTGTCGGGATTTCCAGTGCGGTTCGTAGCTTTCTCGATGGAAAAGCACGCAATCTGGCATTGTTAAAATGTTTAGGCGCATCTTACACCGTCATTTTTTGGAGCTATTTCCTACAAATATTACTTGTTATGGCTATCGGGATTTTCGCGGGGCTTGCTGTGGGATGTCTTATGCCGTGGATTATTGAACCTTTTATCCGTCCATTTATGCCAATCACCATTCATCCGACCATCGACCTTAAATCCCTACTTTTAGCGGCAAGCTTGGGAGGTATCACTGCCATTACATTTGGATTGATTCCGTTATTTAGGCAACGAGGAATTTCAGCAAGTAGTGCATTGCGTTCACAAATCATCTTAACACCGACAAAATGGCGAGCTTACGAATGGTTAGTCATCATTCTCTTGGTTTTGAGTTTAGGTTTACTTTCGGTATTACCGACCAGTCGTCCATTATTTGCATTGAATTTCTTGGTTGCAATCGGAATTTCAATGATAATTCTATATTTATCGGCACAATTCTTAATGTATTTGAGTCGAGTGCTGACTTCTCCTGAACAATTCAAAGGTGCACCAGGGTTGCGACTCGCATTGAGTCAATTACACCGCCCAAATGGAGTAACCGCCACGGTTGTCATTTCTCTCGGACTCGGGCTAACGGTAATGGTTGCTGTGGCTGTAATAGAAGGGAATGTTAGAGCGCAAATTAGCCGTGAATTACCCGAAAAAGTCCCGCTTTTCTTCCTCGTAGATGTTCAGCGCGATCAGGTCGATAATTTAGTTAACATGCTCACAAATCTCGAAGGTGTTCAAGAAATTGCATCAATGCCTTACTTAAGAGGAAGAATTACAGAGATCAATGGGCAAGCTGCTGAAACCCAACTAATCAATCCAGATTACCAATGGTTGCTCGAAGGGGATCGTGGCGTGACTTATGCGGCAGGTGAAGTATTAACGGGAGCACTTACGACAGGACAATGGTGGACAGCAGATGATGTGGAAACGCCCTTACTTTCAGTACATGGGGATTTAGTACGGGGATTTGGCCTAAAAGTTGGCGACATAGTGACTGTAAACCTATTGGGTCGTGATATTACCGCTACTGTCGCAAATACACGCGAGCAGGATTGGCGTGCAATGCAGCTCAATTTTACGCTGATCTTTTCTCCCTTTCCCTTAAATCAATCACCCCATACCGTTATTGCAACCATTACAGGGAATGAAAACCAAGCTGGTGAGATTCAAAGGCGTTTATCTCAAGATTTTCCTAATATCACGGCCATTCGAGTGAAAGAAGCATTACAGGCTGCCGATCAAATTTTGGGCGTCGTCGCGACGGCGGTAAGGGTGAATGGCGGGGTTGCCATTCTTGCAGGAGTTTTAGTCCTTGCCAGTGCATTAGCTGCCGGGCAACAGCGCAGAAGACAGGATTTGATCGTTTTTAAGTTGCTCGGCGCGAATAGAAAGCAAATGATGATGGCTTTCTTGTGGGAGTATGGATTATTGGGATTTATCGCAGCATTCGTTGCTTGTATGCTCGGCGTGTTGGGGGCGTGGTTAATTGTCACACAAGTCATGCAAGCCCCTTGGATAGGGTTATGGACGCCAGTGATCATGGTAATCTTAGGGGGTATCGGCGTTTCCTTACTATTTGGCGTTTTGAGTATTTGGAGATTGCTTTCCCAGCCTAGTGGCCCTTTACTGCGAAATGAGGGATAAATATGTTATTTTCTCAACAAAATCCCAGATGAGCTAAATGACTTACCCTCGGCATTCAATTCTTACCACAAAGCGGTTCGC
>CAZTIH010000121.1:4095-7914 GCA_964613675.1 uncultured Candidatus Competibacteraceae bacterium
CGTATTGAGCTTGCCGCCCCGTTGGCGCGGTAAGCAGGTGTAATCCACATTAAAAGCGTCGAGAAAAGTACGAACCATCGAATTCTTCAGCGCAAAGTTGACATTTTGCGGAACATCGCCAGTGAGTTCTTGAATACGCTGTGCATCCAGTTTGGCCGCCACCACGCCGATAAGCGCTCCAGTATTATCGAGCAGTGGCCCCCCACTATTCCCAGCCTGTACTGGCGCTGTGAACTGGAGAGAGCGCGTATCGTCGTACAACCCAATTAAACTGCTCACAACGCCTGTTGCGACTTGTGGTCCCGATCCTAAAAGTCCACTCATCGGATACCCCACCACCACCACTTTTTCGCCTAACTCGATGTGATAGGACTCTCGAAATTCCACGACGCCAAACATCAAACTAGGGTCCCGATCTTCCAGCCGCAATAACGCTAAGTCATTGATTGGATCTACAAAAATAGGGGTCAGTGCAACTCGGCCTCGTACCGAAACGGCCCACACTCGTTTGGCACCGTGAATAACATGGTGGCTAGTAACAAAAAAGCCATTGGGATTGATGCAAAACCCTGTGCCACTGACCAAGCGGGTTTGTGGCGGTTGTGCAACAGGCGGCGCTGAAGTTTGCTGTTGTTGCGTAATTTCTACCCCAAAATGGACCAATAACCCATTCAACCCATTCGTGAACCCTTGCCCAATCGCACGGCATTTCCATTGTCCTTCATAACGGTATAGTTCGACGAGAATCAGCGCCGTTTCCGCCCGATTCGCTAAGGAAATAGGGAAGGAAAATAGGGGAATCCCTTGTTGATCGGCAATTTCTACGGTTAATTGGGAAAAAATGCTAAAAGTCACGCCCCGAGTAATGCTAGTGGTAATTACCAGGGTAAACGCGATTTTATGGATTTCAATGGGGACTTTGGTTAAATCGACGGAGAATTGGTTTTTTTCAGCGTTAAAAGTAACTGCATGATGTTCGGAATGAGGGTAATCGGCGCTGATAACATCCGCTGCATCACGAGTTTTATCATTGAAACCCAATAAAAAAGCGATTGGCTGTAATAACTTATGACCTTTCGGCTCAATGAGCGCAGTAATGCGTAAATGACTTTGTGGAGAAAGTAAGGCATTTTGGCCAGATTGCAGCGGTATCATACTAAAATTACTCCCATTCAATCGTCGCGGGGGGTTTTCCGCTGATGTCATACACGACCCGCGATACATTCGGTACGCGATTGACGATTTGGCGGGCCACTTCATCCAGGAAATCCCACGGTAATTTCGCCCAGTTAGCCGTCATGAAGTCCGT
This sequence comes from uncultured Candidatus Competibacteraceae bacterium, assembly GCA_964613675.1. Taxonomy (GTDB): domain Bacteria; phylum Pseudomonadota; class Gammaproteobacteria; order Competibacterales; family Competibacteraceae; genus DAIUCA01. The sequence continues at coordinate 5,405 of CAZTIH010000121.1, forward strand.
TGTTTCCACGGCCCGCAGCGCAATCACAGGCGCGTACACTCGTCCATCCCCCAATACCGCCACCGAATTTACGGGTAAATACACCGCGAATGCTTGGCTGACCTTCTCATACAACCCATGTTGGCGCAGCGCGTCGATGAAAATGGCATCTGCTTGACGCAATTGTTCGGCTTTTTCCCGATCCACCGGCCCCAAAATGCGCACCGCCAGCCCTGGTCCCGGAAACGGGTGGCGGTCAACCAATTCGCTCGGCAACCCTAATTCGGTACCCAATGCCCGTACTTCGTCCTTAAATAATTCGCGCAAAGGTTCCAGCAATCGCCACTTCATTCGTGCGGGCAATCCCCCAACGTTGTGATGCGATTTGATGACCTTCGCTTTACCCGTTTTTGCGCCCGCTGACTCGATGACATCAGGATAAATCGTGCCCTGGGCAAGCCATTGAATATCTTGCAATTTTTCGCCGGTCGCTTCAAAAGTTTCGACGAATAATCGCCCAATAATTTTGCGTTTTTCTTCCGGGTCGGCGACCCCTGCGAGGGCCTGGAAGAAGGTAGCCGCCGCATCGACGCGAATGACATTGACGCCTAAATGACGGGCAAAAGTCGCCATTACTTGCTCACTTTCACCTAAACGTAACAGCCCCGTATCCACGAAGACACAAGTGAGTTGCGTCCCGATCGCACGGTGCAAAAGCGCTGCGACTACAGCCGAATCAACCCCGCCAGACAGCCCCAACAGCACATGTTCATGTCCAACTTGCGCCTGAATTTGGGGAATGAGTTCGTGCAAAATGTGTCGGGTATTCCAACGATCATCACAACCACAGAGGTCGCGTACAAATCGTCGCAGTAATCGTGACCCTTGGCGCGTGTGAGTGACTTCAGGATGGAATTGAACGCCAAAAATGTGTTTTTGGGGATGCCAGAAGGCCGCAATGGGCGCATGATCTGAAGACGCAATCGTAAGGAATTCCGGGGGGAGTTCGCTGACTTGATCGCCATGACTCATCCAAACATCGAGTTGGGGGATGCCTTCCCCACTTACATGATCTTCAATATCTTGAAATAAAGGACAGTTTTCCCGTAATTCAACGGTTGCATGACCAAATTCACGGTGTTTAGCGGCAATTACCTTACCGCCTAGCTGTTGGGCGAGGGCTTGCATTCCATAACAAATTCCCAAAATAGGGATAGATAAGGTGAGCAAGTAAGGAGGTAATGCGGGAACATTCTCCATCCACACCGATTCGGGGCCACCCGATAAAATAATGCCAATCGGCGCAAAATCCCTAAAAGTCTGCTCATTTAGGTCATAAGGATGGATTTCACAATACACGCCACATTCTCGCACGCGACGGGCAATAAGTTGAGTCGTTTGGGATCCAAAATCGAGGATGAGGATTTTCTGTTGATGTAAGGTGGTCACGGAAATTCTACTAGATTCGGTAGTTAGGGGCTTCTTTAGTAATGGTCACATCGTGGACATGGCTCTCACGCATTCCCGCCGAGGTAATTCGTATAAATTCGGGTTTTGTCCGCATCGTCGGAATATCTCGGCAACCGACATATCCCATTGCCGAACGCAATCCGCCTAATAATTGGTGAATAATCGCTGAAACAGGGCCTTTATAAGGAACGCGCCCTTCTATTCCTTCGGGAACCAGTTTATCGGTCGCTTTCCCCTCTTGAAAATACCGATCGCTCGAACCGTGTTGGGCAGCCATTGCACCTAGACTTCCCATGCCTCGGTAAGATTTGTAAGAACGGCCTTGAAATAACTCGACTTCGCCCGGGGCTTCCTCCGTACCCGCAAAAAGACTACCGATCATGATGGCATGGGCCCCCGCTACAATCGCCTTTGCTAAATCACCCGAGTAGCGAATGCCACCATCTGCAATTAATGGGATATCCGTATCGCGCAAAGCGTGGGCGACAGCATCAATGGCGCCAATTTGAGGTACGCCTACTCCGGCGACAATCCGCGTGGTGCAAATCGATCCCGGGCCAATCCCGACTTTTACCCCATCTGCGCCTGCTTCCACGAGGGCAAGGGCCGCACTTTCGGTCGCGATATTTCCGCCAATTACTTCAATATCGGGAAAATTCTGTTTAATCCAGCGAACTTGGTCTAAAACGCCTTTTGAATGACCGTGAGCGGTATCGACCACCAAAACATCTGCGCCCGCTTCAATTAGTAAGCTAATCCGTTCATAGCTCTCCTTGCCGGCGCCTACTGCGGCGCCCACCCGCAATTGTTCATTGTGATCCTTACACGCATTCGGAAAATCACTGGATTTCTGAATATCTTTAACGGTAATCATTCCGCGTAAATCGAAGTTTTTTCCGACCATGAGCACTTTTTCGATGCGATGGCGGTGCATAAGATGTAAAACTTCGTCTTGATGCGTTCCTTCGTCAACGGTGACTAATTTTTCGCGCGGCGTCATCAATTCATGGACTTTAGCATCTAAATCCGTCACAAAACGCACATCTCGACTGGTGATAATG
>CAZTIH010000122.1:0-7863 GCA_964613675.1 uncultured Candidatus Competibacteraceae bacterium
AAGCTGCACGGTCATTAAGCGGAAAAAATCCCGCTGTCCCAATGATTGTTCGGGCACCACCACCGGATTACGCGGAATCACGCTCTCGTTGCCAGTATTAATTTCCATGATCTATTGCCCCAGCGACAACGTGCGAATTGCGAGTTGCCGAACATTGTCGATAATTTCCAGATTGGCTTGATAGGTTCGCGCCGCCGATAGCATGTCCGCCATGGCTTCTACTGAATCGACATTGGGCAAAAAAACGTAGCCCGCCTCATTCGCACGGGGGTCACCTGGCCGAAACTCCGATTGCAACGGTCGATTACTTTCTACAATTCCCTTGACTTCCACGCCTTCGGGTTGCCCCGTCAAGGGGTTATAAACCGTCGCAAATATCGGGTAACGGGCCTTGTACGTCTGTTCAATACTGGAATTGACGGCATCGGCATTCGCCAAATTACTGGCGAGGGTGTTGAGACGAATATTTTGCGCCGTCATGCCCATCCCGGCCGTGTTAAACACATTTAGCAATGACATAAAAACCTCACTCGCCCTTCAAGGCGGATAGTAGGGATTGCACGCGGTCACCAAAAAACCGCAGGCTTGCTTGGTAGCGCAACGAGTTATCGGCAAACGCGGCCTGTTCTCGCGCTGCATCGACGCTATTGCCATCCACATTGGGTTGTAATGTCGAACGAAACAACAACTCGGCCGGTTCATGCGCTCCCTGGGGATGCCCAAAGTGGGCGGGATGGGTGGTTGTCAAAGATTTGTCTCCCATGGCGACCTGCAACGCCGATTGAAAGTCGATGTCCCGAGCTTGGAAGTCTGGGGTATCCGCATTCGCCAAATTATTGGCAATCACCTGCGAACGCTGACTGCGCAACTGCAATGCGGTGCTGTGGAGGGCTAAGGCCCTTTCCAAATTAATTGCCACGATGAAACCCTCTCGCGGGATGAACTTAGGTCGCTTTCGGCAAGGGATATGCCAGCCTCTAGGGAGTTTAGTCCCTGATTCAAGCAAGGTGATTGTCGATGAACGCGAGTAGTCTGTTTTTACTCATTTTAATCTTATGGTTTCCGCAACTGAGCTACGGCCTAGAACCCCTAGAGCGCCTGGTTCGCGCGGCGGAACAGTTCGTGCGAGAAACGGCCCCCGACGCCACGATTTCCATTACCCCCCCCGATTCGCGCTTACGGCTGACTGCGTGTGAACATTCTCCCGAGGTCGCTCAACACGGCGGGGGTGATTTAATAGGCAGGGTTACCCTCGCGGTGCGTTGTCGGGCGCCGACGCCGTGGACGACCTATTTACGCGCCCAAATTCGCCGTGACATCGCGGTGGTGGTTGCTAACCGCCGTTTGGAACGCAACACGCGGCTGACCGCAGCCGATGTCCGTCTCGAACCCCGAGAACAGTCGCAATTATTTACGGGGTATCTCACGGATTTACAAAGCGCTTTGGGTCACGAAGTTCAACGCACGATCCAAGCAAATAGCGTGATTAATCCCCGCCACCTTTCCATGCCGCCCCTCGTCGAACGGGGCGCGACCGTCACCCTTCGCCTCGAACGAGGGCCGATTTTAATTGCCATTGATGCACAAGCTTTGGATAGCGGTCGTCTTGATGAGACCATTCGCGTGCGCAACCTGAGTTCGGGGCGCGTGTTGCGGGTGCAGGTGAGTGGTCCCAACCAAGTGATGTTGATACCGCGTTAATCGCCCTGCACGGATTGTGTTAAAATTCCGCCTTTTCCTACGGAGCCGCCCATGTCGCTGCACTTTGAACACAAGATTGTGACCCTGTCGCGCCATATTCTCGACGAACAGCGCCAACATCCGGAAGCCCAAGGTATCCTCACGACCATTCTCGACCAAATGGCGTTGGCGGGCAAATTGATCGCGTACCACACCACGCGGGCGGGCTTAGCCGACATTTTGGGCAGCACAAACGAAATCAATGTCCAGGGTGAGACGGTGCAGAAACTAGATGTGTACGCCCATCGCACCCTATTTCGGATGCTCGACCACACGGGTTGTTTGGCGGCAATGGGGTCTGAGGAAGCCCCCGAACTGCTCGCCATTCCCGACCACCATCCCGTCGGCAAATACATTCTCCTATTCGATCCGTTGGATGGTTCGTCCAATATCGACGTCAACATCAGTATTGGCACGATTTTTGGCGTTTGGCGACGGCTTAGCGACCACGGCCCCGGGGAATTACGCGACGCACTGCAACCAGGCAATCAACTGGTGGCGGCGGGTTACTTAATCTATGGCCCGAGCACCATGATGGTGTATTCGACGGGAGATGGCGTCCACGGCTTTACCCTAGATCCCAGTATCGGGGAATTTCTACTGTCGCACCCACATATCCAGCTCCCCTCACAGCCCAAGTATTACAGCGCCAACCAGGGGTATTACCGCCGCTGGAGTCCTGGCGTGCAGCAATTTACCGATGAACTCCAAACCCGTGATTTATCGCTACGGTATGTCGGTTCGATGATTGCGGACGTCCACCGAACCCTATTGAGTGGTGGAATTTTTTACTACCCCGCAGACAGCAAAAATCCTCAGGGGAAATTGCGACAACAGTATGAAGTGGCCCCACTAAGTTTTCTGATTCAGCAGGCCGGCGGCTACAGCTCTAATGGTGTACAGAATGTGCTCGATCTTCCGGCCACCTCGTTACACCAACGAACCCCGGTTTTTATGGGTAATCGCGATCTCGTCAAACGCGCTGAAGTACTGATTGCAGAACAGGGCTAGATGACCGACTCGATCGCGTCGCAGGCGGCAGAGGTACCATTTTCTTGACGAATTAACGTCCCCAACGCCGCCGCACGCCGTGCCATCGCGACATCGCTCAACCAATGTTCCAATTGCTTTAAGGTGTGGGATCGCGGTTTCCATTGGGGAGATGCAAGCACCCGCGCTACGCCTAACCGTTCAGCACGGAAGGCATTATCGACCTGATCGTTGCATGTCGGGATCACTAGGGAGGGCAACCCCGCACGCAGGGCTTGGGCCATCGTTCCAATTCCGCCCTGATGAACCACGCCAATGGCCCGAGGAAATAACTTCTCATAGGGCGCATACTCGACGGCGATTTGTTGCGGGTGAGCGGGCAAGGTGACGCCAGGCCCCGTTAGCATTACCGCTCTAATGTTGAGTTGGGTACAAAGCGCAGCAGCGGTTTCATAAAACTGACCCGCGTTCAGCACGGCCAACGATCCCAAGGTAAATACCACGGGGGGCGGGCCTGCCATGAGGAAACGCTCTAATGCCTCACTGAGTTCACTTTCTGCGGGATGGAACGGAAAACCAAACAGTTGGGCTTGCGGCGGCCAGTCGCGTTGCTTTGCGGCAAAGTGGGGGGAAAACAGCCCTAATCCCACGGTAGGCGGATAGGGTTGCGTTAAGTTCAACGACTTTGCGAGTTCGCGAACAGGCGCCGTCCATCGGTAAAATTGTTTAACTAACGCCCAACGTACCGGGTAAAACGGCAACGCCCCCAAAGGTCGCAAATGGCGTAACCACTGGGCATTGGGAAGTACGGGCGGGTCAAAACACGAAAACAAGGTTAAGGGAGAGAGCGCCGTCGGCAACCAGGGCAATTGGTGGCGTTGGGCCGAGAGCGGTGCCGCAAAACAGCCTGGATGACTGACAATGGCAGAGGCTTGAGAGGCTATTGGGTCTAACGCCTCAAATTGTTCGCGCACTTTGGGAATAAACAAATCGCGCATGATGAATTGAATACTCGTTTTGGGATCGAGCACCCGTGCCGCAAAATTGGGGTCGGCGGCGATAAAATCTGTCACATCGGGCGGCGTGGGGTGAAAATCGAGGCCCTGCGATTCGATACGCTCTCGATAAAATGCACTCGTCGCGATAACGGTCGGAATGTGCCGCGCTTTGAGTTCGTGAGCCAGCGCAATAAAAGGGTGCAAATCCCCTAACGAACCAAAAGTGGCCAAAATGACGGGTTTTTTCATAAAAGTTACACATTTTTTAACGGATTGACGGCCTTTGAAAGACGCCCCAACCGATAATTCGGTGACATCGCCCCCTTGAAACCGCTCGGAGCAACCCCATTTGCGGGACACTCACGGCGTGAGTATCTATTATGAGGTTCTCTAACGATGAAAATCCGTCCTCTTTACGACCGCGTAGTCGTCAAGCGTCTGCCCCAAGAAACCACTTCTCCAGGGGGCATCGTCATTCCCGACAAAGCCGCTGAAAAGCCGAGCATGGGCGAAGTCATCGCCATCGGCACCGGCAAGGTTCTCGATAATGGCGAAAACCGTCCTCTCGATGTGAAAGTCGGCGACAAAGTGTTGTTTGGGAAATATTCCGGTAGCGAAGTCAAAATCGACGGGGAAGATTTTCTGGTCATGCGTGAAGACGATCTGCTCGGCGTCATCGCTTAACCCGAAACTAAGCGCGATCCCATTTACCAACTCACCTAACTCAATCTTTTTCAACAGAAAACCATTTTCGGAGCTCAATTTATGGCTGCTAAAGAAGTTCGCTTTGGAGACGACGCCCGTTTCCGCATGATGAATGGCGTCAATGTGCTGGCCAACGCCGTCAAACAGACCCTCGGGCCGAAAGGACGTAATGTCGTATTAGAAAAATCTTTTGGCGCACCGACCATCACGAAGGATGGCGTATCTGTCGCGAAGGAGATCGAATTAGAAGACAAATTTGAAAATATGGGCGTGCAGATGGTGAAGGAAGTCGCCTCTAAAACCGCCGACATCGCTGGAGATGGCACGACTACCGCGACCGTTTTAGCGCAGGCCATCGTCCGCGAAGGGATGAAATCTGTGGCGGCAGGCATGAATCCCATGGATCTCAAGCGTGGTATCGACAAGGCAGTAACCAAAGCCGTCGAGGCATTGCGCGAGCTTTCCAAGCCCTGTGCAGACAGCAAGGCGATTGCGCAAGTCGGTACGATTTCCGCTAACGGCGATGATGCCATCGGTCAAATCCTGGCAGACGCAATGAATCGCGTGGGCAAGGAAGGCGTTATTACGGTCGAAGAAGGCTCGGGGCTAGAAAATGAACTCGATGTCGTCGAAGGGATGCAGTTCGACCGCGGGTATTTGTCGCCTTACTTCATTACCAATCAGGAAACCATGGCGGTCGAACTGGATAACCCGCTGATTCTGATTTACGACAAAAAAATCTCCAACATCCGCGATTTATTACCCGTACTGGAAGGGGTGGCGAAATCGGGCCGTCCTCTGGTCATCATTGCGGAAGACGTGGAAGGGGAAGCCCTCGCGACTTTAGTCGTCAACAACATGCGCGGCATTCTGAAGTGCGCGGCGGTGAAGGCCCCGGGCTTTGGCGACCGTCGTAAAGCCATGCTCGAAGATATTGCGGTGCTAACGGGCGGTACGGTTGTGGCTGAAGAGCTTGGATTGACCTTGGAAAAAGCGACCGTCGAAAATCTCGGTCAAGCCAAGAAAATCCAGATCAACAAAGATCACACCACGATTATCGACGGTGCCGGTAAAGAAGACGAAATCAAAGCTCGGGTCGCCCAGATTCGTCGTCAAATGGAAGACACCACCAGTGACTACGATCGCGAGAAGTTACAAGAGCGCGTGGCGAAGCTGGCGGGTGGCGTCGCTGTTATCAAGGTCGGGGCAGCAACCGAAGTGGAGATGAAAGAGAAGAAAGCGCGCGTCGAAGATGCTTTACACGCGACCCGTGCAGCGGTCGAAGAAGGCATTCTCCCCGGTGGCGGCTTGGCGTTCATTCGTACGCTGTACAGCCTGGAAAATCTGCAAGGGTTGAATGAAGAACAAAATGCCGGTATCCGAATTCTGAAGCGTGCCATTGAAGAGCCGTTACGCCAGATCGTGCTGAATGCGGGTGAAGAACCCTCCGTAATTCTCAACAAAGTGCGCGAAGGAACGGGCAATTTTGGCTACAACGCGGCCACAGGTGAGTACGGCGATATGGTGGAAATGGGGATTCTCGACCCCACCAAAGTGACGCGCTCTGCATTGCAACATGCGGCTTCCGTAGCGGGTCTGCTGCTGACCACCGAAGCGATGGTGGCTGAGAAAGTCAAGAAAGACGGTAAATCCGCCACGCCAGGCGCCGACATGGATCTGTAAGCACGATCCGTCTGCAAAACAGCTTACCCCCCAAGCGGAACTCTCGAAGTTCCGCTTTTTTTATGTGGAAACTCAACGAGTTGGGCATCTCATTTGCTTGACTTGTCTTAAAGGTTGTGTGGTGGTTAAAACAGTAGTCGATCCACAGATCATAAAAAAAGCATTGTAAATCAATGAATTAAACAGGGGGTATGCTATGACCACGCTAATTGCATCGTCTGATCTCACCGTGTTTTTCCACGAACAAATCCAACAAGCCGTCGATCATCAGAAGGTCAAAACCGACGACGCTACACGCCAATATCTCGTTCGTTTGCTCACGGTGTTTTCGCGGAGCGACCATTTATTTGAACACACCCAAAATGGCATCGAATTACGGCCCTTAGCCATTCATTACGCCGAAGCCCTTGAAGCCCCGACCGAAGAAGCCCGCAATCTCAATTTGCAGCGCTTGGGGGATCTCGCGTTATTCGTCAGTGGCGTATTTCCGGATGCGTTAAATCGCCAACTCGTCGATGTGGACTATTACATTGCGATGGGGGGGAATGCGTATGGCAGCCTGTCGGCTTTGCCCCATAAATCTACCCGTTGGCGCACCTTGGCCGACATTTTCCACCAACTTGCCGCCCAGTTCAGCCGCTTTGTCGAGGTACTCAATGAAGTCTGCGAGAAAGCCTATTTTACGAACGACCGCGACATCATGCGGCTGTATGAGAAGTGGCAAAAAACGGGGAGCGCGAGAATAGCGGGGCAATTGCGACAATTGGGGATTGAGCCACTCATGGGGTCAATCAGCCAACGCGCCCACTAAGGTTTACCAGTTCACTTTGACCGAAATGCGCGACAAGCCCCGTCCTTTAGGGCGAGGAGCATGTCAAATACGGCATTAGCGATAACGAAAGCCATTGCCGTACACGAGAATTTCCGCACAACTATCAACGACTTGCGGATGCGCGATTTTCAAACCGATCACCCCATCGTAATTCTGCTCGGCCGCTTGTCGTTTCAAATCGTCGAGCGCCCTTTCTAATACGGTCTGCAACAGACGTTCGTAATTCGTCATGACGCCACCGGTTAGGTTGCGCAAATTTTCCCGAAAATCGCGCACAACATTGACCGAACACACCGCAACTGCCGTCAACAAGTCGCCCACTTCGATACGTTCATCGAGAGGGTTTACATCCATTGCAATCAACTTCATGGCACAGGCCTCTAAAAGATCTCATTCTGCATTCACTTCAGATGTCGGCAACCATTCTAGTAGTCGAATGCCGCCTTGGGCGTAGTGTATCCGCCAATGGGCCTGTGGGAGCGCTTGCTCAAGGGCCGCAACCTTGTCAGCCCGCAAGAAAACCCATTCACCTTCACGGGGCAGTCGTCGGGGCGTAGGTTGACGACGATAAAAGCTAAAACTCGGCAACACCGTTCGGTAAGTCACTGTCGGGCGCGTCTTGGCGATTTTGCCCGCCTCAAAAATGGGTCGCTGCTGAATTTCGGCGTAGTGCGGCAGCAGCACGAATGAAATAAACGCATTTTGCATTAACCCGATGAGGGCTAAACGCTTAAATACCGTGCAGCGCCCCACCCATAAAATGCCGACACTTAACCCCAGTAAAATTAGGACGATTACGCCAAATGAAGAGAAGTCGGCGATTTCAGTGACGCGAACCAAAATCTCCTGCTCGTGAATGCGCAGTGGGCGACTGAGTTTCCAGTGTGCGTAAATTGGTAGCGCTAGAAATAAACC
>CAZTIH010000123.1:0-7780 GCA_964613675.1 uncultured Candidatus Competibacteraceae bacterium
ACAACTCGGCTTCGGGTTTCATCGCCGAAAAAATGCGCAACAGAATGTTTCGCAAGTCGATTTTCGTTTGGCCCACGGCAAACACCCCTTGTTCTTCCCGTTCGAGGGCGATGTTTAACTGACGATTTTCCCGCTGTAGCCGAATGTTGACCTGTTCGATGAGGTTGCGCAGTTGGGGATGATTTAACACCGCTTTGTACACTCGTCCCACAAACTCTTCGTTCACTACGACTTCTTCTTTGCGCGGTTCGGGCGCAAACGCGGTTTCGGGTTGTGCGACTGCGGTGGGTTGGGTCGTCTGGGTTTCGTTGAGGCGGTAACGGGCTTCGCGGGCAATTTCCGTGCGATAGAAAAAATCCAGGCGTTGTACCGCGCCATTCAGAATCGTGCTATCCGTCCCCTCAAATGCTCCCCCAAGGGCTCGAAAACGCGAGACCGTATTAATCTCCATGCCCGCCCGCGTTTTTAGCCGAAAATACCGTTGGGCCGTCTGCAAAAAACACCGTACGGCTTGCCACTCCGTATCATCCAGGTAAATCCGACCGTGTTGCCGAATGTACTGACTGATTTCGCGTAACACGTGGGCGAGGAGCACTTGAATGAAAAAATCGTCTTCCCGAATCTCCTTGGGGGTATCGACTTGTAATGTACTTTCCTTGGGCGAGTTAACCTGGGGAATTTGGTAATTCGGTACGCCCCGTGGCTGTAAAAAGCTGCGAAATGCCCCCCAATCTCCATAAATTAGGTTGTACGGAAACTGTGGCAAACCCGCAAACAGAGGGGCGATGACCTCTCGATTAAATCGGGCAGTTGCATCGGGGCTGAGGTCCATAGAGTGGTTACGGTGCGTGGGGTGAATGGACGGAGCGGTAAGACAAATTGATGTGCGTTGCAAGACAACCGCATGACCTAACGAGATAGGGGGCGATCTTACCGTCCCACAACAAAACGCGCACAAGCATCATCGCAGATCTCCCCCGTACGGCGACTATTTCGGACAAAACGTTCGATAGGGACTTCATGAGCGGTCTATTGCAGCGGCAATCAGATCAATAAAATCGCGTTCTGTCGAAATCGACGCCATCTGTTGACAACTCACGGTGTAGCCATGTTGCCGCGCAAGCGCTCGATAACGGGGTAATCGGTGAGCGAAGAGTTCGGGAAAAATCCACCGCGCAAAGTGATCGGGGTCGATTTCATGGGACGTGGGCGAACTTTGCGATCGGAGATCTATGCCGAATGGGGTTTCCTCGCGAGGTAATGCGGTCAGATAGCGCGGTAAGCAATTGCGCAAAAAATCTTCTCGAAAATACAGCGGTTTAGGGTGTGCGATGGCGCGTTCTACGATGAGCGTCTCCATTTCTGGCGAGGTGTCGAGATACACAATCACCGTATGGTCGATGAGGTGCTGCCACATGGGGCCATCGTCGAGTTCGGCCACACTTCCCCCCGCATCATTAATGAAATGGGCATAACCGTATAAGTCTTGGGCGCGATGGATGAAGTGACCGACATCGAGCATCGCCCGAATTTCGGCGTCCCGATGCAGGTTTTGGCGACGCAAAAATTCGTCCAACGCCAGGCCCCCGCGACGCGGATCGCCGAGCTTCCCCAAAAACGATGAAATGGGGGCTAAATTGTCGATGGTGAGATTCATCCCGATGTAGATCGAGTCCGACCGCAACAGCGCAGCAAGAAACGGGTTCTGCATGGCGCAACGCTTCAAGTTATCGAGAATGGGTTCACGTAAATAACGAGTCCCGATGCGGTAGTCGCCAGAATAGTGAAACCAACGTTCCCGAGGCAGTTTTTTGGCGAGGGTCGATTTCCCCACCCCAGACATGCCTAAAAGGGTGATGGCTTTGTGAGGCCATTGGCGAAACTGTTCCCCGCATTCAAATTTCACGGAAGTACATCCGCAACGACGGGTTTCGGGGACAAGACATATCCTTGTTGCTGTAGCCGTTCCAACAGCCCCGCCGTTTGGGCCGCCCCGATCACCACACAGGGCACTAACGCGTTATCGACCAGCGTTTCCACCGCAGCCATGACCCGTTCTTGGCGCTCCGTCATCAAGGCCCGTTGCAATGCTGGTTCTTCATCTAGGGTGCTGTTGAGCAACCGTGCGACCTGTTGGGCATCCCCCGCTTCCCACGCCCGTTCTACGGAATTTAGGTGGTCTGTGAGATGGGGTAGTAAATCGAGCGTTTGCGTGAGAAGCGTCACTTGATCGACCAGTGCCAGTCGTGCCAGGCGCTGGATTTGTTGCCGGTGCGTTTCAAGCTCAATGATGGGGTGAGCATCCCCAATTTTCGTCAACAAACGATGGGTTAAACTGGCGTTCTCTAAATACCCTAACCGTTGACGCTCTAAGCCTAAAAGCGTCAACGCTGCCAACCACGGTCGCTGATAACCAAAGAGGGTGGCGGGATAATGTTTGCGCGCCAACCACTCCTGTAAACGCTGACGGGTTGCCGTATCCAGGAAGCTAAAGAGATTTTCGCCCTGCGGTAACATGCCATGTTCACGGGTTAATTCGACGAGTTCTTCGGCGTCTCGACGTAATGGGTCGGTTTCCACAGCTAACACGTCGCATTCCTGTAACGCCTGTTCCACCCCCAGTGACCACGCCAACTGAGCATCGCGACCAAAGTTTAAGTCGCCAATCAACCAGAGTTGGCCGATGGCATTCGTCAGTCGCCACACAAAATCCGATGACAATGGGAGGGTAATGGGCGCACTGGGCGGGGATGACATTTCATCCGTTTCGCTGGCAACCCCTAGCAGGGATGCGCAAAACCCCAGGATAAGCAAAGTAAAAGCAGACAATTTCACGAGAGAAGGTTCCGATTTGCGTTCGCTTCGATCCGCGAACAAAGTATTTATCATTGTTTTCACCTCGGCAAAGCCGGTCAAGGAACTTCCCTCAATGACCATTCGTAACCTCGATTTTTTGTTCAAACCTCGGGCCATCGCACTCCTCAGTCGGGGAAATCGCCCGGATGCGATGGATACCCGTCTTATTCAAAATCTCGTGCAAAGTGGGTTCAAAGGTCCTGTGATGCCCGTCAATCCGGATCGGCGGGCGATTCGCGGCATGTTGACCTATCGCGATGTGGCGCAATTACCACTGGCCCCTGATCTTGCCCTCATCGCTACCCCTCTCGCCGAAGCGCCCAACGCGATTCGCAATTTAGGGGAACGGGGATGTCGGGCCTGTGTGCTACTGAACGACGCGGGATTTGGTTCAGGCCGTGAAGTGACGCTCCAACAGGCCATTCTCGACGCTGCAAAACCCTATCTCATGCGCATTCTAGGACCGGACAATATCGGGTTGGCCGCGCCACATCACGGGTTGAACGCCACATTGAGCGCAATTCCCGTCTTGACGGGGCATTTGAGTTTGGTTTCGCAATCCGGCGCGGTGATTCGGGTGATGTTGGACTGGGCTAGTAGCAACGGGATTGGTTTTGCTCATGTTGCGTCGGTGGGGGCAAAGCTCGATGTCGATGCGGCGGATCTGCTGGATTACCTGACGCGGGACGCTCAATCGCGTGCTGTGTTGCTGTATCTCGAAAGCGTACGGGATGCGCGGAAGTTTCTTTCCGCCGCACGATCCTGCGCACGAGTCAAGCCCGTCATCGTCTTCAAACCGCAAGAAATTGGCGGGGTATTTGAGGATGCGTGTTATGACGCGGCCTTTCGACGGGCGGGGATTTTGCGGGTGAATCGCTTTGAGCAAATGTTCAATGCCGTCAATACGTTAGCTCTCGCAAGACCCGTGTATAACCATCGACTGGCCATTTTGGGCAATAGCCACAGTTTGGGATTAGTAGCCGTCGATGTTTTACGGCGTCAACGCGCTCAACTTGCCGAGTTATCCCAAGAATTGATCAACCAAATCGAAGAATTTGCCCCCGGATTGACGATCCAAAATCCCATCGATTTAGGCGACAACTGTTTGCCCGAAACCTACAGCAAAGTGCTCAAGTTGCTCCTCGATACGGCGGGCATTGACGCGGTTTTGGTCATGCACGCCCCCAATAGCGTCGAATCCGCGGTCGATTTAGCCAAGTCCATCGCGGCGACCGCAAAAAGTCATCGCCGCGCCGTATTTACCTGTTGGGTTGGGGGAAGTAGTGCGTTTAAGGGGCGTCAGATTTTGGAAGCGGAAGGCATTCCCACTTACGCCACGCCCGGGGATGCAGTGTTGGCGTTCCATCAGGTCTATCGTTACCAAAGCAGTAGAGAACTCCTCATGGAGACGCCACCGTCGTTGCCTTCGGCCTTCCAAACCCATCCCGAACGCGCTTTAGCTCTCCTCACCCGCGTGCTTCAACAGGGAAGAGAACGACTTAACCTCGTAGAAATTCAAGAACTTTTCGACTGTTACGCGATTCCGATGGTCCCCACGCGCTTTGCCGCCAGTCCCGAACAGGCCGCTTGTCTGGCCAGTGAACTGGACAACAAGGTGGCTTTGAAAATCTTATCGCCAGATCTTCCAAGCAAATCGGCGGTGGGGGGGGTGGCGTTTGATTTGGAAAATGCGATTGCGGTCCATCGGGAGGCCAGTGCCATGTTGCAGCGTGTCCGCCAACTGGCGCCAGAAGCCCATATTGAAGGCTTTGTGGTACAGCCCATGTTGCAACGGGGATCCGCGTTTGAAATGGCGATGGGGGTGCAGAATGTCCCGCCTTTTGGGCCGATGCTGCGTTTTGGGCACGGGGGAACGGAAGCAGCAGTTATTGACGACGTTTCCTATGCGTTGCCACCTCTGAATCTCCTGTTGGCGCGGGAGATGATGGGGCGTACGCGCATTGATCGACTGTTGTCCACGGCTAAGGGACGGCCCGTCAATCGGGATGCCATTGCCATGACCTTGATTAAATTGTCCCAAATGGTCGTGGATTTAGCCGAAATTGCGTCGATGGATATTGATCCGCTGTGGACGCAAACCGATGGTGTACTGGTGCTTGATGCTACGGTGCGGGTTCAAAGTTACGGCGGTTCGCGACGGCGACGATTAGCCATCCCGCCCTACCCCAAAGAGTTGGAACAGCCCTTACCCCTCAAAGATGGGCGAATTCTCAAACTTCGTCCCATTCTCCCCGAGGACGAACCGCGGTTACAGGACTTAGTAAAGCGGATGCCCCTCGAAGACCGAAGACTGCGATTTTTTCAACCGATCAAGGAGTTACCTCACGCGACCGCCGCTCGACTCACCCAACTTGATTACGATCGCGAGATGGCGTTTGTAGTGACGGATGCGGATCGCGAACCCGGTCAAGGGGACTTGTGGGCGGTGGTGAGAATGAGTGCGGACCCCGACTTGGAACAGGCCGAATATGCGGTCATCGTCGATCGCAGTTTGACTGGCCAGGGGTTAGGGAAAAAACTCATGTTGCACCTAATTGCGTATGCCAAAAAGCGCCAAATTGGCGAAATTTACGGTGAAGTTTTGCGAGAAAACGACAAAATGTTGCGGTTAAATCGAGAACTCGGATTTCAGGTGAGTCGCGATCCCGACGACCCAGATTTAATGAAAGTCCGCTTATCACTGCGAGAAACCCCATGACCGTATTAAACGCCCCTAAAATTGCGGGCTTTGAAATCGAGACGGAATTAGCTTTAGGAGAAGCGGTTTCGACCTACCTGGTGCGTGATGACCAGGGGCAGCTTGCGGTGTTGAAGGGGCTGCATTTGGGGTGGGTCAACGCGAGTGAGCGTGACGCGTATCGTCAAGCCCTCATCGGTCAAGTCCGTCGGTTAGCTCAACTCTCGACAACCTCCCTCCAACGGCTATTTGCCAACGACCAGGCCGTGTTTGTGTTGCTGCGTTGGCGGGAAGGGGAGACCTTGGCGGCGCGTCCTCGGGCCGTGACGGTCAATTGGATGACTCAACTGTTTTCACAATTGGCCGCCTTTCACGCGCTGGGATTGGCGCACGGTGCGGTGAACGCGAATCACGTCGTTTTGCAGGGGCAACAGCTTGCCTTAATCGGCGGATGGGCCTCGCGCCGCCCAGGACACCCATCGACCGCCCCCCAAGACATGTTTGATGCCGCTGCGTTGCTGTATCAAATGCTCTACGACGAACCCTTTACGCCGAACCAACGGGGAACCTTGCGGGAACGGGGCGGGTTGCCGCGAGGGGCGTTGTGGGGGCTTGAACAGGCATTACATCCCGACCCCCGTCAACGTCCCACTGCTGCCGAGTTGCTCGAGCGCCTTCAGATGTCGTTCCCACCTGAGGCCCCTGTCCCCGACGACGAACCTCGATTTGGGGCGGTGAATGACTTGCGTCGTTCCTCATCGGATCGCATCACGCCCACCCTATTCGCATCACAACCCTTCGCGGAAGTGGATTTGCGAACGGGGCAACCGCGCCGTGAACCGCCCCTGTGGCTTGAGAACACCCGTTCGTTGTGGGAAGCGGGTCAACAACACGGTCATGAGTGGTGGGCGCGTTCTTCGGCAGCGGCACAGGTGACTCATCAACAACTTCAGCGGACCGCACGACAGGCGCAATCGGGGTTACGACAGGCTAAACAGCGCGTTGAACCCGTGATTGAAGGGGTACACAAGGGGTGGCAGCGGTGTCATGAACGATTAGCGCCTTGGATGCGGGTCATCAGTGCGCCGATTTACGAGGTATTTGTGGCCATGATCTTTTTTCCTTACAGCCTCCTGTTGAGCCGCGTGGTGGTGGCTCTCTTCATCTACGGCATTTTGCTGGTGACGATTGGGGGGGGGCTTTACATGTGGAGCCTAGAAAATGTGGTTCAAACGCGGGAGGGACCGCCTCGCTATGTCCTCAAGGAGGGGGGATTGCCGGGGATGGTGATGTTTAACCCGCAAACCCACGAAGATCCCTTAGCGGCATTACCCCATCTGCCCGCCGAGGTGTTTCCCGAAATCGCCGTTGACGATGAGTCTTTAGAGGTCACTGAGGAAACCGAGATTGCTTCAACGGACAGTCCCGAGATTCAGGCGTGGCTACTGGCGGCAGAAGAACGATTGACCGACTTTCGGTTAACGACACCCGCCGAGGACAGCGCGTTGTTTTTTTTCCGCAAAGTGTTAGAGACCGATCCTCGCAACGAGACCGCAAAACAGGGATTGACGCGCATTGCCGAGGGATATGTGACGCTTGCCCAACGACGAATCACAGCCCAAAGCTATGCCCAAGCCTTGAATTTCATCGAATTGGGACTGGGGGTGCAGGCCGATCACAATGGATTATTGGATTTAGAGGCCCAGGCGAATCGCGGGATTGCACAACAGCGTCGTGAACGTCGAGCCGCCGCAGCACGGGAACGTCAAGCTGCCGCAGCGCGTGAACGGGAGGCAGCGGTTTCTGCCCCTACTGTCGCGTCGCCGCCTCGTCGTCAACCCCCAGATCTCACGCGACCGCGCCCTGTTCCCGTTGCACCGTCTTCACAACCGACCGACCGTCCCTCGGCTCAGCCACCGCGTCAACCTCAACCTCCCCGTCAGCCTGCGCCAACACCGCCTTCGCGGGGGCCTTCGTGGCTTGATGGCGACCGTGGAGGGGGCGCTCGTTAATGCGTTAGCGGAAGGCGGAATAAATCGACGGCATTTTGAGAGGTGACCTGCGCGACAACTTCAGGAGACTCCCCGCGTAACATCGCAATCGTGTACCCAACTTGGGCGGTCATTGCGGGTTCGTTGCGTTGCCCTTGACGACCCCAAAGCGGTTGATCGGGGGCATCGGTCTCGACTAGCAGTCGGTTAAGAGGTACTTCAACGACGACCCGCC
>CAZTIH010000124.1:0-7641 GCA_964613675.1 uncultured Candidatus Competibacteraceae bacterium
GCGCCATCGACGATCAGGGGCAAACCTTCTCTAGTGTTGATGTTCGGGAAAAACGCACTGCTTACGCGGCGGAGTGGCAACAAATTTTCAGTCATCCACGACAAAATCTCGTCGTTGGCTTGAGTTACCACGACGATGCTTTAGATCAAACGCTTGACTACACATTGTTCGATTATCGACTGGGTGCGGAAACCCCCATCGAGACATCTTCCCAAACTGCTTATGGTTACGCCTATCTCCAACCTCGGTCGGATTTGCAATTAACGGTGGGGTTAGGGATAGACCAACTGCGCTCTAATCAGCGCGATACGCAACGGCAACTCAACCCTAAATTGGGAGTAAAATGGCATCTCACGGAAGATACTTCGATTCGCGGGGCGGCTTTTCGCAATTTGCGTCGTCCTTTTGTGGGGGGCCAAAATCTCGAACCTTCGCAAATTGTGGGGTTTAACCAATTTTATGAACTCATTGGCCCGTCGGTCGTTGGCCCATCGGTGGGGTCGGATTTACGGCGTTACGGGATTGCGCTCGACCACCGTTTTCACCGACATCTGCATGGGGGAGTAGAATTTTCTCGTCTCGATTTGACGACGACGCGTTTTCAAGGCGGTGACTTCAGCATAGAGCGCACAGACGCTCGCGTTAGGGAATATCTAGGTCGAGGTTATTTACACTGGATTGTATCCCCACAATTCGCGATAAGTAGTGAATATCTCTTCGATACCTATCATTCTCGCGATTTACGGGATTTTGGCGGTTTTTACTACAATCTCGACACACATCGCGTAAACCTTACTGGACGGTATTTTGGGCCAACAGGATGGAATGCGTTTGTGACCCAGCAGGTTATTCATCAGGAAGGTCAACGACGCCCTTACTACACGGAAGAACTCATTCGCGGTAATTTCGGTAAGACTTTCCACGATCAATCGACTTTTGGGTTGACGGACGTAGGCATTAGTTATCGATTTCCCAAGCACCAGGGCGAGATCACGACGGAGATTCGGAACTTATTCGATCGCGCTTTTTTGTACGAAGATCGCGCCCCGTACAACCCATCGTTCACGCCCAAACGCCTGTTTTTACTGCGTCTTTCGCTTTCGTTTTAGCGAATTGGCTTTTGTTATTCGTCCTGAATCATCTTGAAAAAAGTTTCGCTGTCGGCGACGGGTTGTGCTTGACACGCCCGACCGCGACAAAGATAAGCCACCGTCTCCCCCAACGCCGCGCGTTGAGCCAATGCGGATGGCAACCCCGTTGTATTATTCGGAATGCCAAGGACAAATCGTTGAGGGGAGTAGGGCTGTAAACACCGCTGCGACCACATTTTGAGGGCGGCACTCTGACCCCGTAACACAATCTGTTGCCCCGGGTGTAATAATTCGTTGAGCGCAACTAATAAGCTGCAACAACTTAGCGGTTGACGCTCCATCGTGGACCAACTCCACCGCAAAGTTTTCTCAGCCGCCTCTAAATAACGCGAATTGCCCAGTAAATGTCCGAGCTGTAAGAGGGCCAAAGTTGCAATTCCATTCCCCGAGGGTAACGCATCATCCTGGGTCGGTTTTAGGCGTTGAATCAATGGCTCATGATCGTGGGCCGTAAAGAAAAACCCTCCCTGTTCTCGATCATAGAAATACGCCAATAACGCGTCAGCTAAATCTATCGCCCATTTTAAATCTTGGGCTCGCCAGCGCAATTGCAGCATGTGTAAGGTTGCATCGAGCGCCATCGCGTAATCATCGAGATAGGCTAAGTTGCTTGCTTTATTTTCGGAATACACCGCGTACAACAGATCATTTTTCCATAAATGGGTTTGTAAAAAATCCAGCGCCCGTTCTGCGGATAGCATGAAATCGGGACGACTTAAATGCCGTGCGGCTAATGCTAACCCCTTGATTAACAAGCTATTCCAACAGGTCAGAATTTTGTCATCGCGCTGTGGAGGGTTGCGCTGCCGACGAGCCTTCAGTAACCCCTTAATCGCTTGCTGCACCTCGTTCTGCGCGGCGACCTCGTTGGGAAATCCCGCCCGAACAGCACATTCCGCTAAACTGATGCGCCGTTGTAGATGATAACGCCCTTCAAAATTCGGACGCTGATCTAACCCGAAAAGGGGTACCGCAACCCCGTAAGTTTCGGGGGTCAGTGCTGCCTTAACTTCTGCAATTTTCCATAAATAATAACGCCCCTCTACGCCATCAGAATCTGCATCGAGGGCAGCCGCAAACGCACCACAGGACAGCTGCATCTCGTTAATAGCCCATTGCGCCGTCATTTCCGCCACTTCGCCGTAGCGCTCTTCCTCAAAAGCGGCAAAGGCTTCGCTATACAATCCCAGCATCAACCCGTTGTCGTACAACATTTTTTCAAAGTGCGGGATCGTCCATTGGTCATCGGTTGCGTAACGAAAAAATCCCCCTGCCACATGATCGAATAATCCGCCATTCGCCATCGCATTGAGGGTCAACCGCAAACTTTTCTCCGCATCACGGTCAATTTCCCGCCGGCGGGTACGATGCCACAGCCGCATCAGTAAATTGAGCGCCGGCACATGGGGAAACTTCGGCGCACGCCCAATCCCCCCATATTCTCGATCCATGTGTTGCAGAATCTGCGCACGCCCCTGGAAAAGCGGTACGGTCGTCAGCTTCTGTTCGGGGTCACCGGGAACGGGTTGAAGGCTAAGGGCACTTTTAAGTGCTTGTTTTTGTTGATTAACCTCATCGCGTCGCTGACGATATACCTGATCGACCTGCTTTAGGAGTTCTCCAAACCCAGGCAGCCCATGACGTGGTTTAGGAGGCAAGTAGGTCGCCGCGAAGATCGGTAAATGATCTATCGGGTCCAAAATCATCGTGAGCGGCCAACCGCCCGGTTGTCGATTCAAAAGTTGGTATGCCAGTTGGTAAACGCGATCTAAATCGGGGCGTTCTTCACGATCAACTTTAATGTTTATAAATAAATCGTTCATTACTTTTGCGATTAGGACGTCTTCAAAGGATTCATGCGCCATCACATGACACCAATGACAAGACGAATAACCAATTGAAAGTAAAACCAATTTATCTTCATTCCGTGCCCGATCTAACGCCTCCTTGCTCCAAATAAACCAATCAACAGGATTGTAAGCATGTTGCCGCAGATAAGGGCTACTTTCGCTAATTAAACGGTTGGCTGAAGCGGTTTCCACTGCGGGATCTCCCGTACACACGTGAACTGGGGCTTAAAATACCGCGCTTCCCGACCATAAGGCGACGCGATCAATGAATAAGTGGAATTTTTTGCCCCTGCGCTTGAAAAAAAGCGAGGAGCGACGGCTGAAAATGGGCCATCTCTGGGTGTTTTCCAACGAGGTGGATGTGCAAACCACGCCGTTAACCCAATTTGAAGCCGGACAGGCCGTGCAAATCGAGAACCATAACGGCCAATTTCTCGCCACAGGTTATATGAACCCGCATTCATTGATTTGTGCTCGCGTGATGAGCCGCGACCCTGAACACCCGTTTAGTCCCTCGCTGCTGGTACATCGTCTAAACATAGCGATTGGACTGCGTAACCATTTGTTTTCTCAACCTTTTTATCGTCTGGTTTTTGGGGAAGCGGATGGCTTACCCGGTCTTGTGGTAGATCGCTATGGGGATTATTGCGTTGCACAAATTACCACAGCCGGGATGGAATGTTTACAAGAAGAACTCCTCGCTGCATTACATAAAACGCTGAAACCTAAGGGGATTTTGTGGCGTAACGACAGCCCGATCCGAGAATTAGAGAAGCTCACCCTTAATGTGGCCTTGGCTGATGGCGAAGTCCCGCACATGCTCCCGTTAACGGAAGGAGAGGTGACATTTGCCACAGATGTGTGGACGGGCCAGAAAACCGGTTGGTTTTTTGATCAACGGGACAATCGTCAGCGGCTCAGTCGTTATGTTAAAGCGGGTGAACAGGTGCTCGATGCATGCTGCTATCACGGTGCATGGGGGCTACAAGCCGCAAAATTAGGCGCTAACGTTCTTTTTGTGGATAGCTCAAAGGCGGCTTTAGAAAAAGTGCAGGAAAATGCCGCATTAAACAACCTCAGTGACCGTATCCAAATCGTGGAAGGCGATGTCTTTGAGGTTCTGCGCGATTTGCGCCAGCAACGGGCCAAGTTTCATACCGTCATCCTCGATCCGCCCGCCTTTATCAAACGCGGCAAGGAAGTGAAAACGGGGACTTTGGCCTATCGCCGACTCAACGAAATGGCCTTGCGACTGCTGGAAAAACAGGGGTTTTTGATCTCGTGTTCGTGTTCGCAACACTTTTCGCTTGACGATCTCAAAAACACCCTGCTCGCGGCTGCCCGTCACGAAGATCGTCAGATCACTTTCCTCGAAAGCGGTCAACAGTCACCCGACCACCCCGTTCACCCCGCTATGCCTGAAACCGCTTACTTAAAAGCCGTTTACAGTCGCGTGTTATCGCCCTAACTCTACTTGCGAGACCGTGAAAATGAATTTTCCTCAAATTGACCCCATCGCGTTGCAGATTGGCCCCCTGGCGATTCGTTGGTACGGATTAATGTATCTATTCGGCTTTCTGGCCGGCTGGGGACTGGGCCGCTGGCGACTTCAACAGCCCAGATTTAACTGGACCGTCGCGCAAATGGACGACGTAATTTTTTACATCGCTTTGGGCGTTGTGTTGGGGGGACGCCTGGGATATGTCGCATTTTACACTCCCTGGTGGACCGTACTCCCCCACGATCCCCTGATGCCTTTGCGCATTTGGGAGGGCGGAATGGCCTTTCACGGCGGATTACTTGGCGTCCTCGTGGCGTTGTATCTCTTCGGGCGCCGTCACGCCAAAACCTTCTTTGAAACCACCGATTTCATCGCCCCCCTCATCGCGCCGGGCCTCTTTTTCGGACGCCTCGGCAATTTTATTAACGGCGAACTATGGGGCCGCGTCAGCGATGTACCGTGGGCGATGGTTTTCCCAAATGCAGGCCCCCTTCCTCGCCACCCTTCGCAGCTCTATCAAGCATTTATGGAGGGGGTATTACTGTTCGCTCTAGTGTGGTGGTTTTCGGCCAAACCGCGCCCTCGAATGGCCGTTTCCGCGATGTTTTTGATCGGGTACGGCGTCTTTCGATTTATCGGCGAGTTTTTCCGTCAACCCGATTTGCAACTGGGATTTATCGCATTTAACTGGCTCACCATGGGCCAATTCCTGTCGCTGCCCATGATTCTGATCGGCCTCGGAATGTTGGGGTTTGCTTATCGTGCGCCATCCCACCGAGGAGAAGCCTAATGGAGAACTATCACGCATTGCTCAGACAGGTGTACCAAGAGGGCATCCCCAAAACCGACCGCACCGGCATCGGCACCCACAGCTACTTTGGTGCCCAACTGCGCTTCGATCTTCGTCACCATCAATGGCCCCTGTTAACCACGAAAAAACTGCATCTCAAGTCGATTATTCACGAATTACTATGGTTTCTGCGGGGAGATTCCAATGTGGCCTATCTGCGTCAACACGGCGTGACCATCTGGGACGAGTGGGCCGATGAAACGGGCAATTTGGGACCTATTTACGGCGTCCAGTGGCGAAACTGGCCCACTCCTCACGGCGAAACCATTGATCAACTGCAAAATGTTCTGGACGAACTTCGCAACTATCCCGATTCGCGCCGTTTGGTGGTTTCCGCGTGGAATGTGGCGGATCTCCCCAAAATGAAGCTCCCCCCCTGTCATCTGCTCTTCCAACTGTTTGTGGCGAATGGAGAATTGTCCTGTCAGGTCTATCAACGGAGCGCAGATCTGTTCTTGGGCGTCCCGTTTAACATTGCGAGCTACTCCCTTTTAACCCATCTCATTGCGCATCAAATGGGTCTCGCAGCCCGTGAACTCATTTGGGTAGGTGGAGATGTGCATTTGTACCGCACTCATTTTTCGCAGGCCGAAATTTTATTAAGTCGCGCAACTTTTCCTCCCCCAACTCTAGCGTTAATGCGGCATCCGCCCTCTTTATTTGCTTACGAATATGAAGACATTCATGCGGTGGGCTACCAGTTTCACCCCCCTATTTCAGCCCCCGTTGCGGTTTAAGTTTAGGTAATATGAGTGTCCATACTGCAACCTGAGGGAGATCACTGATGGGCACTTTGCCGAAAATCGGGATTCTGCTGACCATTCTCTGGAGTTTGTCCCCCCTAAATGTCTGGGCACTGGACTGCCCCTCGTTGGAGGTGGGGATGGGATGTGAACTGCATCAACGAACGGATCTGCACGGTTCTTACACGCTGCGACTGCAATACAACCGCTTGATGCAATCTAGCGAGGCCACAGTGCTATGGCTGGGTGCTTGGGCGAGTCTTGCGAATTTTAATGATGAAAACGAAATTTCACTGGTTGAGCGTTGGAGCGACGAAGCTGCCTTACGCACACTTGCCATTGATTTTGACCCTCCGCTGTCCACGGATCGGATCTCTGTTGAGCGTTATCTGCAACTGCTGACCGAACTCAATACGCAACAGCACATGGTCGGCAGTGGCGCACTCACAAAGCGTATTCAAGTCGCGGTGGGCGAGGCGGCGACGCTCGTCGCTTTAGCGATGGCACAGCAGGTGTTACCCCTTCAACAAGTCATTCTGCTCAACGGCCCTATGGTTGCTTGCGACGGGCGGGACGAGATGTGTGATGAGGCCGAGGCCCTAATGGAAAGACTCCTCTCTGGAACCACGCGCCGTCGGATTCCCGAACTGACCCTTCAGACCATTACGCACGCCCGTCATCTATCGAACCGCTGGAATCTGCAATTACACGAACGTTGGTTTCAAACCTTGCAGATCGACTGCAAAAGTCGGCTTATTTTTCCTGAAACCGCATTATCTTCTGAAATGGCACTGTCCACGGCGTTGCATATGATGGTGACTCGCGATCCCTGTGACGAAATCCTCCCTTTTTTGCCCTAGTTTTCTTGGGGGAAGTATCGGCTCAACACGATGTGCAGTGTCTTAAAAACCCCCAAAATCCATCCAACTTTAGCGTTCTAAACGGATCAATCGGCAAAACCAACTAATCATCCTTTGGGGGGAGTCATTGTGGCCAACGATCCGCGTAAAATTGAAGTCATTCAACAAATTACAGCAACTATTCGGGAAAAATTGCCCGTCGAAAATCGAGATTTGGCGGCTCAGTTCGCCGAGATTTATTACGAACAGGCGTTTGTTGACGACCTTATTTCCCGTTCTTCAGAAGATTTGTACGGCGCGGTTGTTTCTCACTTCTATTTTGCGCAACACCGACGCCCCGACGAAATTCGGTTACGTATCTACAATCCCCAGCTTTCTGAACAGGGTTGGCAGACTACGCACAGTGTGATCGAGATTGTCTGTGACGACATGCCGTTTATCGTCGATTCGCTGGTCATGGCTTTTAATCGCCAAACCATCAGCGTTCATTCCATTCTGCATCCCGTAATTTACGCCATTCGCAAGCCCGATGGACAACTCGAAAGTATTGCTGCAACGACTGCTCCAAATGCCCTAAAAGAATCCGTAATTCATCTGCAAATCGACCGTCAGCTCGAACCTCATTTTCAGTTACTTATCAATGCGTTAAATAGTGTAATTGAGCGCATTAAATGCGTGGTGACGGA
>CAZTIH010000125.1:0-4772 GCA_964613675.1 uncultured Candidatus Competibacteraceae bacterium
TGGCTGAATCGCGGGTTAGCGTTGGGGAGATGGGTTTCTGCAAGGGGGCTTCAGAAATCGTCCCGCAGCGATTTTGACGCGCCCTGGCCCGGGCTTATTTTAAGTGCGGGATTTCAGCACGAACCGCTATTGCGCTGGATTAAACGACAGTCGCCCACTACCCAAATTGCGGTGATTGGACGGCCTTGGGCACCACTTCACCACTTCGATCTCATCATTACTACGCGCCAATATCGTCTGCCGACGCGGCCTAATGTCTTAACCAATGACTTAACTTTGCATTTTGCCATCCCTTCAGAACGTAGGCAGCTCGAATCCTGGGCACGACCCTATCTGGCGGTGCTCGTGGGGGGACCGAGTGGCAATTATCTATTCGATGAGCGTCATGCGCGGGAACTGGTGGCTCAGCTTGGGGATTGGCAGGCGCAACGGGGCGGGACGGTGTGGGTGACGACCAGCCGCCGTACCCCCCCTAACGCGGGGCAAAGTTTAGCCAAAGCGTTGCAAGAAAAGCTGCCCCAACAGCATGTTTTTTATCGGTGGCACCCTGATGATGCGAATAATCCCTATCGAAAATTGCTCGCGATTGCGGATGCCATTTGCGTGACGGCGGATAGTGTGGCGATGACCAGTGAAGCGTTGGGAACCCAGAAGCCGGTCTATCTATTCGACAATGCGTGTCGTAAATCCTGGATTCACTGTCGGCGACTGGCTGAAGTGAAGGCCGTTGGGTATCGACGATTAACCGATTTTGGGCCAACGCGATTGGGGCGCGATGTGGATTTATTTCACGATGAATGGCGGCGAAAACATCATCTTGTGGCGTTACAGTCGGCGGGTGAGCAAACCCCCATACCCGTGACAGAAGAGGTCGTCATGTCGCGC
This sequence comes from uncultured Candidatus Competibacteraceae bacterium, assembly GCA_964613675.1. Classification (GTDB taxonomy): domain Bacteria; phylum Pseudomonadota; class Gammaproteobacteria; order Competibacterales; family Competibacteraceae; genus DAIUCA01. The sequence continues at coordinate 886 of CAZTIH010000125.1, forward strand.
ACCCTGTCTCGATTGAAGCAACTATTTGATGCCTAAACATATTATTTGGTCGCTCATCGGTCCAAAAACGGGCGACAATCAGCAATTACGAACTCTAGCGCAGGGGCTTCCTTGGCCCGTGATTGAAAAAGTCGTCGCGTACTACCCCTGGGAAGGGTTGACGCATTTTACCTGTGGCCCAAACGTTTACGCGCTTAAGTCGGTCGCTCGCTTGCAGCTCATTGCGCCGTGGCCCGAATTGGTGTTGACCGCTGGGCGTCGGAACGAACCCATTGCGCGTTGGATTCAGCGACAAGCAAAAATTGAAGCAGATCAACGGGTTAAGCTCGTGCATGTCGGGCGACCTTGGACACATTTAGCGGCATTTGATTTGATTCTCACCACGCGCCAATACCATTTACCGCAACGGGCGTCGGTGGTTTGGTTGGATTTGCCGTTGCATTCTATTAATCGTCCACGGCTCGATGAGGCAGCCCAAATATTCGCTGCCCAATTCGCCCATTTACCGCGTCCGTTTGTGGGGGTTTTACTGGGGGGAAATAGTGGTTCATTGACCTTTCATCCCCGTCGCGCCGAGGAATTTGCCCAGCAACTCAACACGGTGATGCAAAAAAGCGGCGGGGCATTGCTGATTACGAATAGTCGACGGACGCCAAACACGGCGTTTACTGCTTTTCTCGACAAACTTTCGGTACCCCATTTTGTGCATCGGGTTGGAGAGCAACCGAATCCTTATCTGGGGATACTTGCGTTATCGGATTTTTTGGTCGTTACGGCCGACAGTGCGTCGATGATTGCGGAGAGTTGCGCGACCAATAAGCCCGTTTATCTATTGGACTTACGGGCATCTAATTTGACCTTGACCGAGTGTATTCAGGGCTGTCGATTTAACGCGATAAGTCATTCGGTCGCCCGATATGTGGCCCCTAAGAGACTTCTCCGCGATCTCCCTGCGCTCATCGACGAATTGGTACAAAAGCGCCGCGTACAGTGGTTTAACGACGAAACTGAACTTTGCTCGGGGACATTCGACGATTTCAGCGAACTTGACCGTGAAAAGGCCAGAATGGCGATCCTCAAGTGCATGGAGAACTAACCGACCTGCGAGTGCGAATTGCGGTTGCGGACTCGAATGATGAGCGAAACTTCATCGGGATGAGTGTCGAGGGGAAGGGGGGGCAGACTTACGGTGACTTGATCTGACGGGACATCCCACAATTCTCCCGTATCGATATTAAAAACATGGTGATGGGGTTCGGTGTTGGCGTCGTAAAAGGTGAGTTGGGCATCCACGGGAATTTCACGCACGAGTCCGCGATTCACGAACAAATGCAGCGTGTTGTACACCGTCGCACGACACACATGCCGTTGGCGGCGATTTACCCCAATCAGAATGTCCTGTGCAGAAAGATGTTGATCGGGGGCTTCAAAGAGCACTTTCGCAATAGCTAGACGTTGCTTCGTGGGAGCAACATCAGCGTTCCGTAGTCGGTGTGCAAGTTCAGCAGTAGAGAGGGGCACAGTCGAGGTCATTTAAGGGGTCTCCAGTCGATTTCCAACAAATGATAATTATTCTCATTAAGATGTCAATCATTAGGGGATTTCTTAGACTTAATCTATTGTTGGGGAGTGAGTGCAACCTTGTATAGGTTCTGTGTTCTACAGTAACCGACCTAGACAGCCGTCTAGGAAAGATCAAAACCAGAAGGTGTTTTATGAAAGGCGAACAGAGAGTTATCGAGTTTCTCAACAAGGCCCTCCGCGCTGAACTTACGGCAGTAAACCAGTTTTTTCTCCACGCCCGTATGCTGGAGAACTGGGGTTTAATGAAACTTGGGGCCTACGAGTACCAAGAGTCGATTGGCGAGATGAAGCACGCCGACCAACTCATTAAGCGAATTCTGTTTTTAGATGGTCTTCCTAACCTTCAGGATCTAGAAAAACTGCGGATTGGCGAAAATGTGCCCGAGCTGCTCAAGTGCGACCTAGAATTGGAATACGACGCACGTGCTTTGTACAAGGCGGCGACCGAGTGCTGTATCGAAATGAAAGACCATGTTTCGCGGGTGCTTTTTGAGACCATCTTAGCCTCCGAAGAAGAGCACATCGACTTCCTCGAAACCCAACTCGACCTCATCCAACGTATTGGGGCTGAAAATTACCAGTTGGGTCAAATGGGCGATGGAGGCCAAGGCGGCGGGGCCAACTAAGGCGTTTCAAGCGCAATTTTAGCGATTAAATCCGTCATTTGCTGAGTTGCCGTCCCCAAGTAAGGTTTAAGCACTAAACTTACTTGGGGATATTCTTTTTGTTTTTGGGAAACAATTTCGGGGACGTCAATCGCTACATGGCGACCAATCGACAAAAAGTAAGGAAGAACGGTAACTGTCGTCGCGCCTGCGGCAATCGCATGATCAAGAGCTTCGGGGATAGAAGGGGGAGCAAGTTCGAGGAACGCACAGGTGAGTGCCTCATACTGATGATTGACAAGGGGACGCAGCCGTTCGGTGAGCAAACGTACCTCATCGTTAGAGGCTTCTACTCGACTTCCGTGAGCAACGATAACTAAATGATTCATCAAGAATTTTCCAATGCGGGCAAAGGGTAGAACTCATTTAGAAAGCGATCCGCAATAAGGGGTTCACTTCATCTTAGGAGCGGAGCGGTAAGTAACTCATTAACAGACCAGCAAAAATCAATCCGCCTACCCAATTGTTGTTGAGGAAAGCGCGAAAACCGTTTTGAGGGATCCCCGTGGCAATTAATTGTTGTTGGTGAACAAAGCAGAGCGCCGCGCCGCCAACGCCTAGGTAGTAGGGCCAGTTCAAGGCATGGACGAATCCTAAACCTATCAAGCCGATGATCATTAAACATTGTAAAAATAGCGTAATAGTGTTGGTGAAGTCGCCAAATAACAGCGCACTCGATTTGACGCCAATTTTGACATCATCTTCTTTATCGGTGATGGCATAAAAAGTGTCGTAAATGACCGCCCAGAGAAGCGTTAATCCGTATAGTCCCCATGCACTTAAGGGAACCGTGTCTTGTTGCGCAGCAAAGGCCATCGGGATGGCCATGGCAAAGGCTGCCCCTAAGTGAACTTGGGGTAAATAATGGAAACGTTTAGCGAATGGGTAGGTGACTGCTAAAAGTAAAGCGAGTAAGGCCAGTACTTGGGTAAGAAAATTGAGAAATAACAGTAAAGCACCTGCAAGAAGTAGCAAAAATACAAGTAAAGTTAACGCTTCTCGTAAGGATAAAGCATTGCGAGCAAGAGGGCGGTCTCTTGTACGAGCTACCTGCGCATCAAAGCGATAATCTGCAATGTCGTTTACGACGCAACCCGCCGAACGCATCAGAAAAACCCCCAAAATGAATATGAATGTGAGGGTTCGATCCGGTTGACCGTGCCCAGCGAGCCACAGCGCCCAGAGGGTAGGCCAAAGCAGTAGTAAAGTGCCGATAGGCCGTTCGACACGCATGAGTTCGCCGTAAAGCCGCAAGCGATTTAGCACATTTACCAAGTTAAAATCACCCAAAAAAAACCTCGCAAAACGACGCGAGGTTTAGAAAAAATGGAAGCGTTTCTCAACTATAACTGTTTAGTAACCGCACGGCATCCCTTCTTCGATCTGTTGGAATGTGAGATGGGCACAGTTTGGAAGCGCATTTCGGTCGCGTCCTGGGGTCTGATTGGCGTTGTCGCTATTGTTTTGGCGATTGGCGTTGTCGCGATTGTTTTGGCGATTGGCGTTGTCGCGATTATTCTGACGATTGGCGTTGTCGCGATTGTTTTGGCGATTGGCGTTGTCGCTATTGTTTTGGCGATTGGCGTTGTCGCGATTGTTCTGACGATTGGCATTGTCGCGATTGTTCTGACGATTGGC
>CAZTIH010000125.1:4872-7619 GCA_964613675.1 uncultured Candidatus Competibacteraceae bacterium
TTGTCGCGATTGTTCTGACGATTGGCATTGTCGCGATTGTTCTGACGATTGGCGTTGTCGCGATTTTGGCGATTTGTACGAGGCGCTTCGACCTCCTCTTCCGTATTGCGGTTAACACGTTGAGCTAATTGCAAAGGATTATCCTCGTAGGGCGACACCTCAAAGGCCATTGTCGGTAAACTCATGAGACTTACAGCGCATAGCAAAACCAAAGATTTCATGATGACGACTCCTTGAAACGAAAGATGAAAGTGCTAGGCAGCTTAGCGTAAACGCATGTTGTAAATCTGAACCCGACAAGTAAGTTACGACACCACTTGCGAAGTAAGGCGAGTCTGAAATTGAAACGGTTCGATATGGGAGGGCGATTTATGTCAACCATTCTGGTAATCATTCCAGAGATCGACAGCTCAACCCCCTTTACTTAAGGTTCTGCTGCTCACTATCGGAGCGCTAATCAGGTCGCGATCTATGATGATTAAGTGGCTATGTGTCGGATTCGTTTTTGGGTTCACGACGACTGCAAATGCAAACGTGGTTTGGCCTGCGCTGTACGCGGAGAGCGCTGTTACCTCCTGGCCAATCATCGTTTTGAGTCTGATTCTGGAGTTTTTCGTGATTCGTTGGTTGTTCAAACGAAATGCCAAAATTTCAGCTTTCTATACCCTCGCAGCCAATCTCGCTTCTAGCCTCATAGGGTACATTTTGCGACCTCTATCGGGGTTGGCGTGGGAGTTCGCGTTGGGATGGGCGATTAACTCGGCCCTGGGTTGGGGGACATTTAATCCGATTGCGTGGATTTTGGTCCCGATTTTGGGCGGTGCAATAAACGCCGTCATTGAGTTAGGGGTCATCCGATGGATTTGGAAAGAGAAACTTACGAGGCGAGTCTGGATCATTTTTTGGGCAATCAACGCGCTCACGGTCGGAATCGCTACGGCTGTGTTACTGGCCATGAGACCAGGTATTTTGACGGGGTTTTGAGCGGTACAAGATAGATTCTGCAACAACGATTGAGTAGAAGTTGCAGAGCTTAGTAATTTGATACAGATAAATCGCCAATCACAAGCTCTGCAACTCGGTAACTATATGATTTTCTATTACTTGGACTTAGTGGGTGTTGCGGTATTTGCCGCGACGGGGGTACTGGCAGCGCGTGATCGGGCGCTCGACATTTTTGGGATAATTGTCGTTGCAACCATTACCGCCATTGGGGGCGGGACGCTTCGCGATCTGCTTCTAGATCGCCACCCGATGTTCTGGATTAGCGATGTTGGGTACCTCGTCGTCATTATTGTTGCGGCGTTGCTAACGGTTGGGTACGCAAGGGTGAGACCGCTCAATCCCAACGCATTGCTCGTCGCCGACGCCCTTGGACTGGCCTTATTCGCACTATCGGGAGCGCAATTGGCAGAAGCCGCAGAGTGTCCACCGCTCATCGTAATTGTGATGGGCACGATGACGGGGGTAACGGGCGGCATTTTGAGAGATGTTATTACGGCGCAGATTCCCCTGATTTTGCGGCGCGAGATTTATGCTACGGCGGCAATCGCAGGAATCGTTACCTATTTGGCTTTGCAAGCCTTGGGGATGCCTCGCCCATCGGCATTTGGTGTAGGAATGGGAATCGTCGTCATATTGCGATTGTTGGCCATTCGCTACAAACTGAATCTGCCCCCCTTGAGCATAACTACCAACTAGCGACGCAGTGCGTTCAGAATGCAGAACGCTTAAAGAGTCCCCTCCGACAAATCGCAGAAAATGTTTTAGGTACGGGTGAAACAGGGCGTTAAACCGAGCGTCGTTTCGAGCAATAAACCGTGACGCAATCAAAATATGAGCGACGACACGCCGTACATCAGACATACCGTGTAGCCGCTTCAGATGTCAGTCAAATCTGAAAATCCCCTACTTCGTGCAAACCGCATTCCCGTTTCAGACCAAAAAAACGGGTTTGTTCCTCGGTCATGTCGGCGGTCAACGGCCGTGTCGTGTGGACATCTCCAATCGACACATACCCCTGTTCCCACAACGGATGATAGGGCAACTGGTGGGCGGTTAAGTAGCGATGAACCTCTTGGTTGCTCCAATCGACAATCGGATGAATCTTAACGCGACCCCGTTGCTTTAGCAGAACGGGAAGTTGTTCACGACTTCGCGATTGCTGACGCCGTAGCCCCGCTAACCACGCATGTGCCTGCAACTCGTCCAGAGCGCGATTCATCGGCTCCACCTTGTTCATTTGGTTATACCGTTCAATGCCCTCAACGCCCTGTTCCCACAATCGCCCGTAGCGCGCCTCCTGCCACGCCGTACTCAAGGCAGAACGGTAAACCCGAAGATTAAGCGATAACTGATCGGTCAGCTCGTCGATAAATTGGTAGGTTTCTGGAAATAGATACCCGGTGTCGATCAGGACGATGGGAATTGACGGCCATTGTTGTGTAGCCAAATGCAAACACACCGCTGCTTGGGCACCAAAACTCGATGACAACACGATTTGCGGTGCGAAAGTTTCCAATGCCCAGGCGACCCGTTCGGCGGCGGATTTTGACGCTAAAACACGGTTAAGCGTAACAAGGTCTGCGAGGCTAGGCGCCACCTCGTGGGCGGCGTCAGAAGATTCATTGGTTGAATCGGTGTGAGCTGTGGTTGCGAGGCCCATGATGTATCTCCCCATTGCGATTTTCTCAGGGTAGTCACGGGCCATTTAGATCTAAAAAGAATGATTTTTTATAGTCTTATTC
>CAZTIH010000126.1:0-7554 GCA_964613675.1 uncultured Candidatus Competibacteraceae bacterium
TGCGCGGCGTCGTCAGGGCAGCAGCACGCCGCTCCGCGATACAGGGCGGCTGATGAACAGCATCACGGCGACGGTCTCGAATGACTCGCTGCGCATTGGCACCAATGTGGTTTATGCGCCAACGCATCAATTTGGCGCACGGCGAGGCGCATACGGCGGCTCCGCGGCCCGCCCAGTCCCCTGGGGCGACATTCCCGAGCGGCCTTTCTTGGGGGTCTCGGCAGAGGACGCGGCAGAAATTACCGAGTCTGCTAAAGCGTTTTTCACGCCTAAAATCTAGAGTTACAAACCCCCCTAAAAAATGAGTTTCACCCGCGAAGTAAGGCGGGTGTGGATTGAAACCCACTAAATTGAAGTTGAACTCAGCCTCGCTAAAACCACCAACCCTTAATACGTTTGATATTTTCAATAGCGTCTGGATGTCCTTGTTTAGACGCTAATTTGTACCACTTTCGCGCATAACGAAGGCTTTTTACCGTTCCATAGCCTAATTCGTACATCATTCCTAAATTGATTTGGGCTTGAGGAAATCCCTGTTCTGCTGCACAGCGATACCATTTCACCGCCTCGATATAGTCCTGTCTGACGCCTCGCCCATTCTCGTACATCCATCCCAAATTGGTTTGTGCATAAGAATTACCCTGCATTGCCGCAAGCAAATACCACTTCACCGCTTCTGCATCATCCTGCTCAACGCCATATCCATTCTGATATAACCAACCTAAGTTGTTTTGGGCTTGCGGATGTTCCTTTTGGGCGGCAAGCAAATACCATTTCATCGCCTCCCCATAATCTTGCTTGACACCCCGTCCCATCTCATACATCCACCCTAAATTGGTTTCCGCATGGGCGCTATCTTGCTCTACGGCAAGGCGATACCATTTTATAGCTTCGCTATCATCCTGTTTAACGCCATATCCATTCTGATAAAACCAACCTAAATTGCTCTGAGCCTGGGCATGATTTTGGGTCGCAGCCAGCAGATACCACTTCACCGCCTCAAGATAATCTTGTTTGACCCCTCGCCCATTCTCGTGCATCCACCCCAAATTAGTTTGGCTATAAGCATTATGCTGTCTAGCGGCAAGCAGATACCACTTGAGAGCTTCTCTATTGTTTTGCTTGACGCCATACCCGTTCTGATAAAGCCAACCTAAGTTGTTTTGAGCCTGAGGATGATTCTGTTGAGCAGCCAGGCGATACCATTTCAATGCCTCAAAATAATCCCGTTCTACCCCCCACCCATTCTCATATAGCCATCCTAAATTCGTTTGGGCATAAGGGTGTTGTCGTTGAGCGGCAAGCCGATACCACCTCAGCGCCTCGCCATAATCCTGCTCGACCCCCTGACCATTCTGATGCAGCCATCCTAAATTACTTTGTGCCTGCGGATCGTTCGACTCAGCCGCAAGACGATACCACTTAGCCGCCTCGCCATAATCCTGCTCGACCCCCTGACCCCTTTCATACATCCATCCTAAATTCGTTTGGGCATAGGGGCTTTGTCGTTCAGCAGCAAGGCGATACCACCTCAACGCCTCGCCATAATCCTGCTCGACCCCCTGACCATTCTGATAACGCCAACCCAATTCGTTTTGCGCATCTACATCCCCCTCCGTGGCGCGAACATGGATTTGCTCATCGGTTGCCATCTTGCCCCCCACACGACATTGCATGACTTAACGATTCTGATGGGTACATTTCTAACGAAGTATATTCTTTTTTAACTCCAGAAAATCTCTGAAACAGCCGACGATGCCACTTCAACCCAAATTCATCGTCTCTCGTCTCATACTCCCTCACCCACGCAATCAACGAGGTTAACGACGCCCTTTGTTCTGCTTCGTCCTGAAATTTTGAAGGTTCCCAAGCTCGACATCGACAATGCTCAACACAGACATCTACTCCCGGATTCAAAAACCGTAACTCTGTACAGTACGGCAGCGCAAACTCCATCAATTCTCCATAACACCCCTCGATAATCCATGCGGCATGATGATCCATAAATTTCTGAAGACATTGCAGACTTTCGGCAATAGGGCGACGAACGATGCCTTCCGCCCAAGCAATTTCATCTAAAGACAGATACGCCAACGAATGACAGTCCATAAGTCGTCTTGCCATCGTGGTTTTCCCAGAACCTGCGTTACCTAGTAGTAAAATTCTCATTGCAACATTCTCTTTAGCAGCCAATAAATCGCCTACAGTTGGTAAAAAATCCCAGTAAAGTAGGCCTCTCTCATTCTGTAAGGACAGGCTTTCTTCATGTCTCAACTTATTCTGATGCGCCACGCTCACGCCAATCCCGCCCTCGGAAACCAACCCGATGTGGAAAGACCCCTCAGCCCCCACGGACAACAACAAGCGTTAACACAAGCGAATTGGTTGTTTGAAAACGATTATTTGCCCAAAACCATCGTCAGTTCCCCCGCAAAACGTACCACTTCAACCGCTGAAACACTGCGTCAACGCGCCAACCTCGATCTCGTCAATCTGCGATTCGATGGCCGCATTTACGAAGCCTCACCCGGTAAGCTTCTACAGGTCCTTCAACAACAACGCCCCTGTCAAAGGCTACTCCTCGTCGGCCATAATCCTGGTCTTGAACAATTACTTTGCGTGTTAACGGGTAGACCTCTGGTCGAACTCGGCGACGGTCAAGGTTTCACCCCCGCCACCCTCGCGATATTGTCGGTTGAAACCCCTTGGGCTGACCTTGGCACTCAATCCGCCCACCTTTTAGAACTCATCAGAATCCCTTAACTTATTGATTAATAATGACTCATTCCCTTGAAACGATCATCGTCGATCTCCTCCACTCCATGACGCAGGATTGGGGGCTACAGCTCGCCCAACCGCTCAGTCCCCAGACCCGTCTAGTTGCCGAACTGGGATTTGAATCGGTCGATTTTATGCAACTCATTGTCAATATTGAGAAAACTTTCGCCGTTAAAGCGCTCCCTTATGCGCAGCTTTTCATGCAAAACGGTGCGTATGTCCCCGAACTGACGCCGGCCCAAATCGCCCAATTTTTAGCGCAACAGGGGGTAAATCCCCTTTGATTTGGCGCATTGCGGTGGCGGGGCCATTTTATGAACCCCTCGATTACTTGCCCGCCCCCCAACCCGAAGATCTCCCCTCTGCCATGTTGGGTTGCCGCGTCCTCGTTCCTTTGGGCACTACACGCCAAGTTATCGGAATTCTCGTTGCATTTTCCGAAAATTCAGCCGTTCCCTTACCTAAACTAAAAGCCGTCTCCAAAGTTTTAGAACCCCACTGTTTATTCGATCAAGCCCTGTTTTCGCTCTTAAAGTGGGCACAAAGCTACTATCACTGTCATTTTGGTGAACCATTCCTCACCGCCTTACCCAAATTGTTGAGACAAGATCGTTTGGCAACTCCGTCAACTCGGGGTCAAAAATCCGCATTGAAGCGTAACGACGAGATCGACCCACCACCGACGCTTAACCGCGAACAAACTGCGGTATTGAAGGAATTGAGCGGTGTAGGTCTAGATTTTCAGTGCTTTCTGCTCCAAGGCGTGACCGGAAGCGGCAAAACCGAAATTTATCTTCAATTGACCGCCCAAGCCCTCGCAAACCACCGCCAAGTCCTGATTTTAGTGCCCGAAATTGGCTTGACCCCGCAGCTCATTGAACGCTTTCAACGACGCTTTACGGTCCCTATTGCGCTGTTCCATTCCGCATTGACCGACACTAACCGCTTGAATCAATGGCTATTTTGTGCACAAGGCAAGGCGCGAATCCTCATTGGTACGCGATCCGCCGTGTTCACCCCGCTTCCCAATTTGGGGCTAATCGTCGTCGATGAAGAACACGACCCGTCTTATAAGCAAAACAGTGATTTTCGCTACCACGGGCGAGATATGGCCATCATGCGCGGGTGTTTAAGTCGCTGTCTGGTCGTGCTCGGATCGGCGACACCTTCTTTAGAGTCGCTGCACAATGCGCAACAGGGCCGTTACCGACATTTGCGCTTAACCATTCGGGCTAATACGGCACAGTTGCCTCGTTTACGGTTTCTCAACATGAATCGAGAATCCCAACAAGACGGTCTAGCAGAGATTGCGTTGCATCAAATCGAAACCACGCTAAAACGCGGTGAACAGGTCCTGATTTTCATCAATCGTCGGGGATATGCGCCCATTTTGCGTTGCCCCCATTGTGGATGGAATAGTGAATGCGATCACTGTTCCGCTACCATGACAGTTCATCGAAAACGCCAAGTGCTGCGGTGTCATCACTGCGCCGCCGAAACCCCATTGCCGACGCATTGCCCAAAGTGTCATTTTTCAAATCTGCAACTCATTGGTACAGGAACCGAAAGAATCACACAATTTATTTCGGAACACTTTAGCCAATACCCCCATTTACAAATCGACGCCGATCATCCCGGTTGGCTGAAACAACGTGACGCCATTCACCAAGGGGAAATTCCTTTATTGGTGGGTACCCAGATGTTTGCCAAAGGCCACGATTTTCCACACCTAACCCTCGTGGTCGTCGTAGGAACCGATTCTGCTTTGTTCAGCGTCGATTTTCGGGCCGCCGAACGGTTAGTGCAGCTTCTGTTACAGGTGTCGGGGCGTGCAGGAAGACGTCCCGAGCAAATCGGTAATGTCTTGATTCAAACGCATTTTCCCGATCATCCGCTCCTACAGGCAGTGCGTCGTAATCACTACGATCAAGCCGCTGCATTGCTCCTCAGCGAACGATGTGAACTGGGGCTACCTCCCTACGGCCATCAGGCGTTACTGCGGATGGATTGTCCCAAAAATGAGGTTGCCGAACGGTTTGCTCAACAGGCCGCTGACCACGCAAACACCCTTTCTACCCGATCCACCGTGACCCTTTTAGGTCCCGCCGTAGCGCCAATCGAACGCATCGCGCAACGGTATCGTTGGCAAATCCTCGTGCAAGCACCACAACGACGTGTGTTACAGTTATTTTTGGACGAATGGGTGCCCTTACTGTACAACCTGCGCGTGCCATCCCAATTACGATGGTCGCTTGATGTCGATCCTAATGAATTGAGTTAGCCAGAGATTGCCCAAATGATTAAGAACGAACGCTTTGTCAGTCGATTGACGCGCCGAACCTTGGCCTTGATTTTAGCGGGCGGTCGGGGCGCGGGACTGGCGGATTTAACCCAGAATCGTCCCGATGCAGCCCTGCATTTTGCGGGCAAATTTCGTCTGATCGACTTCCCTTTATCAAATTGTGTGAATTCGGGGGTGCGACAAATTGGCGTACTCACTCAATATCGTGCGCATCCCCTCATCCATCATCTTCATAAGGCGTGGAACTTTCTCGATAGTGACCGAGGCGAGTTTATCGAAGTCTTGCCCGCGTCTTTGGATAATCAGGGGTATGCGGGGACAGCCGATGCAGTCAACAAAAATCTGAACGTCATTCAAGCCTTTGATCCTGAACTCATTTTGATTCTCGCATCCGATCATGTTTACAAGATGGATTACGGGGCTTTGCTCGCGGCGCACATCGAAAAACAGGCCGATTTAACGATTGGAGGCGCGACCTTGCCTCGCGAAGAAGCACGACGTTATGGCGTTTTGCGGGTCGATGAAGCGGGGCGAATTCAGCAATTTTGGGAAAAACCGCCCCATCCCGAACCCCTTGCAGATGATCCGACGCACGCACTGGTCTCTATGGGAATTTATGTTTTTAATCCGCACTTTCTGATGGATTGCTTGAATCGTTACCAACCTGCTGATTTTGCTAGAGATTTAATTCCACACTTGGTAGCTGAACATCGCTTATTTGTCTATCTATTCCGCGATATGCACGGTAAACAGCCCTATTGGCGCGATATTGGGGATGTCAACGCTTATTACCACGCCAATATGGAACTTCTGACCCCCCAACCAGAACTCGATCTTTACGACAAGGAATGGCCGCTACTCACCCATCAGTGGCAGATTCCCCCTGCCAAATTTGTGTTCGAGGAATTTGGGCGAACGGGCATTGCGACGGATTCACTCGTGTCGGGGGGCTGTATTTTATCGGGGGCGCAGGCGGAACATTCCCTGTTATTTAGCCGAGTCAGACTGCATTCCTACGCACAAGTCATTGATTCTGTGCTCTTGCCTAATGTGAGCGTCGGGCGTCACAGCCGATTACGACGGGCCATTGTCGATAGTGATGTCGAAATTCCCCCAGATACCGTCATTGGCGAAAATCTGGACCAAGACGCCCGCCGATTTACCGTGACCAATCAAGGGGTCATTCTGGTTTGCCGACATAACTTCAATTAATCAATGATTTACGGGTCGTCAATGGCTGTGCAGACCGCTGTTGAGCGACGAGCAAAGTTTCGATGATGCTGGCGGGCTGCGGCATACTGAATAAAAATCCTTGGCCCTCCTCACACCCAGTTGCCGTCAAAAACTGACGTTGTTCGTCGGTTTCGATACCTTCCGCAATCAGACTCAACTTCAGACTTTTCGCAACGGCAATAATCGCTTGGGTAATCGCCGTGTCATCGGCATTGTGGGGCACCCCCGTCACAAAGGAACGGTCAATTTTGAGATGGTCAAGGGGCAGTTTTTTCAAATAATTCAAGCTGGAATACCCCACACCAAAGTCGTCCATTGCTAAATGAATCCCCATCGCTTTGAAGGCCGCGAGCACCTGTCTTGTGCGTTCGAGCTGCTCCATCATAGTGCTTTCGGTGATTTCTAATTCTAGGGTCGTCGGAGGCAATTCAAACTTCTGCAATACCTGCGAAACCTGATTCACTAAATCGCCTTGGCTAAACTGCCGAGGCGAAAGATTGACGGCCATGCGAATGATCGGAAGCCCCTGTTTTTGCCATTTAGCAGCCTGTTTACACGCAGTTTCGAGCACCCAGCTGCCTAGCGGAATAATTAACCCCGTATCTTCTGCAAGGGTGATGAAGTGGGCGGGCGGAACCATTCCACGTTCTGGATGTTGCCACCGTACCAATGCCTCGACCCCCGCAATTAACCCCGTTTTCAGACTAATACGCGGCTGGTAGTGCAAAATAAACTCTTGATTTTTAAGCCCTTGATGGAGCTGTTGGGTGAAGAGCAATTGATCTTGTGCCCGATTACCGATTTCTCGCGTGAAGAAGCGATACCCGTTTTTACCGCTATTTTTCACTTGGTACATCGCAGCATCGGCATTCCTTAGGAGTGCGTCGATATCTCGGCCATCCTCCGGATAATGGCTAATGCCTACACTGGCAGAAATTCGCACTTCGTGGCCGGCTATTTTGAAGGGCACATTCAGCGTCTGGATGAGTTGATGAACCTGCTGTTCAACCTGGGATTTGTTCTGAATCTCGCGCATCAGCACGGCAAATTCATCTCCACCCAAACGTCCCAACACGACATTCGACCAAGGCAATTGCTGCAAGCGCGTTGCGGCTTGGTGCAGCAGTTGATCGCCCGCGCCATGCCCAAAAGAATCATTTACCGCTTTAAATTGATCTAAGTCGATGAATAACAACGCAAATTGTGAATTATTTTGTCGCGCCTGCTCAAGGGCAGTGCGT
>CAZTIH010000127.1:0-7120 GCA_964613675.1 uncultured Candidatus Competibacteraceae bacterium
CACCTCAGATGCTGATTTCGGCGCTTGAAGCTGGGGTTGAGCATTACCGACTGGTTACTTCTGAACGGGAGCTATTACAGGGAACGGTTGATGGCGTGATTCGCTTACTTACCGAACTTCTTGCGGGGGTCACGCCCGCGGCCTTCGGACGGGCACTCGCAGTGCGTGAGCGAGCAAGACAGGTTGCGGAACTGATGAAAATCCCCTCCACCTGGGCACTAGAAACCGCAGCGATGTTAGCCCCCTTATCCCTCGTCATCATGCCGCCCGAACTCATTGAGCGGCATCGTTTGGGTCTGTTATCGGAAGAAGAGGCGTACCAATTCAACGACTTACCGCGTTTAGGTCACGACCTGCTTGCCCACATTCCTCGGCTGGAACAAGTGGCCGAAATCGTTTATCTCCGCGATAAGTGTTTCGACGGATCAGGTCCCCCACTGGAGAAGCGCGTGGCGGGCGAATCGCTTCCCATCGAAAGTCGCATTTTGAAAGTGCTCAACGATCTTGATCAAGCCGAAGCTCAGGGCGTCCCTAGGGAAGTCGCTCTCGAACGCATGACTCGACAGCCCGCCCGTTACGATCATTTAGTCGTTGAAGCCGCCACCACCGCGTTTAGCACACACCGAACTGATTTTGTCCCCATTCTGACGCTACTTCCTTGCGAACTTCAGCCTGGCTACACCCTGATGGCGGATGTTGAAGCGGTCGATGGTCGTTTGCTGGTCGCGGCGGGACAACATCTCACCGATTCGATGATTCAGCAGCTCTCGCACCATTCACGTTTTAGTCGCTTACGCGAGGCGCGGATACGGGTGCAATGTACACCGATGCTCCCCCCGACTCGTCTCCCTCCGCTTTAACTTTCAAACTTTTCCTAGAAATTTCGTGAGACGACTGCTCGAATTTACGGGCGCTTTAGTGTTCGCGTGTTGGCGAGGAATACGAGGGAAAGCGCGCTACCGCAACCAAGATGTCATCGTTTTTCTTCGCCACTGTGGCCCCGACGCGTTGCCCATCGTCTTACTGATTAGCTTCCTCGTAGGGCTTATCCTAGCTTTTGTGGGGGCGAACCAGTTGCGCCTATTTGGAGCGGAGATCTTCGTCGCTAATCTTGTAGGCCTCGCGATGAGTCGAGAAATGGCGGCCATGATGACGGCAGTGATTATGGCGGGGCGAACTGGTGCCGCGTTTGCCGCCCAAATTGGCACGATGCAAGTTAAAGAAGAAATCGACGCGCTGACCGTCATGGGGATTTCTCCCTTCGAATTTCTGGTGTTACCGCGTTTTTTTGCCCTCGTCCTGCTCCTCCCTCTCCTCACGATTTACGCGAATTTAATGGGGATGTTTGGGGGTGCCCTCGTGGCGTTGGCTCTCTTTGAGATTCCCCTCATCCAATATTTCAACCAACTCCGTAGCGGCGTGACCTTTGTCGATTTTTTGCTCGGTTTATTTAAGGCTTGGATTTACGGCGCCTTAGTCGCACTGGCTGGCTGTTACCACGGTTTACATTGTGGACGCAGCGCAGCAGCCGTGGGAGAAGCCACCACTGCTGCCGTCGTGTCCTCCATAGTTCTGATCGTCGTCGCTTCAGCCACGCTCACCATAAGCTATCACTTGCTTGGCTTTTGATTTCCCTCAAAGCGATAAAGGGCAGGATGACACAATGTCTTGCAGAATATGTCGGTTTTTGTGAAATAATGAACAACTTTTCCGATAGCCCCTTTTCGTCATAGGAAACTCCCCGTGGATGAGCAGAAAAAGAAAGCGTTAAGCACGACGCTGACCCAGATCGAACGCCAATTCGGTAAAGGATCCGTCATGCGTTTAGGCGATTCCGGTGCGGTACGCGATGTGGAGGCCATTTCGACGGGTTCGTTGGGCCTTGATGTGGCATTGGGCATTGGTGGACTGCCACGGGGTCGGATCGTCGAGATTTTTGGTCCAGAGTCCTCGGGCAAAACGACGCTTACCTTGCAAGTCATCGCCGAGGCCCAACGATTAGGGGGAATGGCGGCTTTTATCGACGCCGAACATGCGCTCGACCCCGTTTATGCGGGCAAGCTTGGCGTTGATGTGGAAAATCTACTGGTTTCACAGCCCGATAACGGTGAACAAGCCCTCGAAATTACGGATATGCTTGTGCGTTCGGGGACTTTGGATGTCGTTGTTGTGGATTCCGTCGCGGCTTTAACCCCCAAAGCCGAGATCGAAGGCGATATGGGCGATGCGCATGTGGGGTTACAAGCGCGCTTAATGTCCCAAGCCTTGCGCAAACTCACTGGCAACATCAGTCGTTCGCGTACCCTCGTTATCTTCATCAATCAAATTCGTCTCAAAATCGGCGTTATGTTCGGTAATCCAGAAACGACGACGGGTGGCAACGCACTAAAATTCTATTCCTCTGTGCGCCTTGACATCCGTCGTACTGGCGCCATCAAAAAAGGCGAAGAAGTGGTGGGTTCGCAAACCAAAGTTAAAGTTGTTAAGAACAAGGTTGCCCCACCTTTCAGACAAGCCGAGTTTGAGCTGCTCTACGGTGAAGGCATTTCCCGTTTGGGCGAGGTGATCGATCTGGGGGTGGCTGCCAATATCGTCGATAAATCCGGGGCTTGGTACAGCTATAGCGGTAAACGTATCGGCCAAGGAAAAGAAAACGCCCGTCAATTTCTTAAAGACAACTTGGAAATGGCGAAAGAAATTGAAGATAAGGTTCGCCAGCACTTTTCGATGAATCCCAAAGCGATCCCCGTGACCTTGCCCGGCGATGAGGATGCAAGCGATGGCGTGGCCGTCGAAACTTCAGAAAGCGACCAATAACTCCTCAACTAAGTCCCCTCGCGACACGGCTTTAGATTTGTTGGCCCGTCGCGACCACACCGCGCTTGAATTGCGGCAAAAGCTGCTACAGCGCGGTTTTGGCGACGCTGAAGTGGCGAGTACCCTTGACGAGTTGAATGCCCAGAAACTCATCGATGCCACTCGGTTTGCAGATCTTTACGCTCGCCGTCGCGCCGATAAAGGTTACGGTCCGCTCAAAATTCGTGCTGAACTACGAGAACGAGGGCTGACCGACGCAGAAATCGACCCCATTCTGAACGAATTAGCCGATTTTTGGCCCCAAAAATTGACGACGATGAAAGCCCGTTGGGAACCTCACCCCGATTCAGCCTCTCGTCTGCGTCATACGCGCTTCCTGCGCCAACGCGGTTTTACGCTGGCCCAAATCAACGAACTCTTCCAATCATCATGATTTCAACCAAAGCATTACGGCAAACCTTCCTCGACTACTTCCACCGTCACGGTCACACTATCGTCGAAAGTGCCCCGCTCGTTCCCCAAAACGACGCCACCTTATTGTTTACAAACGCGGGCATGGTGCCCTTCAAGGATGTTTTTTTGGGCAATGAGTCTCGGCCCTACATTCGCGCAACCTCGTCACAACGCTGTGTCCGCGCCGGGGGCAAGCACAACGATCTCGAAAATGTCGGTTACACCGCGCGCCACCACACGTTTTTCGAGATGTTGGGCAACTTCTCCTTTGGCGACTACTTCAAGCGCGAAGCCATCCAACTCGCGTGGAAACTCTTAACCCAGGATTTTGGGCTACCTCCCGAAAAATTGTGGGTCACCGTTTTTGAAAAAGACGACGAAGCCGCCACTATTTGGTTGGACGAAATCAAAGTCGATCCCACGCGATTTTCGCGAATAGGCGCAAAAGATAACTTTTGGTCCATGGGCGATACGGGGCCCTGTGGTCCTTGTTCAGAGATTTTTTACGACCACGGCCCAAGCATCCCTGGAGGCCCCCCCGGTTCACCAGATGAGGATGGCGACCGTTACATCGAGATTTGGAACCTCGTGTTTATGCAATACGACCGTGCCGCCGATGGGACACTCACGCCGTTGCCACGCCCGAGTGTAGATACGGGGATGGGATTGGAACGGCTGGCGGCGGTGTTACAGGGCGTCCACAGCAATTACGACATTGATCTCTTTCGCCATCTCATCAACGCAGCCGTCGATGTCACGAGGGCCGTCGATGTCCACAGCCCATCGCTCAAAGTAATTGCCGATCACATCCGCTCCACAGCTTTTCTGATTATGGACGGCGTCACCCCCAGCAACGAAGGACGCGGTTATGTGCTGCGGCGAATTTTGCGACGCGCCATTCGTCACGGCCACAAACTCGGCGTTGATCGTCCCTTTTTCCACAAACTAGTCGTTCCATTGGTTCACGAAATGGGCGAGGCATTCCCCGAATTGGCCCAACAAACCGCTTCGATTGAGCAGACAATTGTTCAGGAAGAACACCGATTTGCAGAAACGCTCAATCACGGAATGGCGCTTTTGGAACGCGATATTGCCCAACTTTCAGGCACCGTCATTGCGGGTGAAACCGCCTTCAAACTTTATGACACCTACGGCTTTCCGCTAGATTTAACGGCAGATATTGCCCGCGAACGGGGCTTGACGGTGGATATGGCGGGGTTTGAGGCAGAGATGACCCAACAACGCAAGCGTGCCCGTGCCGCCAGTCAGTTTTCGGCAACGACCGGTTTGGTCATCGACAATGACAGTGAATTTTGTGGTTACCAAGCCCTCACCACCACCAGCCAGATCACCACTTTATTTAACGCAGACAACCAGCCCGTTGACGGCTTAAAGCTCGGCGAGCGAGGAACCGTTGTCCTCAACACAACCCCCTTTTACGGCGAGTCCGGCGGCCAAATCGGCGATACCGGCGTCATCGAAAGCGACTCAAATCAGTTCACCGTACAGGACACCCGTAAACAGCGCGGCGCCACGCTGCATGTAGGGACGGTTGCTCACGGCGAATTGCGCGTGGGGATGACGGTCACGGCAAAAGTCGATGCGGCACGACGCCACGCCATCATGCTCAACCACTCGTCCACCCATCTACTCCATGCGGCGCTGCGCGAAATTCTCGGCCCTCATGTAGCCCAGAAGGGTTCACAGGTTGCCCCTGAGCGGTTGCGCTTTGATTTCTCGCACGCATCCCCCGTGACGCCCGACGAAATGGCGCGTATCGAACAACGCATTAACGAGGAAGTACGGCGAAATCATCCCGTAGCGATTGAGGAAATGCCCATCGACGACGCCATGAAACGGGGTGCAATGGCGTTGTTTGGAGAAAAATACGGTGAACGGGTACGGGTTGTGACCATGGGTGACTTTTCCGTCGAACTGTGTGGGGGGACACACATCCAGCGTACCGGCGACATTGGCCTGTTTAAGCTGTTGAGCGAGACGGGGGTAGCCTCAGGGATACGGCGTATTGAAGCCGTGACCGGCCAAACCGCCTTCGATTTTGTTAATGAACAACAACATATCTTGCGCGAACTGAGTCAACTGCTCAAAGGCGATCCGTTAAACAAGGCGGCGCAACTCATCGAGCGAAATAAGCAATTAGAACGCGATGTTGAGCGGTTGAAACAACGACTTGCCAGCGGTCAAGGCGTTGATTTGGCCTCCACGGCAATAGACATCCATGGCGCTAAACTTATCGTGACTGTCCTAGACGATACCGACGCGAAAACTTTGCGTTCGACGGTGGATCAGCTAAAGGATCAGTTGAAGACAGCCATCGTCGTGTTGGCGACGGTGGAGGCGGGCAAGGTGAAATTGGCGGCGGGGGTGAGTGCTGACTACCAAAAAGCAGTGCCGGCAGGGGATTTAGTGAGCTTTGTCGCCAGTCAAGTGGGAGGTAAGGGCGGGGGAAGGGCGGATTTTGCACAAGCGGGCGGTACCGATCCCGACCAGCTCTCAGCCGCGTTAGCCCAAGTTCCCGATTGGGTACGGGCAAGGTTGTCTTAGACAAATTGGGGTATTGTGCCCCGCTTTTTTTCATTGCGTTGATTAATCGACATAACAAGAAAGGTCATATGGGACTAATTGTTCAAAAATACGGTGGCACTTCGGTGGGATCAGCAGAACGCATCGAGAAAGTAGCCGAAAAGGTGATGCACTGGCGCGCGCAGGGTCATCAGGTGGTAGTGGTCGTTTCGGCGATGAGTGGCGAAACCGATCGGTTGTTAAAGCTCGCAAAGGCCATCACGAAAACCCCGTCCCCTGCGGAACAAGATGTACTGCTGGCTACCGGGGAACAGGTCACCATTGCGTTGCTGGCGATCGCGTTGGAAAAAAATGGCTGTCCAGCCCAAAGTTTCACGGGCCCTCAAGTGGCCATTCACACTGACGCATCCCACACCAAAGCGCGAATCACGCACATCGACGATGAACCTATTCGGCGCACACTTGACGCGGGAAAAGTCGTAATTGTGGCGGGATTTCAAGGGGTAACGGCACAGAATCGCATTACCACTTTGGGGCGTGGTGGCTCGGATACGACCGCAGTTGCCCTCGCGGCGGCGTTGAAAGCAGACGAATGTCAGATTTATACCGACGTCGATGGGGTGTACACCACAGATCCTCGGGTTGTTCCGCAAGCCCGTCGGCTCGACAAAATTACCTTTGAAGAAATGCTGGAAATGGCCAGCTTAGGTTCTAAAGTGCTGCAAATTCGTTCTGTCGAATTTGCAGGTAAATACAATGTTCCGTTGCGCGTGCTGTCCTCTTTCAAAGAAGGCGCGGGCACGCTGATCACCTTTGAGGAAAATCCTGTGGAACAACCCCTGGTATCCGGTATTGCGTTCAATCGCGACGAGGCACAGTTGACCATTTTAGGGGTGCCAGACAAACCCGGCATCGCATATCACTTACTAGGACCGGTGTCGGAAGCGAATATCGAAGTCGATATGATTGTTCAGAACATCGGTCGAGATGGCACAACCGACTTTACCTTCACGGTCAATCGCAATGACTACCCCAGAGCCTTGGAGATTGTACGTGCAATAGCGAACGAATTGGGGGCGCGGGAAGTATCGGGAGACGAGAAAATAGTTAAGGTTTCGCTCGTCGGCGTAGGGATGCGATCACATGCAGGGATTGCGAGTCGGATGTTTGGTGCTCTTGCGAGAGAAACCATCAATATCCGCATGATTTCCACCTCTGAGATCAAGATTTCGGTCGTGATTGATGAGAAATACCTAGAACTAGCTGTGCGGGCGTTACACGACGCCTTTGAGTTGTCATCGGCATC
>CAZTIH010000127.1:7130-7486 GCA_964613675.1 uncultured Candidatus Competibacteraceae bacterium
GCCCGACGGGAAAAGTCGGCAATTTCAAAGTGGATGGAGGTGTATCTAGATGTTAATTTTAACCCGGCGTGTAGGGGAAACCCTAATGATTGGCGACACGGTGACCGTCACTGTGCTCGGTGTGAAAGGTAACCAGGTTCGCATTGGGGTGAACGCGCCCCGAGATGTACCTGTTCACCGCGAGGAAATCTACGAACGTATTAAACGTGAACAGGAAAACGGGATTCTTCACGACCCGTCACTGCCCACCCTGCGGGAATAATCTTTGACAAGATCGGATAAAGGCATTATGCTCTATCCCCTCGATTTTTGGAGAGATGGCCGAGTGGCCGAAGGCGCTCCCCTGCTAAGGGAGT
>CAZTIH010000128.1:0-7394 GCA_964613675.1 uncultured Candidatus Competibacteraceae bacterium
CTCCAGTAAGCGCATCGCCGCCAAAAGCTCCCCTTCCGCAAAAGGACGCCGTCGCCCCTCCGCCGCAATCGTCGCCAATGACTGTAAAACATCGAAATCCCCAAAACTGCGGCCAAAATCCGATTCAATCCCCCAAATGGCAACCACAATCGCAGGATCTACCCCATAACGTCGTTCGATGTTCTGCAACAATGTTTGATGTCGCGCCATCAGCGCCCGTCCCTGCTGAATCCGACGACTGGACACCGCATTGGACAGGTACTGCCACACCGGGCGCGTAAACTCGGGTTGGAAATTGGAGAGTTCAATGACGCGGGGATTGGGGCGCAACCCGCGTAGGGCACCGTCCACGGTTTGGGGTCTCAGACCACTTGCGAGGGCACGAGACCGAAAACTGTCTATCCACACGCGAAACTCATCCAACGATTGGGCAGAGATTCCTTGGCTCAGCAGTAGACCGCCAATGAGCAGTAAGACGGATTTTTGCATTACTCACCCGTGACCGTAGCTTGGGCCGCTTTGGCTTGTCGTTCGCGTTCGAGGAGTTCGTTAATGATGCCCAAGAGTTGCCCGTTGTTGGGGACAAAGCCTGGCCCCGTGACATAACGGCCATTGACAATCAACGTAGGTACGCCCTCCAGTCGATAGCGTCGGGACAGCTCCACCGATTGATTGACCTGCGTTCTCACACCGAAAGCCCGCCATGCCCGTTCAAAATCCCCCTGCTGAACTCCCAGTTGACCGAAGAGGGCCGCAATTTCCGCTTCTGTCGTGAGGCGTTGGCGTTTTTGGTGAATGGCTTCAAACACCGCCGCTGATGCCTGTTCTTCGATCCCTAGGGCCTGTGCCGTGTAGAAAATGCGGGCGTGGATGGCCCAAACATCGTTGTCCTGTGCCCGAAACGCGGCCGGAATTTTGCGATAACGCACATCGTCGGGCAGGGTCGTTTTCCAGGTTTGGACGACGGGATACAAGTTGTAACAGTGACCACAGCCGTACCAGAAAAAGTCGATGACTTCGAGGGTATTGGGGTCTTCGGTGCGTTGAGGGGTGGGCAATTCTTGGTAGGGCGCCCGCTGCGCGAGACCGTCATTGAGCCAAAAGAGGCCGAGAACGACCAGTAATCCGAGTAGGTGGCGTTGCATCATGAAAATCTCCGTTCGAGGAAGAGGATGAGAGAACCTCGGGGGGAGTCCCAAAGGTGCGGGGGAATGTTGCCGCCCGACCGTAGCGACTTCAATTAACTTGTCCGCCATTCAGGGGAACCTCCGACTGACCGAAAGGCGCGACGAGGGCAGCGAAGCGTCTCTGTCCTTTAGGGCGGAGCGGATGTCAACTATCTTTCACTTTTTCCCCTAGGCGACAACGCAATTTATCCATGACGGCGGCTCTCATTACTGCGCTTGCTTCGGCGTCGAGTTTATTTCTCGTCGCGGTCGGACTCAGCCTGATTTTTGGCATCACTCGCATTGTTCACTTTGCGCACGGTTCTTTTTACTTGCTCGGTGCCTACTTCACCGTGTCGTTGACCCCCCTAACGGGGTTTTGGGCAGCCCTCCTGTGGGCACTGCTGGGGTGTGCGCTGTTGGGAATTCTCCTCGAACGGCTCCTCATTCGCCATTTCTACCAAACGCCCCCCCTTTACCCGTTACTCGCCACCTTTGGGGTCGTGTTGATGGTGCAGGACATTGCCCTCTTGAGCTTCGGTGCCGAACCCCTCATTGGGCCACGTGCCCCCGGATTAATCGGTCGAACGACCCTCGGCGGTGTACGCGTTTCGCTTTTCGATTTATTTCTCATCGTCACGGCGGGGGGGACTTTGCTCGGGCTGCACTTTGGGTTGCGCGTGACCAAATTGGGGGTACAGCTTCGCGCCGCAGTGGCGGACCGAACCATGCTGGGGGCGTTGGGCGTGTCTCCCACGGGACTGTGGATGCTCGCATTTGGCCTCGGGAGCGCCTTGGCCGGTTTGGGAGGCGCGTTGCAGTTACCCAAGGGCGAGGCCCATTTACAGATGGATCTACAGATGATCGCGGATGTGTTTGTGGTGACGGTTATTGGGGGACTGGGTTCGTTGGTCGGGGCATACTTCGCGGCGTTGTTGATTGGCCTATTGCGCACGGGAACGGCGATTTTTGGCCAATGGCAACTCGGCAGCATCGCTTTGTGGCAACTCGAATTGGCCCTAATTTTTCTGTTGATGGCGTTAATTTTGTCGCTACGGCCCCAAGGGCTATTGGGACGCCTCGAAGAGTCTGCCGAACCGTCACATCGTCCCCATCCCGTGGTCAACGGCGATCTAGCGGCCGCCCTCGCTTTTGGCAGCCTACTCGTATTGGCCTGGGGATTTGGCCGTTACGGACTGCATTTGGCGACGGAAGCGCTGAGTTTTGCCTTGTTGAGTGCGAGCATTCAGTTACTGATTGGGTGGAGCGGTACCGTGTCGTTTGGCCATGCCGCGTACTTTGGGTTAGGGGGGTACGGCCTTGCCTTGGCCATGACGCGCTGGGATTGGTCCCTAGAATGGGCGTTTTTCGTCGGCATTGGGCTCTCGACGGGCATTGCGGCGGGGTTTGGCGCATTGTGTTTACGACGAAGTGGGGTGTACGGCGCCATGTTGACCTTGGCCTGTGCGCAATTTGTGTACGCCATTGCCTTCCAGTGGGTGAGCGTGACGGGGGGCGATAATGGGATTGTGGGAATTCGCGCCACGGCCCCGTGGGATTCGACGGCGTCCCTATTCGTCTTCGCGTTCACCCTTAACCTCTTGGTGTTCTTGGGACTGCGCTATTTGCGGACGACGGCGTGGGGCTATGCGTTACAGGCCCGACGCGACCACCCCTTGCGTTCCGAGGCCAGTGGGCTACCGACACCATGGCTCGGATGGAGCGCGTTTGTGTTATCGGGGGCGTTGGCGGGCATCGGCGGGGGA
Source organism: uncultured Candidatus Competibacteraceae bacterium (assembly GCA_964613675.1). GTDB lineage: Bacteria > Pseudomonadota > Gammaproteobacteria > Competibacterales > Competibacteraceae > DAIUCA01. The sequence continues at coordinate 2,933 of CAZTIH010000128.1, forward strand.
CTGCTCACCCTGTTGAAGGGCAATTTGACCCCGGCGCTCCTCGCGATTCCGTTGTCGGTGGACGCCCTAGTCATGGCATTACTCGGCGGAATTCATCAAATCGGCGGAGCGTGGTTGGGGGCGGTGCTGTTCACGGTTCTAAAAGCCGAACTGGTGAGTTACACCGATCATTGGCGACTGGCATTGGGGAGCTTAATCGTGGTGCTGAGCGTGTGGGCGTCGCGGCGATGATGCAGGCTATTGGTTTAACCAAACAGTTTCAGGGCGTCACGGCGGTGTCTGAAGTGAATTTCACGCTCTCTCCTGGGGAACGGGTGGCCTTAATTGGGGCCAACGGCGCGGGGAAGTCGTCGTTATTTGGGTTACTGGGCGGGCAGGTGCGACCGACCCGAGGGACTTTGCTACTCGATCAGCGCCCCATCACCCACTGTTCCCCCCAACAACGTCATCGCCTCGGCATTGGTCGCACCTTCCAACAGGCGGCGGTGTGGCCTGCCTTGACGGTGGCGGAGAATTTGGCCCTAGCGGCAGCGAATCCGTTTTCGTGGCGACGGCTGCGGATTTCCCCCGCCGATTTACCGGTCCCGCTTCGGGGATTGGCGCATAGTCGTTGTGACGAGTTGGCCTATGCGGATCTCAAGCGGGTGGAACTGGCCCTCGTGTTGGTTCAGCGACCCCGCATCCTTTTATTGGACGAACCGACCGCCGGCATGGGAGCGCAGGAGCGACAGGCCCTGTTTAGCGACGTCGAAGCCTATCTCGACACGCATGAGGCTGGTTTATTGTTTACTGAACATGATTTATCGGCGGTTTTTGCCCATGCAACCCGACTGATGGTGTTACATCACGGGAGACTCATTGCGGATGGCCCGACGGCGACGGTGCAACAGGATGTGGCGGTGCGACGGGCGTATTTGGGGGACGAACCGCTATGACGTTCATCCGATTAGGGCGCGAAGTAGCCGAACGCCTTCCCCCCGAAGGAACCGATACGACCGTCATCCGATTAGCGGGACTCACCGCAGGTTACGGGGGCGCTACCGTCCTCGAACCGCTCACGCTCACCTTGAACGGTGGCGAAGTAATGGCGTTGGCGGGACACAATGGCGCGGGCAAATCGACATTATTAAAGGCCATGATGGGGTTAACACCTTGGTCGAAGGGCGACATTTTTTGGAATGATTCTCCTATGGCCACGCTTTCGACGGCGCAACGTGCACGACGGGGACTGGGCTATGTGCCTGAGGAACGGCGGATTTTCGGGCCATTGACGGTGTACGAGAATTTAACGGTGGCGGCGCGACGCCCTTCCCCCTCAACCCTGATGGCTTGGGAGGTATCGCGGGTATTTGAGCTGTTTCCGCCCCTCAAACCCCTAATTCATCGCGTAGCAGGACGCTTATCGGGGGGGGAACAACAGATGTTGGCGATAGGCCGTGCCCTCATGACGCAACCGGCTTATTTACTGCTGGACGAACCGTTACAGGGCCTAGCACCGCGTTTAGTGACGGCGGTGATTGAGGCGATTCACGAACTCAAGGCGGCGGGACTGGGGATTCTTCTCGTCGAACACCACGACACTTTTTTAGCGCAGGTGGCGGATCGGGCGGCGTGGATGGCGCGGGGGCAACTCCTAGAGGTCGATGGCGTCCATGAATTAGCGGTTCATCGTCAACGTGCACTGCAAAATGACCGTTGAGTGCGGGGGCGTTTTCGTCGGAACCGACGCCTGTGGATTAAAAAACCCTTCACGACCTTCGTTGAGACCGACGCCTGGAAATCCGAAGAACTGCCCTTCACGACCTTCGTTGAGACCGACCCATGTGGATTAAAAAACCGTCCGATATTGATCCCCGCGACATTACCCCGCCGGAAGTTTGGCGCCGTCGCCGACAACTCATTGCCGCTGGAACGGCAGGCACTGGCATCCTTTTAGGGGCCAAATGGCTGTGGGGGGCTGCGCGGGCCACTCCGAACACCGACATTCGAGGTCGATTAGGGGCCCAAATCCCCGATATTCAACCCACGGAATGGCGCACGGATGAACCGTTGACGAGCTTTGAAAACATCACGAGTTACAACAATTTTTACGAATTAGGCACGGGTAAGAGCGATCCCAAAGCCAACGCCCACCACTTAAAACCGCGTCCTTGGCGGGTGACGGTGGACGGGCTGTGTGAGGCCCCGGGCGAGATGGATATAGATGACCTCCTGCGACGGTTCCCTCAAGAGGAGCGCATCTATCGGCTGCGATGCGTAGAAGCATGGGCGATGGTGATTCCGTGGGTAGGGTTTCCGCTGGGCGATTTTCTGAAACTTTTCAAGCCTTTATCTCAAGCGAAGTATGTAGCATTCCAAACGCTGCTCGATCCGACCCAACTGCCGGGACAACGGCGTCCTGTGCTCGATTGGCCTTACCGCGAGGGCTTACGTCTCGACGAAGCGATGCACCCGTTAACAATTTTAGCGACCGGCCTATACGGTGAAGTGTTACCCAACCAAAATGGTGCCCCCTTACGCCTGGTTGTCCCCTGGAAATACGGTTTTAAGAGCATTAAATCCATTGTACGGATGACTTTCGTGGAAAACGAGCCGTACGCGACCTGGAACCAGATGCAGCCCCGAGAGTATGGATTCTACGCCAATGTCAATCCCGAAGTAGATCACCCTCGTTGGAGCCAGAAAACGCATCGAATGGTTGGAGAGGGATTATTTTCACCGCGTCGCCCCACGCAGCTATTTAATGGTTACGCAGAAGAGGTTGCCCATCTCTATACGGGGATGGATTTGCGCCAGTGGTACTGATGAAACAGGTCACCAAAACGGGATTTTCGCCAATTGCGTGGATAAAGCACGGAATTTCGCAAAGGGGAACCCCGCTCAAACGATTTGAACAACCGTTGATCGCATTACTCTGCGGAATTCCATTGATTGGGTTATTGATGGGGGAATTAGGGCCACAACCCGTTGAGACACTGCTTAAAAGTACGGGATTATGGGGGTTACAACTCTTACTGGCGACTTTATGCCTATCTCCCTTACGACGTCTGACTGGTTGGACGATTTGGATTCGCAGTCGCCGCACCTTGGGATTGAGTGCTTTTGGCTACATTTCCCTACATTTTGCGACTTATGCGGTTATAGACCAGCGTTTAGCGATTGATGAACTGATTGCCGATATTCTGTACCGTCCTTACATCACGGTGGGCTTGACGGCTTTTTGCCTACTCATTCCCCTAGCCCTGACCTCAACCCGTTATTGGATGAAAAAGTTGGGCGTTTACTGGAAACGCCTCCATCAATTGAATTATTTAGCGACGGGACTGGGTGTAATTCACTTTATCTGGCTGGTGAAGATCGACTTAACCACCCCATTGCTCTACGCCGCCTTATTGACGGGATTGCTGGCATTCCGAATCCCCTGGGGGAGATTCAGAAAATGGGGTTGACTAAAATGCGCAACAAGCCCCGTCCTTCAGAGTGGGGAAAATGTCAATAAAACGGTCACTTAATTCGCATGATGGGCAATAAATTCCTTCAACGGTGTCACTTCCGCCGCCATCCGCGTAAATCGCTGGGGTTTCACTTCTAAGTCCCGCAATGCCAACGGACGTTCCGGCACAAACCCCAAGGCTTCCAACACCGTCGTTTCAAACTTCGTCGGTAACGCCGTCTCCAAAACTACCAACTTCGCACCCTGCGGACACAGTTCACGGCCCACCTTGAGGCCATCCGCCGTATGGGTGTCGATGAGCCGCTGATGGTCGTGGTACACCTGTTTCAGCGTGGCGAGGCGGTGTTCGTGACGACTCGATCCGCCCTGAAGCCCGCTTTGTTGCACGGCGGCAGTTAACCCCACATCGTGAATCGAGAAGCCGCCCCCTTCCTCGACTTGTCGCCATAACGCCGCTGTACGTTCCCCATCATTGCCCGTCAAGTGGTAGATGAAGCGCTCAAAATTCGACGCTTTCCCGATGTCCATAGACGGGCTAGAGGTACAGTAAACTTGGTCGGCGGGGCGAACGCGGTAGTGACCCGTTCTAAAAAACTCGGCGAGTACGTCGTTTTCATTGGTGGCAACGATAATTTCGATGGGTAACCCCAGTTGTTTCGCCAAATACCCCGCGTACGCATTGCCGAAATTCCCAGACGGCACCGAGAAATACACCACTTCGTCGTCGCGTTGGGTCACGGCAAAATAACCCTTGAAGTAGTACACCACCTGCGCCAACACCCTTGCCCAATTGATCGAATTGACGGCCCCAATCTGATAACGCGCCTTAAATTCGGCATCGCCATTGACCGCTTTCACCAAATCCTGACAGCGATCAAACACCGTTTCGATAGCGAGATTAAAGATGTTGTCCTCATGAAGGCTGTACATCTGGGCGGTCTGAAAAGCCGACATCCGCCCGTACGGCGAGAGCATGAACACCTTAACGCGGGACTTCCCCAACATCGC
>CAZTIH010000129.1:0-7370 GCA_964613675.1 uncultured Candidatus Competibacteraceae bacterium
TCGGGAAATCGCGACTCGGCTTCAGAGTCAACGGCACAGGATTCGGCATCTCGTTCGCGAAAATCTCCCCCACCCGTGAAACCGCTATCCCCGGAAGTCAGGGCGGCTTATGCGCTGTTGGGCGTATCCCCGAACGCCGATTGGGAGATGGTTAAACAGGCTTACCGCCGACAGATTGCCCGCCATCACCCCGACCGTTTTGTGGGCAATCAGGCCAGTGCAGAAGCTATTCAAGAAGCCAATGAGCATACTCAACGGATTCTGCGGGCCTATGAACTTTTGCAAAATTTTGCTCGACCGTCGCCGTTCAACTGACATCCTCCCTGCCCTAAAGGACGGGGCTTGTCGCTCATCTTGGTCATAAATCCGACATGTGTTTTTGGTAGCTAATCACTTGAATCCCGCACCTCTAGGAAAATTGAGTCATGTCGTCTGATCGCAACAGTAACAGTCGTTTAGCGCTCGCCGTTTTTTTTGCCACCCTCCTTGGAACGCTCATCGGTTTAGCGGCCGATCTTAACGATGCGCTTGCCGTGTTAGGCCCCCTATACGAAATTACGGACCCCAGCCCGCGGATTCATCTCGTGGGCAGTTCCACAATGTTGGGCGAGGGTTTGAAGTTAGCAACGGCGTGGCGGGAAGAGTTTGTTAAACGCAAAACGCAAACCGTCAATTTAGACCCTTTTGGGGAATTGGAACGCCCACCGTTTTTTGACATCACTTCGGTGGGCAGCGTCAAGGGGGTAGAGCTGATTGCCGACGGATCGGGGCAGATTTTGGCATCATCGGAACCCATTAACCCCGATTATTTGACGCGACTACAACGCGAAAACATCGAACTCGAATGTGCTGCCGAAGTCGGTTACGACATTATTGCGTTTGTTTCCGACGCCTCCACCGAGTTGCCCATGCTGACCACGCGCCAAATTTCGGGGATTCTCGCGGGTCTCATCGACAATTGGATGGAGCTTGGGGGGCCCGATAAGCCGCTTCAGCTCGTGATTCGGCATGGCAGTGGAACGACCGACTTAGTGTTGCGACGCTTTACGGACAGTCCGGAATATCCGCGGCGTCATATTCCCTGTCATGGCAACGATGAATGTCTGAACATCACCCTGAATACCCCGGGATCCTTATATTTTGTCAGTACGGCTTGGCTGTTTACCCAACGTGGTGCAGCGGCAGAAATTGCAGCGCGTACCCTTTCTAATTCCCCAGGGCAACAGCGCGTATCGACCTTTCTGAATGTAGTGCCCTTAGCCAATCCGTTAGGCGATTTGGTCAATCCTCTCGATCCACAACTCGATCTCGATCAATATCCTCGCGATCTGGTGAGACCACTGTATCTGTATGTGTTTCGCCACCCGAAAACGCCTCAGCCCGTCATAGATCTAGCGCGAGATTTTATGTTCTTCGTAAGAAGTTTACCGGGTCAAGCGATTACGCAAACGCATTATTTCTTCACCTTCTTTAAGCCCCCGGAAGGCATCGTGATTGGTTCAGATCTCCCGCGAGGCTTTGTGACACGCGATGGGGTACCGACGGTATGTCGCCCCTAAAGCGGGGGTTAATAGCGCTTGTACTGTTGACGACGGAGGTCGCAGCGCAAACGCCCCATCTCGTTGTAGGGGTTGAAAAAGACTTTGCCCCCTTTGCCTTCAGAACACGCGAAAATGAGCTGACGGGCTTTGATGTGGAATTACTGCGATTGATTGCCGCCGAGTTAGCGGGCGATGCGACCTTTGTCGAGGTCTCGTGGTTAGAGACCAACCGCTTTCTGATGCGGGGACATTCGGAGCGCTTTGTCATTGCGGCCGGTGCACTTTCGATTACGCCCGAACGGCAAGCGAAAGTGGCTTTTTCCACGCCTTATCTTGTGAGTGGCCAGCGATTGATTACCGCGAAATCTCAATCGTTTACCGTAGAAAATGACTGGTCTGGGAAACGCATTGCCGTGCAGATGGAAACCACGGGGCTACAATGGCTACGTCGCCACGCACCGACTGCAAGCCCTCTACCGAAACCCACCGCATTAGGGACTTTACAGTCTGTTGTGACGGGCGAAGCTGAGGGTGCGGTTCTCGACGAGGTGATTACGGCTTATCTGCTGAAAACCCGTCCTGAATTTGTTGATTTAGTCTTACAACCCCCCCGCTTAAACGAAGAGTCTTACGGATTTGCCGCGCCCTTAATTCAAAAACCGCTTCTCGAATTAGTCGACACCGCTTTGCAGCATCTGAAGGAACGGGGGGAGTATGAGAAATTGCGGCTCACCTGGTTTGGGGATCCCCTCGATTGAGTTCTATGGGGGATGATGTCGACCGAGGTTTTTATATCCCATTCGCCAAAGCGTAGGTTGCCCCGAGACTGCGGCGTGGCCTCAGAACTTGTTTGCCTACTTCCCAATCGCCCTACACAGAGATTTGAGCGCACCGGCTGGCAGGAAGAGTGACTGTGCTCGTTCGATACCTTTGCCCCGATTACAAAGCAGGTCTCCTTTACCCACCAGATTTTCTCCCCCGGGTTCGCCTAACACGATCTGCGAATTCGTATTACTGGTCACGCGAAGACAAATTTGTAGGGGTAAATTCGCTTTAATCAGCCCCGTCACGACCTCTTTATCTGGACGTTGGGTCGCCAATACCAAATGGATTCCCGCCGCCCGCCCTTTTGCCGCCAATTTCGACACGAGATTTTCAAATCTTTTCTTTTCTTTCTTATCTTCGGTGCCTAAGTCGGCAAATTCATCGAAAATCAATAACCAGAAGGGTAAATCCGTTTTCCCCGCCGCCAAACGGGCTTCCAAATGGATAAATCCTTCATCGCTCAACTGCTGGTAACGCCGATTCATCTCGTTGATGGCCATCTCCAACTTGACCAACGCAGTTTCGAGATCGGTAATGATGGGGTCGGTCAGATAGGGACTCCCATTCATTTCGCCAAACGTCAGAATTTTGGGATCGACGATGGTCATTCTGAGCGCAGCGGGTGAATTGCGGTGTATGAGAGAGGCCACGACCGATTTCAGAAACTCGCTCTTCCCACTCCCCGAACTCCCCGCCACCAGCCCATGACAGGTATTCGCGTCGGCGAAATTACCCATCAGAAGCTCGCCCGCGACCCCAATCCCAATGGGAAATGCCATCGGACTCGGATGATCTTGCCAAACGGGATGTGCTCTAAAGCGTTCCCACAACATCAAATCGGGCTGGCTTTTGGGCACATCGACCGAGACATATCCCGAACTCGCCTCAATACAGGGTGCAGAGTTCGAGGCTAACCGCACTTGCAGATCTTTGGCACGACTCGATAGCGACACCACCTTGACGCCCGGCGCAGGCCTGAGCTGATACCGCACTAATTGCGGCGCGATGATGCGCCCCGTCACCGTGACCGTTAAGTTGAAATCTCGGAACGTCTCTTCGATCAACCGACTTTGGTCATCGACTTCCGTAAAGCGCATGGTTGAGGACACATCGGCGACTTCTTCATCGAGATCAATCACCTCACTGAGAGGAAGTTCGGGGACGACTTCTATAGCGTCATTAATCTCGCGAATCACGGGCAACACGATCTGGTTAAATAAATCCTGCAACTCAGAGGCAGAGACAGGGAGCAAAACCAGGGCCGGTTGGTAATACTCTAGCTCGCCCTGCATCGGCATTCCTGGACGAACCTGGGCCAATAAATGGGCGTAAATGGCTAATTGCAACAAATCGTGTTCGGCATTTCCTCCCTGTGACAGTTTGTAATCGACCACCACAAGCGTTTGTCCTTCCAAATGTCTTACGGCGTCGATTTGGCCCGAAATGGCGATTTGGGTATCGGCAATCGCCACCTCTTTAATCTGCATCTCTTCCTCACAGTAGAGATCCAGCCAATGTTCAAATTGGGGACAGGTCGCCCGTAACATCTGTAGCCGTCCGCAAAATGTTTGCAGACATTGCGTGAGGTGGTAAGCCGAGGAGAGTTCGCCCTGTTGCGCCAGTTGACCAAGGGGTTTTTCGGCAAAGCGCGTGTACAACTCGTCCCACAACGCCTCCTGCGTGATGAGCTTCTGCGCCGTTTTTGTGGCCCGCCCTCGACATAACCAAGCCACAAAATTTTCCGCAATTTTGTGAAATAGTTGACCTTTGACGGGAAATTGCCCCTTAGGCGAACGGGGACGCGGGGGTTTAGACACCTTTCGCTGTAGCCACTGCGCACGCCAAATGGGATCGGCAACGGCGTGACATAGATGCGTAACACTCATTTTCACGCTTCACTCCTCCATTGGATCATCACCTTCCCCGGCCCCACAAATAGCTTGAGTTTGTCGATCTGTTCACAGGCTTGCCGAATCTGATCGAGATCCGAAGATTGGGTAAGTTGACTGGCTAAGTCGTCGAGACTCATGAATTTGCTTGTCCGCATGACCTTCGTGATTTCTGTAGCCAATTTCGATGTCGGTTTGGATACGGCAGTAGGAGGCTTTGGTGTTGACGCGGCATCTGAATCGTCCAACAGATATTTCCAGAAAAAATCTAATTCTTTGAGCAGAAATTCCGTCACTTCTGAAGGTTTCTCATCAATATCGCCTTGAACGCTATCCGTGTAGAGCCGATGGGCCGCGTATAGTCGAGCGATCTCAGCCACGGTGAGCGTCAGAATGGCTAACCGCTTGACGTCCATCAGCGCCCGAAGATCTGCTGCAACTTTCCAGGTCTCCTTGGGCACGGGGGGCAGTTCCGCCGTCCGCAAACAGATTAGCTTTATTTGGTGATCGGCCTGCGCCATCCAATGGGCATAACTTCCCCATGTGGAGGCGTTGTTATTGGCTTGCAACACAAAAACGAACTTCCGCTGTTGGTATTGCCATTGCGGGGCTTTCTCACCGACGCGAAACGCCATCTGGGTCACGGTCACTTCTGGAAGAGATTTCGCCAAGTCGCTGACGAGCCAATACAGGGTTTCGTGATCGAAGGTTTGGCGGCGTTTATCCTGTTCGACATCTTGAATTCGTTTCTGCCACTGTTCTGCAAGCGAGGTCTTGACCCAGATTTTTTGGGCCATTACGTCGTTCCAGCGAAGGGCACATTCTTTTAGAAACATCCGAATACTGACTTCTTTTTTCGCCGTAAAAAACTGCGTCAACCATCCTAAATCCCCGAAAAATGCCGCTTTTTGGGCAGCCGACACCTGCGCTATCTCCACACGGTGTTGGGCTAATTCCTGGGCTTGAGCGAGAGATAAGGTGGGTAATTTTAGGGGCGGAATTTCGAGACGATCCCGATTGGCCACCTGCCAGTTGGGGGCAATTTGATTTTCCCAAGGTTCGGCATTGGTTGTGATAAGGGTGAGCTGATTTGGGGCTTCATCGGTTAAATCGTTGACGATGATGCCCAACGATTGGGCCAAGGCTTTCGATTGACCGTAGTTTTCCGTTTGATCGAAGCAGATGAGAAAAGGCCGATAGAATCCCGCCAAACGACATAAATCGAGCACCCGTTGTTTTGCCATTTCATTGCGTTCGGTTGCGCTGAGTTCGTGATAAATCCGTTGCGCTGAGGGAATGCCAATTCTTTGGGCAATGTCGTCGTCGATGGGATCCCCTCTCAGCCAATCCTTACACCCCTGCATAACCTCCCAATCCGCTTCGCCAAGATAGCCGTAGCCGTGCAACACTTTTAACCAAACGATTAACGGCGTTTGCAGATTGAGACGATGCAGTTTTTGTTGAACGGCATTAATCCAGGTACCGTTTTTCAGAATTTTTTCTAGAAAGTCACACCATTGCTCATGATCTTTCAGCGACACCAGCTTTTCCGGGGCTCGGCGTAGGTAGTCGATATTGTGTTTTTGGTTTGGGGGAAGATGGTCCGCCACAATCTGGGCGAGCACGGCGTGTGAAAACAGCGTCAATTGACTGGGTGCAAAATCGTCTTCGTCGGTGCGGTCGGGAAAATCAAGCTCTTGACCCATGCGGGTGAGAATGGATTTCCACGCCGTTTCCGGATCCCCGTAGGGTTTGATGTAAACGAGGGTCGATTTGCCGCTTTGGGCGCGAAAAAGCTGGCCAATGAGATGGGATTTCCCAAACCCCGCCCGAGGAGACATCACCAGCAGCGATTTGGGGGAACGCAATCCGTAGCGCGGACAGGGTTCCTTTAACAGAAGATGCAGACGTTCGGTAATTTGATCGACGACGTGTTGATTGAAGCCCGGCAATGAATAGCTGATGCGTCGCGGGTCATCGACGATATCATCGAGAAAGGGATTGACTGACATGTTCTATTCGCTCCGTTTGGGTCAATCGACAAAGCGAATCCGCAGATAAGGTTCGCCGTCTAAATAAATGGCAGCACTGCGTCGCTCCTCACTGCTAATGGCCCAATCCCCCATATTGGGAATAGCGCGACCGTCTTCACAGGCCTTCATGAGGGCATTGAGGAAGGGTCTCAGTGCGACTGCGCCGTTTAATCTCAGGAAAACGTCGTGAATGGGCACATCTTCGTAGCCGAAGGACTTCACGGTCTCCTGGTAGGCTTTGCGAATTAAATCTTCAGACACCGGCATTTCAGACATCTGCGAGCTGGTTTGGGAGAGATGTTTGCCTAATTCGGATGCGTGAAAATAACTGGTGCGACCACTGGTCAACACGGGTAACAACACTTTTTCTTCTACCAGCCGCGACAGGGCTTCATCGACCTTCTGTTTAGCGGCTGAGGAGAGCTGGGCTGCTTTCAATAGCATGGTTTTGGAGGCCGGAACCAAGCTGCCTTGCTCGTCCCGTTGACTCGTGAGTTGAGCGGCCCGTTCGACGAGATGCTCATAGGCTTCTTCCGAGGGATTGAAATGCTCGACCAGCACATAACGGGGATATTTTTTGATGATTTTCTGTTGTGCTTCCAATCGAGAGAATGCTTCGTCAAATGCTTGACGGTGGGGCGACTTCACGGCGGGTTGGTGTAAGCCCTTGTTCTTAGTTAGTCCTTCGGGGCCTGCTTCTTGTAGGCGTTTCAGGATGAGTTGTTCGTATTCTTGAATGGAGACATCGATCATGTGGAGTGTTTTCCTCGGGGTATTTTGCGATAAACCTAGGATAGTAAGACGGAGTCGCTGTTTTCAAACAAGCCTGAAGGTGTTTGGAATTCCGAAGGGGTAAAGAATTTTATGTGTTTTTCAACCCTTTCACCCGTAGCAAAGGGCTTTTTGAAGCCTGCATCGAACGGGTAAAGCAATTTCAGATCAAGGTTGGGGTGAGTTCCGTCGTCAACTCGACTACAAACTAGCTTGGAACTGCGGACATCTCATAGCTGTGCCGCCAAAAAATACGAGTCGAACCTGTCCTGAATGTGGACATATCTCGGCAGAGAATCGCAAGACGCAAT
>CAZTIH010000130.1:0-7301 GCA_964613675.1 uncultured Candidatus Competibacteraceae bacterium
CGAACAACTGCTGGTTCTATACGATGCAAATGCTGAATTAGATGACCACCGTAATGCGGATCGCCAACGTCATTGGCGGTCACTTCTGAAGGATCACGCTCCGCGTCATTTATTTGTGCCGCTTCCCTTATCGAGAAATCCGCAAAAACGTCATGCGCAACTTCACGTGTTCAGTCGCCGTCTGCAATGTCCGTTACAGCAATCTGAAATGTTTGAAAATATTGCAAAATCAGGGACTTGCTTATTCTTTACGGGGCTTTCGGGAGCGGGAAAATCGACGATTGCCCAAGCCTTACTGGCCGATTTATTGGCGGAGGGAATCAACGCCACGTTGCTGGACGGCGATGTGGTGCGACAACATCTTTCTTCTGAACTGTCTTTTTCTAAAGCACATCGCGATCTGAACATCAAACGCATCGGTTTTGTTGCGAGTCTGATCGTGAAACAAGGCGGGATTGCGATTTGTGCCCCGATTGCGCCTTATGCCAATACGCGCCAGTTTGTGCGTCAATTGGTTGAAAATTATGGAAATTTTGTCGAGATTCATGTTTCAACCGACTTGAGTTTATGTGAATCACGGGATCGTAAAGGGCTTTACGCCAAGGCGCGTGCGGGGCAACTGACGGCGTTTACGGGCATTTCAGATCCGTACGAAGTGCCGATGCACCCTGAAATTCGGCTTGACACCGCACAAATCTCAGTATCTGAAGCCGTTTCGCAGATTCGCAATTATCTGCAAAATTTCGCGATTCAGTGAAATCTATTAGCGATCCGACCATGATCTGCAAAATCTCGCGATTCAGGAACATACCAACGGCGCGACCCTTTGGGTCTGCGTCATAAACCCCGCTCGATGCGTTGCTATAGCGGTAAATGAATCTTGCCTTTTGTGGTCTTCAAGAGGTTGACGGCATCTACAACGGGCATTGGACGCGAAATCAGATAGCCCTGACCAAAATTGCAACCCAGCTCACAAAGCATCTTAAGTTCTAAAGGATCGTCGATGCCTTCTGCAATCGCCTTGATCTGCAAATCTTCCGTAATTCGTAATAAAGCGCGAATAATGGCCAGGCTGCGGGGAGTTTTAAGCATGGAAGTGATAAAAGAGCGGTCGATTTTCAGAATCTCAATGGGGAGATTGTGCAGATAGCTCAGACTGGAATACCCCGTGCCGAAATCATCCAGTGAAATAGTAAACCCTTGGGCGCGACTGTCTTCTATCCAGGTCAAGGTACTTTGATTATTTGCCAACAGACTTTCGGTAATTTCTAAATTGATTTTTCCCGTGGGTAAGCCAGTCTCTCGCACGAAATCGCCCATTTTCTGGGCCAAACCTTTCTCCGCAATTTGGCGAGCCGAAATATTGACGCTGACCGTAATGGGTTTTGGACTCCAGGTTTGCAACCGCATCAAATCTCGACACGCCTGCTGCATGATCCAAGCGCCCAACTCGACGATCAAACCCGATTGTTCCGTAATCTCGATAAAATGATCGGGTGCGATAAGGCCCCGTTCGGGATGTTGCCAACGGACGAGTCCTTCAAACCCCACGACGGTGCCCGAAGGCAAGCTAACGATGGGCTGGTAAAACAATACAAATTGTTGTTTTTCAATAGCTTGTCGCAATTCAGTTTCGACTTTAATGCGATCAATCGCGGCCTGTTGGGCCTCCGCGTTCAATGTGGTGACGGATCGACGATGGCCGGGTTGACCACGCAGGATGGCCCGCAAACGATCGAGTAATACCCCCATCATGAGTCGCAAAACCGGATCCGTTTTGGCCATGCGTTCCTGAATTTGGTCCATAGTGATAATGGTGACGAGCGTATCTTCTAAGGCCGTCGCGGTGGCGGCCCGAGGGGAACCATCTAGCACCGCCATTTCGCCAAATAATTCACCGCTTCCCAAAATATTTACGGGAACTAGTCGGCCTTGACGTTCGACGGCGATGGCAATACGGCCCTGTTCGATGAGATAGGCGCAATCTCCTAACTCCCCTTCTTTGAACAAGACACTGCCTTTCGAGAACTGCTTGTGTAGCGGGGTGTTCATGAGACAATTTCCAACAGAAAGCGAGTTTAGGAGTGTATGCCGAAGAGTGTTGACGATGACATGGACGACCTGGGCAAAGATAAATGCTTTCTATCCTCGATCTGTTTATTTTTTAAGCGATTTTTTCAGAACTCAAGTCCGATTATGCGCCGGCAGATAATCTTTCCACACCGCATAATTTTTCCCATTAACCCCCATTTTTGGCGCCCTCCTTAGGAGATTTGATCATGGCACTGGTTAGAAAAAATCCAAATAACCCCCCCGCCGCTCATGACAGTACTCATGGCAACGAAACGCCCAATGCCCAAGTGCAGCGTCAGGCCGATGCGGAACGTCGCCGTGCTCGCACCCTAGCTAAGCAGCAACAAGCGGCGGAACGGGTTTCAGCAGCAACTTCCGAGCTCTCAAGTGGGATTACCGAAGCCGCCTCCGCAGCGGAAGAGCTTAAACGTTCGATGGATCAGATCGCAGCAGGCGCTGAACAGGCTGCGGGTGCTGCTCAAGAATCCCAACGAGGTGTTTCGCAAATTGTTGAATTTATTGGCAATACTTTGAAATCAAGTAATGTCGCTCTTCAACGCATCGAGGCGTTACAGAACCTAGCGACCAATGTGGGGGGCGATATTTCAAAGACCGTGAGCGCGGTGATCGCGGGTGCCGAACAGCAAACGAAATCCGTCGAGCGCGTTGCGGAATTGGAAAAGCAAGCTGCGAATATCGGTGAAATCGTGAAGGCAGTGGCGCGAATTGCCGATCAGACCAATCTCTTGGCACTCAATGCCGCCATTGAAGCGGCGCGGGCGGGTCAACATGGCAAGGGATTCGCCGTAGTCGCCGATGAAGTGCGTACCTTGGCCGAAACGTCTGAAAAAAGTGCCCGTGAGATTCAAGAACTCATCAAGCAAATTCAAGAAGAAGTCGAAGTGATTTCACAAGGGATCAATCAAACCGCAACGGCGATCCGAAGTGAAACCGAAAAAGGCAAGCAAATCATCTCCCAGCTTGAACAAATGCGGCGCGAGTTGAGCGAATTAATTGTGGGATCTCAAGAAGTCTGCAAAATGGCTGAACAGGCAAATCGCGCTGCCATCGTCGCCCAACGCAGTGCTGAAGTGATTGCGGCAGCGGCGGAAGAGCAATCCTCGGCGTGTGAGGAAGCGGTTAAAACCGTGAATCAGCAGAATCAAGCCCTCACGCAATCAGAACAAGCCGCGCAGTCGCTTTCAGAATTAGCCGATGACCTGAAAAATAGTACCAATGTGGCGAAAAGTGCTGAAGAAGTGGCTTCAGCCGCTGAGGAACTCTCTGCTGCGGTACAGGAAATTAATCGGGCGTCGGCGCAGATTTCCATTGCGATTGACCAGATTCGCAAAGGTGCTTCCCAACAAAGCGGTGCGGCCGATGAATCGGTGGCGGCGGTGACCCAAATCGAACGGGCAGCCTAAATGGTAAATCAACGGGCACAAGTCGCTTTGCAGAAGAGCAATGTGTTTTCAGAACTGCTCAACCGCAACAAAGGGGCGGTAGATGAGTTGGTCGTTGGCGTGAGCAGTGGGTTGACCGAGACGCGTAAAAGTCGAGATCAAATCAATTCCTTAGAACTCGTGAGCCGTCGAATCGACAAAATCGTCGATGCAATCACCACAGTTTCCATTCAAACCAATATGTTAGCCGTGAATGGCGCCATTGAAGCGGCCCGCGCCGGTGAGTTTGGTAAGGGATTCGTGGTGGTGTCGACCGACATTCGTAATTTGGCTCACGACTCTTCAGAAAACGCCGAAAGCATTAAAGACATGGTGAAATCCGTACAAGACCAAATTGCGACCGTCCGTCGAGATCTGGAAACCATTGCCGACCAAGCCGCTGCCGAAGTCGAGAAGACGAAAATCATTACCCGCGATTTGGTGACGATGGAGACGGATATGAAAGAGGTGTTGCGGGTCAACAAAGAAATCGACGAAAGCACCAATGGAATTCTGAATATTTTGGTGGAAGTGAAAAAAGGCATAGAACAGGTGTCGGCCGCCGCTTCAGAAGCCGAACAGGCCACCGCACAAGCCGCCTCTGCTGCAACAGAACAAGCGCAGGGAGCCGAGGAACTGGCTGCTGCTATCGAGGAAATCGCGTCTCTCGCCGATGAGTTGCAGAGTGCACAATCGTGAACGAACTCGCGTTACCTCCTAACTCGGTCTCTGCTGAAAATACCGATCAGACGGCAGACACTCAGCAATTTGTGACTTTTTGCGTGGGAAATGAGGTATTTGCCGTTTCAATGGCTCCAGTGCGCGAAATTATCCGCGTGCCCAAGGTCATTCGGGTTCCGCTGAGTCCGCCCAGTTTGCTGGGGCTTGCCAATCTTCGCGGTCTCGTGCTCCCCGTCATCAGTCTGCGTCATCTGTTTCACTTTGAAGAACGGGAATACGACGATGCAACGCGGGCATTGGTCATCGACTTTGGAACGCCAGCGGGATTTGTGGTGGATCGCGTCACCAGTGTGATGACCGTAGAACAAGATCAGATTGAACCCGCCGATTTGATTCAAGCGACCATCGATTCAGATCTGCTATCGGGCATCATTAAACCTTCAGATCATCGTCCGATGGTGATGATTTTGGATTTTGCCCGCCTGATTCAGAAAGAATTTACGATGCTCGATGCCCAACATCGCAGTCGCCATCCGACGGCATTAGCGTCGCCCCGCACCGCCACCGATCCCAAAAATGACGATGCCCATGAGGACGAATTGCAATTGGTGAGCTTTGTGGTTGCCCAGCAGGAGTACGCAATTGCGATTGATCGCGTGCAGGAAATCGTGCAGATGCCTAAGGAAATCATCCGTGTCCCTAAGTCGGCAGCGCACATGTTGGGGGTAATGACTTTGCGTCAGCGCATGTTGCCATTGGTCAGTTTGCGCCAGATGTTTCATTTGCCGCCGCAACCGCCCAGTGAATACAACCGCATCGTCGTGATTTCGATTGGTGAAAATCGGGAACAATCGGTGGGAGTCGTGACGGATACGGTGAACGAAGTGTTGCGGGTGAGTATGTCCCTGGTCGAACCCATGCCCCCGTTTTTGGCCCGCGATACGGCCATTGCCGACATTACCGACATCTGTCGCTTAAATAATGGAAAGCGACTCGTTTCCATCGTCTCGGCCGATAAAATGTTTGCTCATCAAGGGTTTATCGAGACTGCCCGCCAATTGCAAGCCGCGCATATTGCCAACCACACCGAGGTTTCAGAATCCGAAACTACGCAGGTAACCCAAGAAGATGAGCAAATGGTGGTTTTCCGACTAATGGACGAGGAATTTGGCGTGCCCATTGAGGCGGTACAAGAAATTGTGCGCGTCCCCGAACAGCTCACCCATGTGCCTCGGGCTCCCACGTTCATCGAAGGCGTCATCAATCTGCGCGGAACCGTGCTGCCCGTTATCGATCAACGGCGGCGTTTTGGGTTACCGATGCTGGCCCGTAATGACCGTCAACGGATTATGGTGTTTGAAATTAACGGGGTGGATACGGGATTTATCGTCGATTCGGTCAGCGAGGTACTGAAAATTCCATCCCGTGCGATTGAACCCGCGCCCCCGCTTTCAGAACATGAGATTCCGCAAAATCAGCTCATTCGTCGCGTGGCGAATCTGGAAAAACAAAAGCGGATGATTCTGCTACTCGATGTCGAGCAATTATTGGGCGATGGCGAACAGGCGGCGATCAGTCAAACTAAGCCATCTATAATCCACTAACCTACTGAATTGATGCGCTTTTTATCGCGGGCCGCCTGGGAACAGCGGGTGTGGCAATTTTGGCAACAAGACGATCTGCGCCATCGGCTGCTATGGCCATTGACCTACCCCGTGGCCCTAGCGAATCGCCGTCCCTTCTCGACGGCAACGTTGCCCTGTTCGGTCATCGTGGTGGGCAACTGGACTGTTGGCGGTACCGGAAAAACGCCCTTAGTTCAAGCCCTTGCCACGCAGGTGCGGGGGCAAAATTATCGCGTTGGGATTGTGAGTCGCGGTTATGGCCGTTTGCGGCGGGAAACCCAGTTCGTCAAACCGGATTCCGATCCATTCGCATGGGGCGATGAAGCGGTTCTCCATGCGCAAGCCGACTTTCCCGTGGTGGTGGCGCGGCGACGACGGGAGGGGGTCGAGTGGCTGGCCAAAGCGGGGATCGAGGTTGTGATTGCAGATGATGGATTGCAACATCGTTCAATGCCCCGTGATGCCGAAATCGCCGTCATTGACCCCGAAATTCGCTTTGGAAACGGTTATTTGTTGCCGATTGGCCCGTTGCGAGAACCTCCACGGCCCGTCGATTTAACGGCAGTGCGCGATACGGATTTCACCTTGTCGGGCGACGAAGCGGTCAATTTGCTTACACAAGAACGGCGTTCACTAGCGACATTCCGCGACCGATCCGTAGTGGCGCTGGCGGGCATCGGTCAACCTCAACGGTTTTTTGCCCATTTACAGGCGCACAATCTACGATTTGTTCCCCACCGATTCCCCGATCATCGACGGTTCACGGCGCGGGAGATGGCGCAATTTTTCGATCAAACGGTCTTGATGACGGCGAAAGATGGCGTCAAATGCCGTCGCTGGGCAACGGGGGATTTTTGGTTCGTGCCGATGACGGTCACGCTTTCTCCCGCGTTTACCCAACAATTTCAACAGCTTCTACTCAAGGTGATGGTTCGTGGATAAGAAATTACTCGATTTACTCGTGTGTCCGCTCACAAAAGCGCCCCTCGTTTACGACAAAACCGCCCAAGAACTGCGGTGTAAGGCGAGTCGGCTGGCGTATCCGATTCGGGATGGCATCCCCGTACTGCTGGAATCAGAAGCGCGACCGCTCTCCGAAGACGAATATCAGTCCTTAAAATAGATCGCGATGGCCTTTCACATCGTCATCCCGGCGCGTTACGCATCAAGTCGGTTGCCGGGCAAGCCGCTGATTTTATTAGAAAATAAGCCGATGCTCGCCTGGGTTTACGCCCTTGCACAGGCGAGTCAGCCCACCTCCATTACGCTGGCGACTGATGACGAACGGATTGTTGCGCTCGGGCATTCGTTGGGCGCTACCGTCATGATGACGCGGGCGGATCATTTAAGTGGCACGGATCGTTTAGCAGAAGTGGTGGCGCGTCAGGCTTGGCCCGATGAAGCGGTGATTGTGAATGTACAGGGCGACGAACCGTTATTACCTTCTCATTGGGTAAGGCAAGTTGCGAAAACGCTGCAT
>CAZTIH010000131.1:0-7235 GCA_964613675.1 uncultured Candidatus Competibacteraceae bacterium
GTGAAACCCGCCAAACTGACCTGGGCAAAGATCACGAGCAACCAAAAAGTCAACCCCTGGTTCAACCGTGGCATCAAATGACGCATAAAAAAATTCTCCCCTTGCATTAGCGATTAACCACTCTGTCAGTGACGATTTGGGGTGTCACAAAGATCAGTAATTCGAGTTTGTCGTTGGTCGAGCCATTACGACGGAAAAGACGCCCGACCGCAGGTAAATCCCCAAAAAACGGGACTTTACTCACGCTATCGCGGGTAATTTGCTCAAACACACCGCCTAATACGACGGTTTCGCCATTATCGACGAGCACTTGGGTACGGATTTCGCGTTTGTTTAACCCAAAATTTTGTGCCCCATCGCGGCCGCGAATCTCCCGCCCTACTTCGTCCTTTTTCACTAATAGATCCATGATAATGCGATTGTCGGGGGTGATTTGCGGCGTGACATTGAGTTCGAGCACGGCTTCCTTGAATTGGACGCTTGATGTCCCATCTTGAAAGCTCTCATAAGGAATCTCTTCCCCTTGCTTAATGACGGCGGGCGCCCGATCCGTCGTAATGACCCGCGGATTAGATACCGTTTCGCCACGCCCTTCAGCCTGCAACGCGGACAGTTCTAAATCGACAAGATAGTTACGGCCCAAAATAGCTAGCCCTAGACTGGCGGTCGCTTCAGGAACGCCCAAATTGACGCCTAAACGGTCGCCAAGGCTGGGAATTGCGGCGGGGAACCGTGACCCCGTGGCATTGAGATTATTTGAAACACTATTGGTAATCGTGTCTGTTGCGCCTAAACCGCCAGAGGTCGAACCAACGCCGCCGTCCGTTTTCCACAGCCCCGTCGCACCCATCCGCACCCCAAGCTCTCTTCTGAAGTTGTCTGAAGCGATAACAATTCGACCGTCGATAATGACTTGTCTTACAGGCCGATCCAGCCGCGCCACCATATCGCGCACCTCCGCGAGGCGGGCGGGAATATCCTGGACAAGTAGCGTATTTGTGCGCTCGTCCGCCGTCACTGAACCGCGATCCGATAGCAATGAGACGGTGGTTTCGTTCGTCGTCGCAACGGGGCGTTTCAATAAGAGACTGATGTCGCGGGCTTTGGCGTAGTTGATCTGAATCACTTCCGTGCGTAATGGAATGAGTTCTGTACTCTTACGCAATGCCTCTAATTCGAGCTGTTCGCGGGCGGCTAACTCTTCGTTGGGCGCAATGTAAATCACATTGCCACTCCGCCGCTGCGCTAACCCTTTGGTGCGCAGAATAATATCGAGGGCTTGATCCCACGGCACATTGGTTAAACGCAATGTGAGGCTGCCCCGTACCGTATCGCTGACCACCACGTTTAAGCCGGTAAAATCCGCGATAATCTGCAAAACTGCCCGTACTTCAATATCTTGGAAGTTCAACGACAGCAGTTCGCCCGTAAATTCCTGTTCTTGAAGCCGCCGCTGTTCTTCGAGATTGAGGGGCTTAATTTCGATGACATAACGATTGTCCGCTTGATAGGCCAAATACTCGTAAAGGCCCGTGGGCGTGACCGAAACCCGTGCACCTTCAGGACGATTCAACGCATCAATCAACGTAATGGGCGTGGCAAAATCCGTGACATCGAGACGACGTTCTTGGCCCCGCGCCAAGGTTGCGCCCGCAAAATCCGCCACGATTTGGCTACCTTCTTCGCGCACACTCACCACAATCGACGGATCCGAAAGCACAAAGGAAATGATCCCCTCTCCACTGGTCCCGCGCCGAAAATCGACGTTGGCAATCTGTCGCCCGGTGATGGCTGCCCCAACGGAGGGCGGCGTCCCGATCGAAGGTGGTGGCGGTGGCGCAAGCGGTAAACTGGCCAGGGGGATATTGCTCGTCGTAGCCCCCGCCTCCAGAGTCACGATGACATCGTTGCCCTGGCGGATGAGTTCATAGGGAACCAGGCTCGTTAAGTTGATTGAAACGCGAGTCCGACCATCGTTGCCCTCCAAAAAACTCACGCTTTCAGCCACGCCGGTTCCGATACTCTGTTCACTGCTCCGAATGTTGCTGCGGGTATTTAAGAAGTCCAACACGATGCGGGCGGGTTCGGTGATGGTGAAAACCCGTGGCTCAGGGGCAGGCCCATCGAGTCGCAAACGCAATTGCACGCGGCTCCCAGGCAGATTGTTCACATCAATAGTCTGCAAAGTCAGATCTTGGGCGATGACGGGGCCACTGGTGGCACTTAGCCACAGTCCCGCCAACACCACCACAATCCACCGCGCAGAAGAGCGATTTAAGAATGGCGTCACGTACAAAGTCCTCGTTAAATGATTCATGGGATTCAGTTAGCTAACGTCAGCACGGTGTTGCGTTCTTTCCAACCGCCCGTCGTGTCGTCGGGGACAATTTCCCGTAGCTCGATGCGAAGATCGTCAATGGTTTGCACTTCGCCGTGATCGAGACCCAGGAAATTACCGTTGCGGATGCGATGCACAATGCCGTCAGGCGCTTTAATGAGCGCAAAAATTTCGCCATCTGGACGCTGCAAAGTGCCGACCATACTCAAAGAACTGACGGCAAACCGCTCTAATTCTTCCCGAGGACGCGTGGGATCAGGGCGAATGGCGTTAGGATCCGAAATGGCCGCCAACGCAGCAGCCGGGAGGGGAGCTTCTTCCTCAATCGGGATAAGCGATTCCACCATCGCGAAAGGATCCTTGAAAGCAACCGCTTGATATTCAAAAGGCTGATAGGGCTGTAACTGCGGGATAGGATCGGGGTCACGCCCTTTGATGGTTGCTCGCTGAGTAGCCACCCACGCCTCTAAGTCCTGTAAACCACGACCTCCCCCACAGCCCGTCAACCCCACCACCATAAAAATTAAAAGTATCCAGGCATTCATCGGCGTGCTCCTGGACGGGGAGGCGTTGCGGGACGAGCGGGGGTTCCGCCGGCTTCTTCTGGGTTAGGGGTGTCCATGCGATAGGTTTGCAGTCGCGCTTCGATGAGTGGGAATGTGCTGGTTCCAGGGCGGGGGGGCGGATTACCGCGTCCAGTCGGGCTGCGGGGGGGCGGCAGGGCGGCAATGGCGTCAAAAGTGATGTTGAAACTTTCGATGGTCACAATGCGATCCATTGACGACACCGCGCTCACAAACGACGCAAATTGGTGAAAACTCGCATTTGCCCGAACCGTGATGGGTTTTGCGATGTAGAACTCACGGGGTTGATCGTTTTCAGGACGGAACACTTGGAATTGCAAGCCGTTCCGCCGCCCGCGCTCAAACACTTGGTCGAGCAAATCGGGCATCTCGGTACTGGTCGGGAGTAAGGCGACCAACTCTTCCAACATGCCTTCTAGCTCTGCAATTTGCCGACGAAAGGCGTCGATGTTGGCTAGGGTGCTTTGCCGACGGACAAAATCATTTTTCAGCGTATTTTCCCGAGCGCGTTCACGTTCGTAGTTTTGGATTTGCTGTTGCGTGTCGTACCAATAACCTGCGCCACACACCGCCGCCACGAGCAACAAGGCTGCGATCAATTTGACGGGGAGAGGCCAAGTTCCGGCATTATTAATGTCGAGATCGAGATTGTTTAAGTCCACGACAAAACTCCTAATTAACCTGTTCGTCGGTACGGGCGGGGCGCAGTGGCACCCGAGGAATGGTCATCTCAAACTCACTCAAACGCGGTGCGGTATTACCAATTGTGATGTCCTTGTTTTCCACCAAACGTAGAATGGCTTCCCCAAAAATCGGTGCACTCTCCAAGCTGCGCATCGCCATCGACACGGTATCGGAGTTAATTGCCGTCCCAATGATGATTAAGTTAGTGGCCCCATCGGTGGCAAAGCGGCGGAGGAATAGAGTATCGGGAAGTCGCCGCGCAAACTCGTCGAGAATCTGCACCATGAAGGGGCGACTCATCTGCAAGTTTTCAATAACGCGCAGGCGTGCCTCCAAAATTGCTTTCTGCCGCTCAAGCTCCTCGACTTCACGGGCGACGGCATCGAGCTTTTTAATTTCCGCATCGAGGAAAGCATTGCGGGCACGCTGATCGGTAATTAAATCCTGCATGTAAAAATGCGCCCCAACCACGACGCCTATCCCCACGGCTAAAGCGCCGCCCATGAGGGCCATAAAAGCTTGTTGACGTTGTTTGCGTCGGGCTTCCCGCCAAGGAAGCAGGTTAATGCGAGTGGCCATTATTCAAAGCTCCGTAAGGCTAAACCAAAGGCAAGGGTGTACAACGCGGCTTCCCGTTTGAGGAGATTACGGCGCGTGGGGGAAATTTTTTTCGCCATGTCCACGGACTCGAACGGGTTACCCATGAATGTAGGGATGCCCAACTGGTCGGTAATCGTGGTGTCAAGCCCGTTGACCAGTGATCCGCCCCCGGTGAGCAAAATGCGATCCACCGAGTTGTAATGACTAGACGAAAAGAAGTACTGCAAAGCACTTCCAAGCTGTTCTGCGGCGTTGTGACGAAACGGCTCGGCGGTGGTTTCCTCGTAATCGTCGGGCAATTCCCCTGAACGTTTAGCGAGTTCGGCGCGGTCGCGGTCGAGGCCATAATTGCTACTGATCAATCCTGTCAGGAATTCCCCGCCAAAAGCCTGTTCCCGAGTAAAAATCGCCTTTTCGTTTTCAAAAACATACAATGTTGTGGTTTGCGCTCCAATATCCATGATTGCAACGCGCTCTCCTCCCTCCGCAGACACCATTGATTTACCGTCATTACCAATATGGCGCATTGCATGAATGTAGGCATTTTCAATTCCGTATGCCTCAACATCGACGATGTTGGCTTTAATCCCTGCTTCCTTTAATGCTTCCTCTCGCAAATCCACATTTTCCTTACGAGAAGCCACAAGCAATACATTTTGCAAATCTGGATTACTATTCGCCGTCGTTAGAATTTGAAAATCTAAATGAATGTCTTCGATGGGGAAGGGAATGTACTGACTGGCTTCGAGCTGGATATTGGCTTCGATGTCGTCTTCAGAATAGGCTTTTGGCATCGCAATCGTACGGGTAATGACGCTAGAGGTGGGAACGGCAACCACTGCTTCCCTAATTTTGATGCCTGCCGCTCGCGTGAGCTTCTTAAGCGCCGTACTAATGACATCCATATCGCTAGGGTTATGATTTTCCATCGCCCCTTGGGGAAGGGGTTCTGCCCCGTAGGCTTCGATTTGGAAGCGTTTCCCACTTTTGCTTACTTCTACGACTTTCACAGCCGAGTCGCTGAGGTCGATGCCCAGTAAGCGAGGTTTACTGTCGAAAAGGCCCATAGATTTACTCCCAGAGTCAACAAGTACCGTGACGAACAGACCGCAAATATGCCATCTGTGATGAAGAATGAGGGGGAACCTAGCGCCTATTTGTTGTGTTATTGATTCATTATGTATTTTTTAGGCCAAACGACAACTAATCCCCCAATCTCGCATCCTGCCGCGATTAAAATGTGATAGGAAGTTAACAAGTCCTCGGCTGCGACACCAAATCCATGACAGTTTTTAGTCTCCCCCAAAAAAAACCGCCCCGACAGCAGTTGTGGTCGGAGCGAGACAGGGTAAGCGTTAGTTAGTATTGGTAAAATTTTACGGGCGATCCGCCAACGGTATTAAAGGACGGCAGGACGGCCCCACATACAACTGGCGCGGGCGACCAATCTTCTGGTCGGGTTCGCTGATCATTTCGCTCCAATGGGCAATCCATCCCACAGTCCGCGCCACCGCAAACATCGGCGTAAACATTTCGACGGGGATGCCCAGCGCTTTGTAAATAATGCCCGAATAGAAATCGACGTTGGGATAGAGCTTACGGCTAATGAAGTACTCGTCGTTCAGGGCGATTTCTTCCAGTTTCATCGCCAACTCCATGCGTGGATCATGGCCATATTTTTCAAGGACTTGATGGCAAATGCCCTTAATCAATTTGGCACGCGGATCGAAGTTTTTGTACACCCGATGCCCAAAGCCCATAAGGCGCACGCTACTATTTTTGTCTTTCACTTTCGCGATGAAATCGTTGACATTTTCGGGGGTACCGATTTCGTCGAGCATCCGCAACACTGCCTCATTGGCGCCCCCATGCGCGGGTCCCCATAAACAGGCAATTCCCGCTGAAATGGCGGCAAATGGGTTAGTTCCCGAAGACCCGGCCAGGCGCACCGTCGAGGTTGAGGCGTTTTGCTCATGATCGGCGTGAAGAATAAACAGGACATCCATTGCTCGCTCGGCCACCGGATCGACTTCATAATCTTCACAGGGGACGGAGAACATCATGTGCAATAGATTGCCGCAGTAGCTCAATTTATTTTGCGGATAACGGAAGGGCTGCCCAATAGAATGTTTGTAGCAAGCTGCTGCGATAGTGGGCATCTTTGCGATGAGCCTATGCGCCGTAATTGTGCGCTGTCCCGGGTCGTGAATGTTCATGTTGTCGTGATAAAACCCAGCCATTGCCCCCACGACGCCCGTCATCATGGCCATGGGATGCGCGTCGTAGTTAAACCCATCGAAGAAATGCAACAGGTTTTCGTTGATCATCGTGTGGTTAGAGATGACGCGCTTAAACTCTTCGAGTTGGGCTTGATTGGGCAACTCGCCGCGCAACAGCAGGTAACACACCTCAATAAAGCTGCAATTTTCGGCCAACTGTTCGATCGGATAGCCGCGATATAGCAACTCACCCTTGTCGCCGTCTAAAAACGTAATGTTACTTTTACAACTGGCCGTCGAAACAAAGCCCGGATCGTAAGTAAATAACCCGAACTCTTTGTAAAGTTTATTGATGTCGACAACGGAATCGCCATGGACGGCATCCAGAATCGGCATCTCAACTTGTTTGCCGTTGCGATTATCGGTGAGGGTCACGGTGGACTGGGTCATGCAGCAACCTCCTTTATTGGATTTATGGCGGTTGGTGTGTCAAAACAAACCAACCAAACGGGCGTCGGTCAACGAAACAGTGTCTAAATAAACAAAGCGACAAGCGCCGCGACCAGCCCACCAATAATACCCCAATCCGTTGGCGTTTGTCCCCGTGCTTTCAGCTTTTGTTTAGGACATACGATATTTGCGACGGAAGCGATCCACCCGCCCGGCGGTATCTACAATGTTCTGCTTACCGGTGTAAAACGGGTGGCAAGCACCGCAAATATCGAGCTTCAGCTCCGGACGGGTGCTGCGAGTTGTGAACGAATTGCCGCAACCGCACGTGACCGTGCAGTCGTGGTACTTGGGGTGAAT
>CAZTIH010000132.1:0-7233 GCA_964613675.1 uncultured Candidatus Competibacteraceae bacterium
TCAAGGCTGTCCCCACCCCTTTGCCCCGAGGATAACGCACCGCCGCCGGTCGCCCGAGTTGGTAACCCGTGGTCAGCATTTGCCAACATTCTTCTTCGTCCGCAGGCGTCATCAGCACCAAGTTGGGAATGCAACGCAAAAATGACAAATCAAAGCTCCCCGCATGAGTGGGACCGTCGGGGCCAACTACGCCCGCACGGTCAATCGCAAATAAGACGGGTAAATTTTGCAACGCGACGTCGTGAATGAGCTGATCGTAGGCCCGTTGAAGGAAAGTGGAGTAAATCGCCACCACAGGCTTAACGCCTTCACAGGCCATCCCCGCAGCTAAGGTCACGGCGTGCTGCTCTGCAATCGCGACATCGAAATAGCGGTCGGGAAACTGTTCCGAAAAAGCTACCATCCCCGAACCTTCCCGCATGGCCGGCGTAATTCCGACCAGCGTCGGGGATTGTTTGGCCATTGCACACAGCCATTCCCCAAACACTTGACTGTAGGTGAGGCTATTGCTGGGCTTGCTGGGCGACATGCCGCGTTGGGGATCAAATACGCTCACGGCGTGGTAAGTCACTGGTTCGCTCTCTGCGTAACCGTAGCCTTTGCCCTTGCGCGTAATGATGTGCAACAGACGAGGGCCTTTTAATTCGCGCAAATTCCGCAAGGTTTGGACGAGGGAGAGCAAATCGTGACCGTCAATCGGACCAAAATAGTGAAATCCCATCTCTTCAAAGAGCGTTCCCGGTACGACTAACCCCTTCATGCCTAGTTCGGCCCGTTTAGCCATTTCACGCAACGGCGTTGGCATGTGTTGCAACACCCGCTTGCCCTCCTCGCGCAGGGTGTAGAACAAGCGACTTGAGGTGGTTTTAGCCAGTGCCGACGACAAAGCCCCGACATTGGGCGAAATCGACATTTCGTTGTCGTTCAAAATCACCAAAAGATCGGCTTTAAGATGCCCGGCATGGTTTAGCGCCTCGAACGCCATGCCCGCCGTCATCGCGCCATCGCCAATCACCGCCACCGTGTGACGAGGGTGTCCGTTCTGCTTGGCAGCCAGCGCCATCCCCAACGCCGCACTAATGGAGGTGCTGGAATGCCCAACGCCAAACGTGTCGAAGGGACTTTCCTCACGCTTGGGGAAGGGCGCGATGCCGGCGAGTTTGCGAATCGTGTGAAGTCGGTGACGGCGTCCAGTCAGGATTTTATGGGGATAGGTTTGATGTCCCACATCCCAAACCAACCGATCCTCTGGCGTTTGAAACACATAATGCAATGCCACCGTCAGCTCCACCGTTCCAAGGCCCGCCGCGAAGTGGCCTCCACAACGCGATACCGTTTGAATCAGACAGTCGCGCAGTTCGTCGGCAAATTGCGGCAGCTGAGATTCACTAAAACGCCGAAGGTCAAGGGGGTGATGAACGGTATCGAGTAAGGGGAAATAGGCTTCTAAAGTCATGGTGGTTTGGGAATCTTTGAGAATTATTAGTTGGGACGGGCCGTCACGAAATTGGCCAACTCGCGGAGAAGATCAGCGCGTTCATCAAATGCTTTCAAACTCTGCAAGGCCCGCTGAACGAGTTCAGTCGCGTGCTCGCGGGCTTCGTCGAGACCCAGTAACGCCGGATAAGTCGCTTTGCCCAACGCACGATCCGCCCCGACCGTCTTGCCGAGGGTATCGGTGGTTGCGGTTTCATCCAAAATGTCGTCCTGAATCTGGAAGGCCAACCCCAAACATTTTCCGTAGATGTCGAGCTGATCGAGCATTTCTGAAGTCAAGTGATCCGAACACGCAGCCCCCAATTTCACACAGGTGCGAATCAGAGCACCCGTTTTGTGAATGTGCATATTTTCGAGTTCGGCGAGGTTGGGGGGGTGCGGACGCCCGGTGAAGGTCAAATCCAGCGACTGTCCCCCGACCATCCCCCGCGACCCCACCGCACGCGCAAAAAGCTCAATCATAGACAGCTGTTGCACCGGATCGCTTGGGCCTGGTTGCCTAAGCCATTGAAAAGCCAAGGCTTGCAGTGCATCTCCCGCGAGGATGGCCGTTGCTTCGTCAAAGGCTTTGTGACAAGTGGGCAAACCCCGTCGCAAATCATCGTTGTCCATGGCGGGCAAATCGTCGTGAATCAGGGAATAAGCATGTAAACATTCCACGGCAATTGCAGGGGCATCGAGTCGATCGAGGGGCGCTTCCGCCGCCAATCCCGCGCTGTAAACCAATAGAGGTCGCAACCGCTTTCCACCACTCAATACGCTGTAACGCATAGCTGCATGGAGATTTTGGGGCTGAATATCGGCGGCGGGGAGGGCCGTTGCCAATACGGCTTCAAATCGTTGGCGCAACTCGACGAGGGTCATTGTGGCTGTTCCTCGGTAAACGGAACGAGGCCTTCTCGGTCATCTTCACTGAGCAATTGTTCAACCCGCTGTTCCGCCTGATCGAGAGCGTTCTGGCATTGACGAACCAATTGGATGCCCCGTTCAAAATCGGCGAGGGCTTGGGCCAACGCACTGTCACCGCGTTCGAGTCGTTCGACGAGCGTTTCGAGTTCACCTAAAGCACTTTCAAAGTTTCCCAACGACCATTCATCGTTCATCGTTTTTGTATCTCAAAAAGTCTGAACGGTACTCATCGCTTGCCCTGTGAGGCAACCTATTCACCACAAAATAGGAGTTAAAGGTCGATGTGTTCAGCGGCCAACACTCGACTCAACGCCTCTTCCATCATCGCCCGCACTTTTGCTGTAGTCGCATGAAGGTAATGATGCAGTGCCGCATCGGCAGGATTGCGATTTTCGCACTCTTGGCTGTACTTCTCGAAGGCCCCAAGACTGAATAGCAGTTCGGCGACATGTTGAGGACATTCACAGTGTAACGAGGTCGGTAAATTGGCGATTCGGGCAAGACGTTCGGGTGGATAGCGCATCGGCGGAATGGTTTCGGGGGGAACAACGGGGGTTTGTAAATCGAAGACGGGTCGGGGTTCGGTCGCCATCACATT
Organism: uncultured Candidatus Competibacteraceae bacterium; assembly: GCA_964613675.1. Taxonomy (GTDB): domain Bacteria; phylum Pseudomonadota; class Gammaproteobacteria; order Competibacterales; family Competibacteraceae; genus DAIUCA01. The sequence goes on from CAZTIH010000132.1 coordinate 3,005, forward strand.
CTCCCCTAAACACACACGGCGTAAGTCGAGTAATCCGAAAGGGGCTCGCAAAGGCGTAATGCGTGGCGTATCGAGCTGACGAACGACTTCGCGCGATCCAAAGCCATAAATCACGACCGCCCGCTGTGCGCCCAACCGCTGTAGTAGCCGCGTAATTTCTCCCGCACAGCCATCGCGTACGGTGGGATACTCGACGATCAGCACATTGGGGCGTAAATCGACGGTATCTGCACTCAGACGCTCACTGTCGCGGTAAACCCCAACGATTTCTAAGCCATCAAGCTCGGGTAACCGAGGATCGAGTCGGGCGGGCAACGTGTCCCCAATCGCTAACACACGACACCGGGGGAGCGGATTGGCTTCGGCGTAGAATTGCGTGAGGCGTTCTTCGAGTTGATGGACGGTGAGGATAGCAACGGTACTAATAGCGTTGCCTTTGTCCACCAGGCGCTTGATGAGCGCGAGGCGACCAATTTCGTCACGGCTGTACAGTCGATTGCGACCATCTGTGCGGCGCGGTTCGACGACCCCGTAACGGCGTTCCCACATGCGCAGGGTCACGGCTGGAATGCCGGTCAATCGAGAGACAGTGCCAATGCGGTATAGCGGTTCTTCATCGGACTCACTCATAGTTTTCATTTTCCTAAGCAGGCAACTGGAACGATACACCGCGCCCTTGTGCCCTTCGCTGCGAGGCGAGGTCGATCATTCACCGAGGTTTTTTGATGATGTCTAGCGAGCAATACAACGCGGCGGCGATTGAAGTACTGAGCGGTTTGGATCCCGTTCGGCGACGCCCAGGCATGTACACCGATACGAGCTGTCCCAACCATCTGGCACAAGAAATTATCGACAACAGTGTGGATGAAGCCTTGGCGGGATTTGCAAATCGAATTGAAGTTATTTTGCACGCCGATGGTTCGTTATCTGTGGACGATAATGGCCGTGGAATGCCCGTGGATATTCATCCGGAGGAAGGCATTACAGGGGTCGAGTTGATTTTTACGCGCCTTCACGCAGGTGGCAAGTTTTCAAATAGAAATTACCAATTTTCTGGGGGATTACATGGGGTTGGCGTTTCAGTCGTCAATGCGCTTTCCCAAAAAATTAGCGTCACAATTCGTCGCAATAAAAAAGTCTATTTAATGGAATTTGCGAATGGCGAAAAAGCGTGCGAATTAGCCGTCGTTAAATCCCTTAAAACCGCCGAATTAGCGGCTCAATTCGGGTTAACGGGAACTTGTGTTCGATTTTGGCCTGATTTGCAGTACTTCGAGCAACCCGAATTTAACTTAGTTAAGTTGACTCACTTATTACGCGCCAAAGCGGTTTTATGCCCCAGTTTGACGACTACCCTTTATCTCGAAGCCACCGACGAACGTCAGACTTGGTGTTATCAAGCGGGTCTAGGCGAATATTTATTACAATCTCTTGATTCTACAGCATTTTTACCCGCATCGCCTTTCGTTGGCCAGATGGAGACCTCCCGCGAGACCGCACAATGGGCCGTACTATGGTGTACGGAGGGAGGAAGTGGTTTGCAGGAAAGCTATGTCAACTTAATCCCCACCCTCCAAGGCGGTACCCATGTTAACGGTCTACGGACGGGGCTTACCGACGCCCTTCGGGAGTTTTGCGAACTGCGGGATTTGCTGCCGCGAGGCGTGAAGCTCACCGCCGACGACGTGTGGGAGGGCTGTCGATTTGTGCTGTCCATCAAACTCGCTGAAGCACAATTTTCGGGCCAAACCAAAGAGCGACTCACCTCTCGGGAAGCCATGGCGTTTGTGGCCGGGGCGGTGAAGGATGCCCTGAGTCTGTGGCTTAACCAGCATCCCCATGAAGGCGAAATCGTTGCCCAGTGGGTCTTGGAAAATGCGCAAAAACGCCTAAAAGCGGCGAAAAAAGTGTCCCGCAAAAAAGTCGTCAGTGGCCCCGCTTTACCGGGCAAATTGACGGATTGCGTTGTACAGGATTTGCGGCGGAGCGAATTGTTTTTGGTCGAGGGGGATTCGGCGGGGGGGTCGGCAAAACAGGCGCGCTTTCGGGAATTTCAGGCGGTTATGCCGTTACGGGGCAAGATTTTGAATACTTGGGAAGTCGATTCCCACGAAATTTTAGCCTCCCAAGAGGTTCACGACATTGCCGTTGCGGTGGGGGTGGATCCTGGCAGCACTAATCTCAGTGAGCTGCGTTACGGCAAGGTGTGCATTTTGGCCGATGCGGATTCAGATGGTTATCACATTGCCACGCTGTTATGCGCCCTATTCTTACGCCATTTTCCTGCCCTCGTGGAGGCCGGTCATATTTTTGTCGCGATGCCGCCGTTATTTCGCATCGACGCGGGGAATACGGTGCTGTACGCCCTCGATGAAGGGGAAAAACAGGTGATTCTCGAACGGCTCCAACGTGATCGTAAAAAACCCAAAATCCAGGTGACGCGATTCAAGGGATTAGGCGAGATGAACCCGCTCCAATTGCGCGAAACCACCCTCGATCCGAATACGCGCCGTTTAGTCAAACTCAATTTGGACGATCCTCTAGCCACTCAACAGTTGCTCGATTTATTACTAGCCAAAAAGCGTTCAGCCGATCGACGCGCCTGGTTGGAATCCAAAGGGCACTTAGCAGACATATAAAACCAGTGCAATTGCGGGTCTTAAAATTCGTCCAACTTGCACTGTTTATGCCGATTTATCGGTCACAAATCATCGACAGAATAAAGCGTTGTCGAATTTTCGATGACTGTCATATTATGTTCACACTTGTCGCAATCAAAAGGTGACAGTAACCGCCGTCCCATGCGGCGACCGATTTCTCGGGTCACATACAGAACAAGAGGAACCCAATCATGGAAAAAAATTCGATCAAAGAACGGTTTCGCTTACTCGCACCGTTTCTCGATGAACACATGCGCCGCCGCTTTGCCGCCGCTGAAGCTCTTGCCATTGGTTATGGAGGCGTTTCTATTGTCTCCCGCGAAACGGGACTCTCTCGCGGAGCCATTTCGTTGGGCTGTGAAGAAATTAAAAATCCCGAAACCGTGGATAAAACCCGCATTCGTCGGAAAGGGGGGGGGCGCAAACAAGCCATCGTCAAAGATCCCACCCTCAAACAAGATTTAGAGCAGCTCATCGACCCCGCCGATGAATTTGAGCGCTCCCCGTTGCGGTGGACTTGTAAAAGCGTGCGTACCCTCGCCAGCGAATTGAACGATATGGGCCATGTCATCAGTCACAACCGCATCGCCGATCTGTTACACGAGTTGGGATACACGCTGCGGGCAAATCAACGCACGCTGATGTCAGCTTCACAGGACAATCGCGAAGCGCAATTTTTCTACGTCAACGAACGGGTTAAGCAGTTTTTATTGGCAAACGATCCCGTTATTTTCGTAGACATTCGCAAGCGGGAACTCGTCAATCAGGCACGACTGCGCGAACGCCATGTAGATGACCTAGAGCAGCAGCAGCTACAAGCCGCTATTGAGGACGACGCGCCCAGTATGTTTGACGAAGACGGCAACCCAATGGCTTGGATGGGGGTGATGATTGATGAGGAGACGGCAGAATTTGCGGCGACAACCCTAGCGCGTTGGTGGCAAACTATGGGCTGCCAGCGCTTTATCCAATCGCGCCGCTTGTTGGTGGTCGTCGAGATTGGTGGGAGCAATGACGAAGGGGTTCACGCCTGGAAACAGCATCTACAGCACATCGCAGAGGCCGCTAAACTTTCCATCGCAGTCTCGCATTTGCCGCCTGGCACCAGTAAATGGCAACGAACCGAGCATCAGATTTTTGCGTTTACCAATCAACATCACGAGGAACAGCCGCTGACGAGCCATCGAACCTCGGTGAATTTGGTGATGCCGCCAAAAGCAAAAGTGCAACTTCAACCCGATGGGGCCATCCTCCAAGCCGAACCGCACTACCACGAAGAATGGAATTACGAGGTTAGTTCGGAAAAAGTGGAGATGTCATGGCCAATGTTACGGGGCGTTGCAAACGGCTGAGATTTATTCTCACGAGCCAAGACGCTGTAGCCGTTGAGCGGCTTCAATGTGACCGTTCTCCGCCGCGCGGGTTAACCATAACCGCGCTTCTTCTAAGTTAAATAAACTACTGTTGAGATCCGCGTACAGGGCACCCAATTTGAACTGCGACTGTACATTTCCGCGTTCTGCAGCCCGCCGATACCACGAAACCGCGTCGCGAAAGCTCAAGGGCACT
>CAZTIH010000133.1:0-4767 GCA_964613675.1 uncultured Candidatus Competibacteraceae bacterium
TACCGTGGTCGATAATGAAAGACTGTAGCCCAATCGCAAGCTCACCAGTCGTTGGGCTAACCCCATTCGGGGCGTCCCCACCGTGGCACATAGCCCTTCCGCGACGATTTGTCCCATTTGCTGAGTGAACTGGGTCTGTGTTGTGAGATCGAGTTTGCCTTCGAGAAACCGTTGCGTCGTGCGCGTCAACCACGGTTCGCTCGTGGCCAAAAAGGCTTTGATCGACGGGCCACGATCGCTCAGTGTCACGAAAAAAGGCGTCGCGTCATGCAATGGATCGAATAAGACGCGTTCGTGACCTCTTTCCCGTAAATCGGTTTCCAAGTCGTGCAACCAGGTGCGGAGCGCTTCCCCTTGGCTGGCAGGGACCGCACGGGGATCGAGTTCGGCCAGTAGGTCTATGTACAGCGAGTCGTTTGCCGGCACCTCCAACAGCAAATGCCACAACAACAGGCGTTCCCAAAAGGCGTGCGGGGCTGGCCGCGTGGGAAGTTGTTGCAGTACGGCCTGAATGAGAGGTAATCGCGGTGCCGCCTGAATCAGGGCGTTGAAGATCTGGTCAAGGCGAGGTGACCACGCCCGTCGTTGACCTCGCATCACGAGGCGCAATAGCTCTGTGTGGACCGCGACGACCTGATTCGAGGTCAATGTGTCCAATAATTGCAGCCCGTGAAGTAACCACCTACGAGCATAAGCGCTCCCCAAGGTCGGTGCGCCTTGTCCTAGCGGTTGTAACCATTGGGTCAATCGTTCTTGCAGGAGGGGCGTTTGTAGGGACGCATCTTGTGTCGTGAGCGCTGCAATCAGTTGAGGAACTAATGTGGTGCGTTTCGCGTAGAGGGCATAAGCGATTCCCTGGAGTTTCATGCCGTCCGCGATTTGGTGCAGCCCTTCCCAGGCTTGGAAAAATCGTCGATCGGGCAACCAAGGTTGGAGCGCGAGTAATGCCTGTTCCCCCCCAAACAGAAGTTTTTCTTGGGGGAGGTGGTATTGCAAATCGCTGTATAGGGTGAGGGCAGCCGTCCAGGGATCGGAAAATTGCCCTTCTACCAGCGATTGTGCAGTGTGAAGGAGCTGTTGACGGGTTTCGGGCGGAAGTTCGTCGCTCAGGGGCGCTAAAACCGTTTCCAAACGAGATTTCACCGCTTCGTAATGGCCGTTCAAGGTGAGCGGCGCTATACCAAAACGGTGAACGGGAGCGAATTCGTGTTCTGGGTCGGTCAGGGCTGGCGTCATTCGGATAAGCTCCATGGGAAAGGGCACCTGGTTCGTTTTGAAGTCGGGTGAACCCCGTAAAACACACTGAAATGAAGTTCAATTAGCCACACGATAATGCCTATGTGCCCCACGCGTTTAACCGATTTAAGACAACGTACCCATCCTTCCCATGAGGCGCTTGAACACTCGCCTGCTTTGCAACCTTTGTTATCTGAAGATTTGGCATGGTCACACTATGAATCTCTACTGATTAAGTTTTTCGGATTTTATGAACCGCTCGAAAAGGCATTAGTGCCCTTAGATGCGCCCATCCGCTACAAAACCCCGTGGTTACGGGCCGATTTAACCGACTTAGGGAAAGCGGATGCCCTTTGGGGGCCGCGTTGGGATTGCCCCTTATTGTCTGTCGAGGAAACATTGGGAGGGTTGTATGTCACGGAGGGCGCCTGTTTAGGGGGGCGACTGATTTTGTCCCATTTAGAGCGCAGTCTAGGGAAACATCAACCCCAATTTCCGCGGCGGTTTTATACGGGTTACGGGCCTGACACGGGGCGTCAATGGCAGCGATTCAAAGCGTGGCTGGCGGACTATCCGACGACGGATGAAGCGGGAATTATTCGGGGCGCGGAAATGGTCTTTGTGGCGCTGAAGCAGTGGCTAGAAGCAGAGTAAGTGGAACACACTTACTCCGATTACGATGGACTCGTGTCGAAGATGCACCCAATCGCAGGCAGGTACGCCGACGTTAGGTGAATTCAGGGGAGAACCTGAATGCGCGACCAGCTCCGTGCTTTAGGGCGGGGAGGATGTCAAGGGCAACGACGACGGTGCAGTTGCGACGGTTTTGGCGGTTGCGCCCATCAACAGCGCCAAGAGCGGCGGGACTAATGCCAAGGTGATGAAGGTGGAGAGGGTCAGTCCCCCTATCACCACTGCGCCGAGGCCCCGATACAGTTCGGTTCCCGCGCCGGGAAATACGACCAACGGCAACATCCCGAAAATCGACGTAAAACTCGACATAAAAATGGGGCGTAATCGGTTTTTCGTGGCTTCTTGAATGGCGTCCAAGGGCGTGAACTGTGCTTCCCTGCGATAAAACAGGGTTTGTTCCACGAGCAAAATGGCGTTGTTCACCACCACGCCAATCAAAATCACGAATCCCAACATCGTCAACATGTCAAGCGGTTGAAATTTGACCGTATTCAGCGCCACCAGTCCCAGCATCGCCCCGGCCCCCGCCGCTGGAACCACCATCACGATAATTAACGGATACAAAAAGCTCTCAAACTGAATTGCCATCACCAGGTAAACAATCAGTAGCGCCACTAAGAGCTGCCATTTCATCGCATTCCAAGTGGTGCGCAACTCGTCCGCCGTACCGGACAGTCCCATCCGCATTTCGGGCGGCAATCCCTGTTCCACCAACGGTTCAATGACTTGATTTTGAATGATTTCCATCGCCGATTCCAAGGCCATGTTCGGGGCGGGACGAATCTCCAAAGTGACCGTGCGAACGCGCTCTAAATGGCGAATCTCGGTGGGGCCAGACGTCATCACCACGCGGCCTAAACTGCTCAACGGAACAATGACTCCCCCTGGCGTCACGAGGGGCAAATACCCGATGTCCTGGGTGTTTTGAACCCGTTCTCCCTGTCCCTTGATGAGCAAATCCAGGCGTTTACTGTCCACGGTGACTTCGGCAACCCTTACCCCGTCATTAAACGCCTCTACCGTGGTTCCAAAGCTCCGCGCCGTCACCCCCGCATCCGCCAAACGCAACCGATCGGGATACAAACGCACTTCGGGGGCCCCCAATTCAAGGCCCGGTAAGGGACGAAATTGATGGCCCTCCTGCATGGGTAGGTTCTGAGCCACTAACCCTGCCGCCTGTTGAGCAACGCGAATCACTTCCCCTAGGTCGGGGCCGGAAATATCGAGATTAATCGCCCGTCCCCCGCCGATGCCGCGCCCAAAAATCGACGGTTGCGTCACAAAGCCAAAGGTGCCCGGTTCCTCAAACATCGGTCCGCTCAACGGTCCAATTAACTCGCCCACCCGCTCGCCCTGCACCGCCGCCGCACCAATAAAGGTATTAGTGCGGGTTGCAACAAAGAAAAAGTTCTCGATCTTGGGTAACCCCTCCGGACTCGGCTCGGGGCCAGTCTCCGTCGCCCACAAAGGACGGGCCGCAGCTTCGATGCGATTGGCTATTTGGGTCATGGTGTCGAGGTTGTAGCCCGGCGGCGGCACCATCACGCCAAAAATCAGGTTGCGATTGCCCTCGGGTAGATATTCGAGTTTGGGTAAAAATGTGACGCTCACCCACAGCGAACCCGCCAACACCCCCGTCACCCAAATCAACGCCAATATTCGGGAGCGCAACAACAGCCCGTTTCCCCCCAACACCAGTCGGCTAAACCCCCGTGCTAGAACATCCACCGGCCAAATACGACGGGTTTCGTGGAGTCGCACCACCGCGTCCCCCCCCAAAAGTCGCCGCGCTAGGGCCGGAATCATCGTGATCGACACCACCAGCGATAGGCTCACCGAGACCGTAATCGCCAATGCGATGTCCCGAAACAGTTGACCCGCTTCGAGCTGGAGATTGAGAAGGGGGATAAATACCATCACCGTGGTCAAGACCGAGACCAACACCGCCGCCCACACCTGACGCGCCCCTTCAAAACACGCCTGACCTATCGGCAGCCCCTGTTGGCGCAACCGAAAAATGTTCTCCAACACCACAATCGCCGCGTCCACCACCATGCCCACCGCAAAGGCCAGTCCCGCCAACGAAATCACGTTGATCGACGCCCCCATCGCTGCCATCACCACAAATGTCCCGATAATCGACACTGGCATCGCCAAGCCAATAATGAGCGTTGCGGCCAACGAGCGCAGAAATAACAACAACACCCCCGCAGCAAGGGTTGCGCCCATCCAGAGGTTTTGGGTCACCATCTCGATGGCCTGGTTGATGTACACCGTTTCGTCGTACACCTGTTCGATAAACACGCCATTGCGCGGTAACGCCGACACATTCAGTTCGGCCAGCGCCTCGCGAATCCCCTTCATCGTCTCGATGACATTGGCCCCGCTCTCCCGTACCGCGTTAATGGCCAACGCCGCTCCGCCCAGTCGCCGAATCCGTGCCGCCGGTTCGCTGTAGCCGTAACTGACCTCCGCAATATCGCCCACGGTCACGCGCACTTGTCGCCCATTGGGTTCCACGCGACTGAGCACCAAAACCTGTCTTACGGCATCGAGGCTATTGAGTTCGCCTTCCGTTCGCACGACATAACGACGTTTGCCTTCGTCCACAAAGCCCGCCGACGACGCTACATTCGCGTTCCGCAACGCATCCAGAAGAAAATCCACCGTGATGCCCTGTTCGGCCAACCGACGAGGTTCAATGCGTACGTGCATCTCCTGCTGGCTCCCTCCAAACACATTCACGCGACTCACCCCCGGTACCCGTTCCAACCGCGCCTTCACCACATCCTCAACAAAATCCCCAAAGGTGTGAATTTCACGGGTTTCTCCCGGCAA
>CAZTIH010000133.1:4777-7101 GCA_964613675.1 uncultured Candidatus Competibacteraceae bacterium
GATCGCCGGACGGTCTTTGACCGAACCGGCCGGATTATTGCCTTCAAGCTTAACCAGCACGGTATTGCTGGTTTCTCCCGGCAAACGCTGTAACACCATCCACGCAATGGGGCTGTCTTCCGATCCCGCCGACTGCAAAACCGGTTCATTGGCTCGGTCTGGATAACCATTAATTCGTCCCAATCGGTTGCTCACCAATAACAACGCTCGATCCATATTCTGGCCAGGGGCAAACTCCAAGGTGATCTCGGCTTGACTATTGCGAGATGAAGAAATCATCTCCTTTAATCCTTCCAGCCCTTTAAGGACTTCTTCCTGACGGTTCACAATCTCCCGCTCGACCTCGGCCGGTGCAGCCCCAAACCAGTCGGTCGTGATCGTGATGATGGGTTTACGCACATCCGGCGCTAACTGGACGGGAATACTCGTTAGGGCCAGTCCCCCAAACATGAGCACCATTAAAACTGCGGCAATGACCGCAACAGGACGCTCAATCGCAGCGCGAATCAGTCCATTCACGAGGGATTCTCCAAAATGGCGACGCTCTGGCCGGGACGAAGTCGTTCATTGCCGCGAATCACCACCAAATCGCCAGGCCGTAAGCCGTCGAGGACTTGAAAGCGATTCCCAAGCGCCGGGCCGATCTGAACGGGACGCGGTTGAGCAACCCCATTATCGACTACAAATACCATTGACCCTTGCGGGCTGTGTAACAGCGCATCTTTATCCACCGACACCACTGTCTCCGCAGCGCCAGCAGGGAGGGAAAGGGTTGCTTCTTGATTGACGGCGGGTCGTTGTAACGCCTCGAAGTCCAGGGAAAACCGCACCGACTGAGTACGAGCAGCGGGGTTTTGATCGGGAATAATGGCGCGAACCGTGACCTGCCCTGTGACGCCATTGGAAAACTGAGCAGCGACAGGGTGACCTAAAGACAGTCCCACCAAATACTGCACGGGCACATCGGCTTCGAGTTCCAAATCGCGGTCGTTGAGAAGCGTAATCACATTATCCCCCTCCCCCAACCAGGCCCCGACGCTCACATGTCGATTCAGCACCACGCCGTCAAATGGGGCACGAATGAGGGCGTCATCCAAATTGATTTGTGTTGCTTGAATGGCAATTTCGCCCCGCGCACGACGGGCCTCGGCTTCCTGACGCAGGCTACGAGCCACCGCCACGGCTTGAACGCGGTTGTCGTAATCGCTCGGCGAGAAAGCGGGAGAATTGCGAAGTCGTTCGAGGCGGTCGAGATCTTTCATCGCCAACTCCTCTTGGGCGCGGGCGGTGGCAATTTGGGCGGTGAACTCAGCGACTTGTCGTTCGGCGAGGGTTTTAGCGATTTGCAAACGGGAGGTGTCGAGGAGGACGAGGGGATCGTTAAGCCGTACGCGGTCGCCCACCTGCACCCGTACCTGAGCAACAGGCCCAGCAATTCTCGCCGCTACCACCCCACTTTGGCGGGCAACGAGGCGTCCTAGAACGGGCACGGTTTGGGACATATTTTCCTGTCGCACTGCATCGACGCCCACTTGAGCCGGCGGTTGGGCCAAGGCAGCCGTCGCTACGAGCATCAGTAAAATCAATCGCTTCATCGAGCGCTTCCTGAAAGTTAAATGAGATTAAATAGACTGACCGTCTAAGATTTCTATTCGTTGCTTTGCACCATTCACGGCAAAATTACCAACTTGTGGAGGTCGCTCGACATTTTATGGATCGCGAGACTGATTTATGGCGTTGATCAAACGGGGGTTACTGGCGTTGATTCGCGTTTACCAACTCGGCGTGAGTCCCTTACTGGGAGCGCACTGCCGTTACGACCCAAGCTGTTCGCGCTACATGGCGACGGCTATCGAACGGTTTGGCGTTGTTCGGGGGGGGGCTTTAGGGATTCGACGGCTGTTGCGCTGTCACCCTTGGGGCGGGTGGGGGTACGATCCCGTTCCCGAAAAATGGCCGTCTAAGGGTTCACGAGAATGATCGCTGCGTTACCGACGGGAAAATGTAAAGACATAATTACCCCAAACAGGCTCCCTAAAAAGTACCCCACAATGCGATGTTTACGGGCCAAATAATCCCGCACCTGCTCGATATTGAGCGACGCCCGAAGCAACGCGATGGAATAAATCATCACCACCAGCAGAAAAAAGATTTTGGTGGTGTCTTCGATAAAGAAGTGGAGCGATTGCCCCAACTTTGTTTCAGGACTCAGCCCTATGACGAAATAGACTAACCACGAGGCAAAATCCGCAAAAATGGAAAACATATTTTCTCTCTAAAACTACTAGGTATCGAGACTTAAAGGGGGGTAGGTTAAAAGTCCT
>CAZTIH010000134.1:0-7101 GCA_964613675.1 uncultured Candidatus Competibacteraceae bacterium
TCGGCCTCTGCCGAGGATGTCTTGGCGTGAATTATTTTTGCCAAGTCGATGATTACCATAGTTTCATCGAACTTCGGGTTGGGTAGTGGGAACAACTCGACGTATTGAGTGATGTAGCGTCGCCGCCCAGCATAAAGCTTGTTATTGAATCGGTGATCGTAGAAGGCCTCAATAAACGACGAGTTAGCCACTGCAAGTGCCAACCACAGTAAATCTTGCTCGTCTTTGTTTTCACATTGCAACCAATAGCATTCCCCGTTAACAACACCGCCGTCCGTGTCAATCCAGAAAATGGGCTTGTCGGAAATATCAGGGAACACAAGTTTTGGCGATCGCCACGCAGCAGGATCTTGCGGCACCCATAATTCATACCATTTACGGCCAGCTTCGATGAGGTATGTGCGCGCTTCGAGAGCTTCTCGGTGCTTTTCCAAGTAGCTCGCCGCTTTTGGGTAGCGGCCCAAATCAACAGCGACGCGACCATTCTCCGTCACTTCATATGGGTAAAGGATTTCTTTAATGTGTTTGGCATTTTCTGGTATGACGGCTTTGAATCGACGTGCGCATTTTCGAGTTATCAAAGGTCGAAGCAATTCCGGCCGCCCCTCAGGAAGATTGCTCCAGTCGTTACGAATGAATATTTTGTCTGCCGTCGATTTCACACCGACTCTTATTTTTCCGATCCTTCGAAATGTTTCCCATGTATTAGCTTCAACTGTTGCCAACCATTGATCTGTGGCTTGATTAGCAACACGCCAAATACCTTCGGGGTCTCCCCCATTGTCCAGTACCCCATGACGAACTCTGAAATGCCGACCATCTGGAATTGCAATCACGGTGTCGTTATCTGCGTTCAAGGCAGATAAAACATCCTCAGCTTCTGCAACCGCGGTATCGTTGGTTTCGTAAATAGACGAATAAGCAATTCCATTGGTATGTGGGTGTTGTGAATCTTGAGTGCCGCGAGCCAATAATACCGATGGCAAAACCGCAGCAGCGAAGAGTTTGGTATCACCAAAGTCCCAAGCGTGCGAGATACGAAAGCGCGAAAGCATGGCACGTCGCACTGCTTGACCTGATTTTGTGGTCATGAATCGGTTTGAGGTGATTACGCCCGTCACGCCGTTATCCGCCAATACTTGAGAAATTCCTAGCAAGAATGGGTAATAAAGATCAACTCGGCCGGTTAGTCCAAAACTTTGAGCGAGTTGCCGAGCCTGTTGAGCGCCCATGATTTGTGTGCGCACATAAGGCGGATTGGCGATAACCAGGTGAAAAGGCTCCTGCACTTCGCCTGCCGAAAAAAGGTCGCCACCCCCCTTTAGATTGAGAACGTGCTCAAGAAAATCTTTCTGTTCAAGGCTCACATCCAATTCAGGGAAGTCTTGCCGAAGACGCTGAGATGCAATCCGAAGGGCTTCTGGATCAGTATCGTAACCAACCGCCTCAACACGCTTTCTGAATTCGGGCGGCAAATTTTTAATTAATGCATCGAGCAGAGCACCGTCGCCACATGCAGGATCAAGAACACGTATTTTTCCACTCTTGGGCAACTCAGCCACCTGAAGCATTTGCTCAGCAACAAACCTTGCAAAAGCTATGGGCGTATAGGTCGCGCCGTCAGACTTTTGTCGATCAACGTCAATATATCTTGGTGTGATGTTTGCGGTGTCTAGCATTAACAATGCCCTGAATTGATACTTATAGTCATCATTCTATATCATTGATGTGGCTCAGCGGAACTGAAAAAGACGCCCAACTCAAAAATGTTATGTTTGCGACCTCAACGGTGATCAGCTCGAACGCGCCCCGTAATCCCCGTCGTTAAGGTGTAGGGAATGGTTTGGGCTGCACGGGCGATGATTTCCACGGGCAACCCGTTCCCCCACAACACCACCTCATCCCCCACCGCCGCCGTCAGTCCGCGCAAGTCCACCGCGATGAGATCCATCGACACCCGCCCCGCCAAGGCAGCCCGTTGTCCGTTCACCAAAATCGGCGTGCCCGACGGCACATGACGGGGATAGCCATCGCCATACCCCACCGCCGCAATCCCAATGGGCATCGTTTCTGGACACACAAACGTGGCGCCATACCCCACTGTTTCCCCTTTTGGAACGGTTTTCACGGCGATGAGCGCCGTTTTGAAGGTCATCACGGGACGCAATCCCCAATCCGCCGCCGTGTCCTCCGCAAAAGGCGACATCCCGTAGATCATCAACCCCGGACGAAGTAAATCGCCGTGCGCTGTCGGTCGCCGCAAAATCGTGGCCGAATTGGCGAGAGACCGCTTTCCCGGTAAATCGGCGGTCACCGCTTGAAAGGTCTCCCACTGTTGGGCGTTTAAGGGGTGATCTGGCAGGTCGGCACAGGCAAAGTGGGTCATCAAATTCACCGCCGTCACTTGCGGACTCTGCTGAAGTTGTACAAACGCCTCGCGAAACTCATTCGGCATCAGCCCTAATCGGTGCATCCCCGAATCGAGCTTTAACCACACCGTCTGCGGCCTCGGTGGAATCAGACCCACTTGGCAAATCAGGTGAACTTGCTCAGGGGTGGTCACCGCACAATCTAGGTTGTGAAGGTAGGCGGTAAACAGATCGTCCGCATCCATAGGGCCTTCCAACAACAAAATTCGCTGGTCAAAGTAAGCCTGTCGCAAGGCCATCGCTTCTTCGACGCACGCCACCGCAAACCCATCGACTTGGGCAAACGCCAGCGTTTTCGCAACGCGTAATAGTCCATGACCGTATGCGTTGGCTTTGATGGCCGGCCAAATTTGAGATTGAGGCGCGAGCTGTCGGAGGCGTGCAAGGTTGTGCCGAAGCGCGGCATGGTCGATTTCAACCCTCGTTGGACGCATTAAAAATCCTCTTCGTAGTCGGTACTGACTAAATTGTCGAAACGATTGTACTCGCCAAAGAAACGCGCTTTCACCGTTCCAATCGGGCCGTTGCGCTGTTTCCCCACGATGAGTTCCGCTACCCCCTTTTGAGGGGACTCCTTGTCGTAAACCTCATCGCGATAAATAAACACGATTAAATCCGCATCCTGTTCTAACCCCCCAGACTCCCGTAAATCACTCATCAACGGGCGTTTGTCGCTACGAGACTCTAAACCGCGATTGAGCTGGGAGAGCGCCACCACCGGGACTTCGAGTTCCCGAGCCAACCCCTTAAGCGCTCGGCTAATTTGTGCTACTTCCGTCGCACGATTTTCTTTGGTCCCCGGGACCTGCATCAGCTGAATGTAATCCACCATGACAATGCCGAGTTGCCCCACCTCTCGGGCATGTCGCCGCGCCCGCGCCCGCATCTCCGCAGGGCCCAAACCGGGCGTATCGTCGATGAGGATGACGGTTTTTTCGAGCTGTTCGACGGCGTGACCCAGCGATTCCAGTTCTTCAGGGGAAAATTTCCCGCGTCGAATGGCCTGTTGGTTGATTTGGCCCACGCTCGCAAGCAATCGCATGGTGAGCTGTACGCGGTTCATCTCCATCGAAAACACCAAGGCCGGCTGATTTAAGTGGATAGCGATATGCTGTACAAAATTCATCGCGAGCGTCGTTTTTCCCATAGAGGGCCGACCCGCAACGATCACCAAATCCCCCTTTTGAAGCCCCGCCGTCATTTCGTCAAAGTCGATCAACCCAGTGGAAATCCCCGTGACCGGGCCGTCGATTTCGCTGAGTTTTTGAAGCTGTTCCAAGGTTTGGGTGAGGGTGTCGCCCATGCTGGGCAGCTTCTCCATTCCCTTGAGATGATTGGCAATCTCAAAAACCTTGGTTTCAGCAGCATCCAACACTTCGGCCAAATCGCGTTCGTCGGGTTGATGGGCAATGTCAATCGCTTCCTGACAGGCCCGAATTAACCGACGACGTACCGCGCATTCTTGAACGATTTTGGCGTAATACGCGGTGAGGCTGGGGCTTGGGGTATCGCGGCCAAGTTCAATGAGATAGCGGGTGCCGCCAATCGCTTCGAGTTCCCCTCGTTCGAGCAACCAATTGCTCACCAAACTGCGATCGGCCGGACGACTTTGGGCGTGTAAATCCATCATGGCGGCAAAAATGCGGGCGTGACGCGGATCGTAAAAATCCTCGGGCCGAATGAACTCACAGGCCATGTCAAGTTGGGCAGCTTCCCACAAAATCCCCCCCAATACCGACTGTTCCGCTGTTAAATCATGGGGCGGCGTTCGTAAACCTCCGGTTGAGGATCGGCGCGGAAGCCCATTAACTCCCCCAGACGACGCGGTTGGCGGCAGCGTTTGAAACATGACGACCCTCCAAAAACGGAAAAGCCGCCCAGTGTAGAGCGGCGGCTAAGGATGAAAAGGCAGTGACAAACCGAGGTTCCGTCAAGGGGAAATGTGCACTGTGAACCTGGGAAACTTTAGAAAAAATCCCGCAAAAACAATGCGTTAACCAAATATCTCCTGTTTAGGCGTTTAGGTTGCGTCTTCCGCAATGATGTGCACCATAATTTTGGTGCTGACTTCGGTGTGTAAGCGAATTTCCACTTCGTATTCCCCAACTTGACGAATAGGTCCATTGGGCATGCGAACTTCGAGCTTGTTGAGTTCAACGCCCGCCGCCGTCACCGCTTCGGCAATATCCGTAGAGCCTACCGAACCGTATAAGCGGCCTTCGTTCCCCGCCTTCACCGAGAGGGTTACGACGAGTTCGGAAAGCTGTTGTTGGCGTTCTTGTGCACCCAATAAGGCTTCAAAAGCGCGACTTTCGAGTTCGGCACGGCGGGCCTCAAACGCTTCTAAGTTGGCTTTCGTGGCGGCAGTGGCCTTGCCTTGGGGGATGAGATAGTTGCGGGCATACCCGGGTTTTACGCGCACGCGGTCGCCGAGATTGCCGAGGTTTTCGACTTTTTGTAACAGGATGATTTCCATGAGCAATTCCTACCGGCGCGAGGGAATTCGTCGGCGAAAATCCGCCCACGCATCCGCCACGCCAAAAATGATGAGCGGTTCGGAAAAAATCGGCAGTAATAAGTAAATCACCATCAGAAAATAAGGCGACCACTTCCGCCGATAGGATACCCCGTGAAGGAGGGATAACCCTTGGATGAGATAAATCACGAGCAACACTAGGCTCAAATTAATGAGAAAAGGGAGCTGTAGCAGTAGCGATGACACAAATACGAGAAGCGCCAAAGCAGCTACCCCTTTCCCTAACCGTAACTCCCGAAATTCCGCCCGAAAGGAGGGCGTTTCGCGAACCTGAGCTAGGCAAGCCCGCGCAATCGTGAGTGAGACCAACCACAAGATCAGCAGGGAAACAGCGGCCTGTCCCGGAAATAGGGGGGCAAGGTCACGTAATGCTTGTAACCATTCGTTTAGGGCGGGGACATTCGCCAAACGGGAGTGATTTAAAAAATCGAGCCACCACGCCGCAGGATCGGTTAATACTGCGTACAACAGGACGATAAAGCCCCATGCGAGCAATGTAAGCCCCAACAACACCCAAGCGAGCGCCCCGGTCTGTTGCCATAGCCCCGCTGCAATCCCTACTGGTAACCAGTAACTTAAGGCCAATCCCAAGATCCCCGCGCTGTTCCCCCCCAAAACCCAAGACACAATTAACAAGGTGAGGGTGGCGTACCCGATGATCTCAATACTCGCCTTGGGTCCGTGGCGGAGTGCGACCAGACCCACCATTGCCGCCCCAAAGGGCAAGACCAAGGGGAAAAAGAGCGAGAGGAAGGTTAATCCCACCACCCCACTCGTCGCCCGACTCGGATTTGCTAACCAATAATTGAGAAAATCGCGCATGAGAACAGGAAAACTTGGCTGGAGAGGGAAAGGTCGGGGAAATGCCCCGATTAATGGCTATCGCAGTAGGGAAGCAAGGCTAAAAATCGTGCCCGTTTGACGGCGGTCGAGAGCTGACGTTGGTAACGGGCGCGTGTCCCGGTGATGCGACTAGGGACGATTTTCCCCGTCTCGCTGATGTAATTTTTCAATAAATTCAAATCTTTGTAGTCGATCTCGACTACGTTTTCTGCCGTAAACCGACAGAATTTCTTGCGACGGAAAAAACGCGACATAATCCAAAATTCCTAAGTCATCAGGGGAAAATTAAGAGAGATTGGCCGAAGTGAAGGACCAAGGTTCTCGACGAATTTAATAGGCTTCTAAGCCGTCTTGTACGCGGCGCCGGTCTTCTTTCTCTTCACGGCCCTTTGCCAGCGGTGAAGGTTCGGTGACTGCATCGTCCCGCGCAATGACGAGGTGGCGCAAAATCGCATCGTTGAAGCGAAATGTGCTTTCCAACTCGTTGAGCACCGCTTGGGTACATTCGATGTTCATCAATACATAGTGGGCTTTCACCAGTTTTAGGATGGGATAGGCCAGTTGGCGACGGCCCCAGTCTTCCAAACGGTGAATTTTGCCTTGATCGCCTTCGATCAGTGCGCGGTAACGGTCGATCATGCCGCTGACCTGTTCGCTTTGGTCAGGGTGAACGATGAATACAATTTCGTAGTGACGCATAAGCTCCTCGTGGAATTGCCGCCCGCATTCGTGAAGAAACGGTGCAGCAAGGAGTGGGTGGAAAAAGCCGCGCACCCTAACGAAAAAAATCCGCGACGACAACTTGTACGAAGGTGGGTAACGGGTGAAGCGGATGGAGCCGGGACCGAAATGCGGGATAAGCCCCGTCCTTCAGGGCGGGGAAGGATAGTACGACGATGAAACCGCCACTCAGTCAGGCGTCTGCTGCTGCTCGATGTATTGGCGAATCATCGAGATGGGAGCGCCCCCACAGGATGCGGCAAAGTAAGATGGCGACCACAGAACGCCTTTCCAGTAGTGGTTCTGAATGTCAGGTCGCTCCTTTCGGAGTAAGCGACTAGAGACCCCTTTAAGACTATTCACGAGCGTAGAGATCGCCAGTTTGGGTGGGTACTCCACCAGCACATGAACATAGTCTCTTTCGCCATCAACCTCGATCACCCGCGCCTCCAGGGTTGTGCAGACTTTCTCAAAGATCGTTCGCAGCCGAGCAATGGCGTCGGCATCAAAAACGTGATGCCGATATTTGGTCACAAAGACCAAGTGCACATGAATGGTAAAAACGCAATGTCT
>CAZTIH010000135.1:0-7077 GCA_964613675.1 uncultured Candidatus Competibacteraceae bacterium
TTTGCATCGTATAGCACCAGCAGTTGTTCGGTTTTCGCCGCCATCTTCTCCACTTCAGCAGTCAATTCTGGCGATTTGACCGCCCAAATGAGCGTATCTGAAGGCTGCACTCGGGTCTGAATGTCGGTAAATGTGGGCCACGGAGAAGGTGTGAGGGGCCGTAAATCCCCCGAGAGCGTCAGACCTTCCGAACTGCGCGCCATGCCGTTCACCCGCAGTTGCCCTCGAATCACGCCCTCCTCGTCCCGCAACCTCACCGTAGAACCGAGGATCAGGCGAGTCGTCCATTCCGCCTGCACCGTCAAGCCGTCTAACTCGCTGACCTCATCACAACGAGGATAACGCGGTTCCCCATGCCAACCCGCTGAAATTCTTTCTAATTCAAGCTGTTGGCAACGGTTTAGAGTCCACGAAAACGGGGGTTGCCTCATGGGCGCAATCCGTAACGGGGGGTCAGTAAGGCCAAAATTTGCGCGATACATTCGTCGGGGGATTGTTGTGCGGTGTCTAGGACGAGATCGGGCTGCGTTGGGGGTTCAAACGGGGCGTCGATGCCAGTGACCCGTGCTAACTCGCCGCGTCGGGCTTTTGCGTACAACTCGGTGGCGTCGCGCTGTTCACAAATTTCAAGGGGCGCGTTGCAATAGGCTTGCACAAAATTTTCTTGACCAATCAATCGCTTAACCTGTTCGCGGTCCGCATCGACTGGGGCAAGCACGGCGACAATGGCAATTAATCCCGCTTCATTCAGGAGCTTGGCCATTTCTGCGGTACGTCGTTGATTTTCAAAACGATCCTCGGGAGAAAACCCCAAATCTCGACTGACCCCCAGCCGAATATTTTCTCCGTCCAAGACACAGGCGATATGGCCCCGTGCGAACAATGCCGCCTCCAAACCATATGCGAGGGTGGTTTTACCGGCGCTGGGCAACCCGGTAAACCAGATCGTGAAGGGCTGTTGTTGCCATTGGGCGGCCCGCTGCGCTGCCGTGACGCGACTGCGTTGGGGATGAACGTGTTGACCGGCATCGAGGGCGTCCCGGCGACGACTTAACGCGGCATCCGCCGGTTGACGATCCAACACCATGCCCGCCGCAAGGGTCGCATTGGTCAAACGGTCAATCAGAATAAAGGCCCCCGTACTGCGATTTTTGGTGTACGGATCGACGGCGAGCGGACGCGCCACCTCCAAACGCACGCGAGCGATGTCGTTCAGATTCAGTTCGGAAATCGCTTCGCGGTGGAGATCGTTGACATTGACCCGATACCGTAGCGTCTGAATTTGCGCCGTCGTTTGGGTGGTGCAGTGCTTAATGAGATAGCTACTGTGTAATTGGGCGGGCTTCTCATTTAACCAAACAAGCATAGCTTCAAAGGTATTAATTAGGGAGGGTGAATTATTCGGGTGAATAATCATATCGCCTCGACTAATGTCTAATTCGTCCGCCAAGACCGCCGTAATCGCCAAGGGGGCATAAACCTCCTCCCGCGATTCTTCACCGACAAATAATTGTTTAACGCGACTTTGCTTGCCGGAAGGGAGCACGGTAATGACATCATCAACGCGCAATCGCCCCGACACAATGTTTCCTGCATAGCCTCTAAAGTCTTGATTTGGACGCAAAACATACTGAATCGGGAACCGTAAATCGACCAAGTTACGGTCGGCGTCCACATGCACGGTTTCTAAATGCGCTAATAAAGGTGCGCCCTTAAACCACGGCATATTGGGACTGGGTTCCACGACATTTTCGCCCTTTAATGCAGAGAGCGGAATAAAATGCAAATCTGCCCCGGGGAGTCGGGCAGCGAAATTACGACAGTCTCGACAAATCTGATCAAATACTTGGGCGTCGTAATTCACTAAATCCATTTTATTCACCGCAATTACTAGACGCTTAATGCCCAGTAAAGTTGCGATAAATGCGTGCCGTCGGGTCTGATCCAAGACGCCTTTCCGCGCATCCACCAAGATGATCGCTAAATCGGCCGTCGAAGCGCCAGTCGCCATATTGCGGGTGTACTGCTCGTGACCGGGGGTGTCGGCGATGATGAATTTGCGCTTGGGCGTTGCAAAATAACGATAGGCCACGTCGATTGTGATGCCCTGTTCGCGTTCTGCACTTAATCCATCCATCAACAGCGCAAAGTCGATCTCTTCGCCCGTGGTGCCGTATTTTGCAGAATCGCGTTTGGCCGCCGCCAGTTGGTCGTCAAAAATCCCGTTCGCATCGAAGAGCAGACGCCCAATCAGCGTGGACTTGCCATCATCTACACTGCCACAGGTGAGCAGTCGCAATAGGTCTTTGTTCTGATCGTCTTGAAAGAAGACATCGAACGAGGCGAGTTCTGAAGAAGTTTCGGACATAGGGATAGGACTCATGAGATTAAAAATACCCTTCGCGTTTTTTCTCTTCCATCGAACCGGCTTCATCAAAATCAATGACTCGGCCTTGGCGTTCCGAACTCCGATTGCTGAGCATTTCGCGAATGATCTCGGGTAATGTGGTGGCGTTAGAGTCAATTCCCCCGGTTAACGGATAACACCCCAACGTTCTGAACCGTACAGAACGCATTTGCGGGGTCTCGTTGGGGGCTAAAGGCAACCGATCATCGTCCACCATAATCCACGCCCCATGCCGATTAACGACGGGACGTTCCGCCGCAAAATACAGCGGCACCATCGGAATTTGCTCTTTGTAGATGTAAAACCAGACATCTAATTCGGTCCAATTGGAGATCGGAAAGGCGCGAATCGACTCACCCGCATTAATTCGGCTGTTATAGAGGTTCCACAACTCGGGGCGTTGATTTTTCGGATCCCATTGCTGGTATTTATCGCGAAACGAAAACACGCGCTCTTTGGCACGGCTTTTTTCTTCATCGCGCCGCGCCCCCCCAAAAGCCGCATCAAATTGATAGTGATTTAGCGCCGCCTTGAGGGCTTCCGTCTTCATAATGTGGGTGTATTTCTGGGTGCCGTAATCGAAGGGATTCACATTATTTTCAACGCCCGTTTGGTTAATCCATTCCCGTAATTCAAGCTCCCGATCTTTCACCAATTGATCCCGAAATTCGATCATTTGCCGAAATTTGAAGGTGGTATTCACGTGGAGTAGGGGAAACGGGATTTTGGCCGGATAAAACGCTTTTTCCGCCAGCCGCAACAAAACCATCGAATCCTTACCAATCGAAAACAGCAAAACGGGGTTTTTGAACTCGGCAACGACCTCGCGAATGATGTGGATGCTTTCCTGTTCGAGACGATCAAGATGCGATAACAAATAACGATTCATTTTAATAATTCCAAAAAAGACAGCAAAATGTTCTAAACCTTCGGGCGACGCGGGTCAAATAGGGAAATGGCACAGGTTTAGTGCCAATTAAAATATGGGTTCTTTCGCAGGATGGGCCTACGATTCGGAGAGGATTAACTGTTGAATTTCCTCAACACGGGTATTGAGGAGAGCGGGTTGGGCACGCGTCTCGACATTTAGACGGAGTAACGACTCGGTGTTGGAACATCGCAGGTTGCATCGCCAGTCTCCCCCATCAAGACTCAACCCATCCGTTTCATCTATCCCCATGATTTGATTGGCAAAGTAGTCGCGAACCCGTTCAATCGCGCGTTTGGGATAATTCAGAATAAAATTACGTTCTCCGCTACAGGGATACTGGTTTAGAGCCTCCTCGACTAATTCGCGCAAGCGACATTGGGTCACGAGGAGATGATGCGCGATCATTAACCACGGAATCATGCCCGAATCGCAAAAAGCAAACGCACGGAAATAATGATGTGCACTCATCTCGCCGCCATAAATCGCATTAACTTCCCGCATTTTGGCCTTCATGAAGGCGTGCCCCGTCAGGCTCTGAACGGGGATGCCCCCTGCGGCATTCACTTTCGCTTGCGTGTTCCAAATAAGCCGAGGATCGTGAACGATGGCACTTCCCGGCGCGTGTTTAAGCCAAATTTCGGCCAGTAACCCCACGATGTAATAGCCTTCAATAAACTGTCCTGTGTCATCGAAAAAGAAACATCGGTCCCCATCGCCGTCCCACGCCACGCCAAAATCGGCCTGCGTTTCGAGAATTGCTTGGGTAGTGGTCTCGCGGGACTCGGACAACAAGGGATTCGGCACACCAAAGGGAAAACGCCCATCGGGGGTCCATTGCAACTTGACCCACTCAATCGGCAACCTCCCGCCGTGATGTTGCGCATAATGGGCGGTGAACTGATCGACTAATTCGCCCATCACGCCATTTCCCGCATTTGCCACGATTTTCAAGGGTTTAACGGGGACGGGAAGGGGAGGGAGGTAGTGAGCGAGCTGCATTAAATAGTCGGCGTGGGCGGTGTAAGGCGCTCGGTCTCCCAACGATCGCTCTGCCCGTAATTGTTGAGCCAGCGCATCCTGTAATTGAATTAACTGTTCACGATTCACTGGCGTCGCGCCAGGCCCGATCAATTTGACACCATTCCAATGGGCGGGATTGTGACTGGCGGTGACCATGAGACCGCCGTCACAGAACTGACTGGCAAAATAGACCTGTTCTGTCGCACACCGCCCCAATTCCGCAACCAATACGCCACTTTCGGTCAATCCCTTGACCAACGCCGCCGCGAGGGCTGGACTACTTAACCGCGCGTCGTAACCCACTGCGAGGGTGGTGGGGGAAAATTGGGCACCGTAGGCGCGTCCCAATTGACGCATAAAATTGTCGTCTAACTCGCCGGGCACTTGTCCGCGAATGTCGTAGGCTTTGAAAACCATAAAATAGCTCCTCCTAACATCGGAATTTTTTGAGGTAAATAGAATGCTTCGGTAAGCTAGGGTGCTTCTCAAAGCGACGCGCTGTTTTCCCCTTAATATGTCAGCGATTTCACTGCTACTCATCGACGATGATCGGGCGCTCTGTGAACTGCTCACGGAGTTTCTAAATGACGAAGGTTTCCTCGTCACGGCCTGTTATGATGGGCAAACGGGCTTAACGCTCTGCAAAACGCACGATTTTGCCTTAATTATTCTCGATGCCATGTTGCCCAAACTCTCGGGGTTTGAGTTTTTGCCCCAATTACGGAGTTTTTCGCGCTGTCCGATTCTGATGCTGACGGCGCGGGGTGAGGAAGTCGATCGGATTATTGGCCTAGAACTCGGGGCCGATGATTACCTGGCGAAACCGGCTCATCCTCGGGAACTGGTGGCACGATTGCGGGCCATCCTGCGGCGCACTCAACCGGTCGTCGAAGAAAAATTACAGTACGGGGACATTCGCTTGGACCCCGCAGCACGACAAGGATGGTGTGGCGAACAGCGTTTGGAACTGACGGGGGCGGAGTTTGGTTTTTTGGAGTATCTCTTGCGCCATGTAGGCCAAATTGTCTCGAAAGCCGAGTTAAGCGAACAGGTGTTAAATCGCAAATTAGGGCGTTTTGATCGCAACATCGACGTTCATATCAGCAATTTACGGCGCAAATTGGGGCCGTTGTCGGATGGGGAACCCCGTATTCAGGCGGTGCGTGGCGTGGGGTATTTATTGGTGAAACGATGAATCTCAGCGAATTCACCTCTTCCAACCCCCCAACTTAAATCCGTCCGATGCGCCTGTTTTGGCAGATTTTTTTAGGGTACTGGCTAGCGACCCTTATGGTCTTTGGATTAGCGGCGTGGCTCGTGTCTCATCAGGAAGATACGGTCATGCTGAGTGGCCCCAATTCGGCTTTAGTCGCGACCGCAGACTATCTATGGCGTCAAGGTGGCGAGACGGCGGTGCGGGTTTGGCTCGAAGTTTTGCAACAGGAACACGGTGCTTTGGTTTCGGTGGCCGAATGGGACATGGCGTCACAGCAGCGACGACGGGCACGCCAATATACCTTTGCCGACAACACATTAACGCTGGTGATTCAACGCCGTTCTCGACGGGCGGCGGCGGCCCGTAACCCACAAGCCCCACGTTTTGATCTCAATCCCTTGACGGCATTTGTGATTTTGGCGGCCTGCATTGGCATTGTGTGTGCGGTCATTGCCCATCGCTTGACCCGTCCTTTGCGCCGTCTCCAACAGACCGCAAGAGCATTAGCGGCTGGCGAATTGACGGCTCGAGCGAATATTGCGTGTGCGAGTGGTGAAATTGGGCAATTAAGTCGGGATTTTGATGCGATGGCTGAACGGCTGACCCAGTTGTTACAGGGACAAAAGCGCTTGCTCCGGGATGTATCTCATGAGTTACGTTCGCCCTTGGCGCGAATCCAGATCGCTCTGGCCTTGGCTGCTAAACGCGGTACGGGAAATCAAAGCGAATTGGCCCGTATCGAACGCGAAACCAATCAACTGGAAGGATTAATTGCTCAACTGCTTCAGTTACAACGGCTGGAAGTGGGCGAGCCGCAGCCCTGGCAACCTTTCTGTGTCAAAGAATTACTTGAACACTGTGTAGCGGATGTCAATTTCGAGGGACATCCCCGTCATGTACGGGTGACGGTCAATGTGACGGGATCGCTTCCCACAATGGGCGATAGGGGATTATTTGCGAGTGCGATTACGAATGTCTTGCGGAATGCGCTACGTTATTCACCCGACCATGGCGTGATTTGGGTCGAGGGAAAGCGTCATCTAGCGGTCAATGAAATCGTCATCCGCGACCAAGGGCCGGGCGTTGCTGCGGAACATTTGGAGAAGTTATTTGAGCCTTTTTACCGCGTATCGGAGGCCCGTGAACGAGAAGGTGGCGGTCACGGATTGGGATTGGCGATTGCGCAACAGGCCCTGCGTCATCATGGCGGCCTGATCACCGCCCACAATGGGAAGGGGGGAGGGTTTATCGTGACGCTGCGCTGGCCGATCGTCTCTGGTACAGCCAACCCCTTGAATTCTCAGGTGATCTAATTCACTCGACGAGTTGTGTTTGATCGACGAACAGCGGGCGATTTTTTGGGGGTTAGCGATGGAACCATCGGGTGAGCCGAAGAACAGGCTTGCCCACCTAGACAACCCAAAACCTCCTGTCCCATTATTACAAGTAGTTGGTTGTGTTGGCTTTTGGGTTGAGAGTTCATGGATTGGCTGTTCAAATTTC
>CAZTIH010000136.1:0-7062 GCA_964613675.1 uncultured Candidatus Competibacteraceae bacterium
AACGTCAACGCAGAGAAGGTGAACGTGAGCTTGTACGGTTGCGTGAACAACAAGCCGCCCAGGAAACCGCGTTACGGGAGGCGGAACAGGCCCTCGCGCAACAAGCATCGCCGAATACGCCGACCGGCAATCTCACCGACACAACGGCTTTGCAACAGCGGTTAGGCGAACGCAACGTACAGCTCGCCGATACCCAAATGCGCATCCTCGAATTGGAAGCTAACCTTGCCCGTCAACAAGCCGAACTGGCCGCAGCCCAACAACGCGGTCAACAGCTCGAAACGGCGGCTTCGGAAGCGGCGTTGTTACGTCAGCAACTGGCGGATTTACAACAAGCCTCCCGTCAACAGCTCGCGGTGTTTGAAAAAGCCCTGGTGGAACAGGAACGTAGCCAAGGATTGATTCAAGCCGCCATTCGGGAACAGCCTCGGGAAAATGCGGAAGTCGTGCGGTTGCGCAACCAGTTAACCCAAAAAGACGAGATCCTCAATCGAACCCGTCAACAGGTGGCATTGCTGACCAATGAAGTCGCGTTGCGTCAAGAGAAAATCGAAGAATTGTCGTCGTCAACGCAGGCCAGCGCGCCTACACCGCAAGTCGCATCCCGTACATCTGCAAGTCGCGCTCGTCCCCAACCTGCCGCACCGCGCAGTGGCAATCTCACTCAAGTAGCGAATGTAGCGCCCGTGCCGCGTGATTCGGGGGTTGCGTTCGGAAATTACTTCGCGTTGGTCATCGGTAACGGTCGTCATGCCCAACTGCCCACCCTTGAAACGGCGGTTCAGGATGCCAACGCCATTGGCGAGGTGTTACGGACGCGCTACGGCTTTCGGGTACAGGTGTTAACGGACGTCAATCGAGGGGACATTCTGGCTGCCCTGGATGCGTATCGCCAAACGCTTAAGGAAGGGGACAATTTTCTGTTGTACTACGCAGGTCATGGCGAGATTCAGGGGGAAGAAGGGTTCTGGCAAGCAACGGACGCGCTTCCCAATCAGCCCGATTCTTGGATCGGTAACAGCCAAATTACGAGCATTATCAACGCGATGAATGCAAAACACGTGCTGGTCATCGCCGACTCTTGTTACACGGGCATTCTTGAAGCGGGGGCAACTTCGTTCATCGAGGGGGCGCGTACGCCAGAACTGCAACGGCGTTGGTTGGAAGCAATGACCCAAGCCCGTTCGCGGACGGCGTTAACGTCGGGAGGATTAGCGCCCATCGCGGGCTCGGGGGGAAACTCGGTGTTTGCGGGGGAATTGCTGGCGGTATTGCGTCAGAACGCGGAGATTTTGCCCGGTCCCAATTTATACCGTCGGCTGGTTGAACTGGTGCAGGTGGCGGCGGCACGGCAGAATGTCGAAAAAATGCCGTCGTATGCGCCCATTCAGAACGCAGGCCACGAACTTGCTCCCTTTTTCCTCGTGGCCCGTTAACCGAGATCTCAAACCTAGGAAAGTCCATGCAACGACTATTTCTCACCTTTCTCCTGTTATGCGTCTGGCCCTATGAGGCGGGCGAATCGCAAACCACTAGAAGACAAGCTCACGACGCCCCCCGTCCGGGGCAACCGGGCTATATTTTTCGGGACATTTTGCGGGACGGTAGCTATGGCCCCGAAATGATCGTCATCCCCGAAGGCGTTTTTAACATGGGATCGCCGTCGGAAAAGGTGATGGGGTGTGGTGATGAAGATCGTCTATCTGATGTGCGAATTGGGCGAATTGCGGTCGGTCGCCATGAAGTGACTTTTGATGATTACGACCGCTTTGTGAAAGCGACGAATGCGCGTCGTCCGAATGATCAGGGGTGGGGTCGCGACAGTCAGCCCGTGATCGACATTAATTGGTTTGAAACCCTCCAGTTTGCGGCCTGGTTGACGGAACAAACGGGGCATCGTTACCGCTTACCGACTGAAGCCGAATGGGAGTACGCCGCCCGAGGCAATACCACGACGTTTTACTGGTGGGGCAATGAATTACAGCGCGGACAAGCCAACTGTTGGGGGTGTGGCAGTCGATGGGATAACCGTTTACCGGCGCCGGTCGATACCCTAGCGACCAATTCCTTTGGGCTGTACCACGTCCACGGCAATGTGTACGAGTGGACCTGTTCGTTATACCGCGCCCCACTCGACCAAAATGCCCTGCGGTGTGCGGAGGCGGAGGCCGCACCGACGACATGGCGGGTGTTACGCGGGGGGGGATGGCCTCACGAGGTGCGGGGAATTGGGGCACCTTGTCGTTTTGCCAACGAACCCACGATGCGGTTGAGCAGTTTGGGGTTTCGCTTGGTACGGGAGCTGTAATCTATGCAGGTTGATTTTTACCTGGTTCACGATGCGCGCCCCGATAGTCGACTGAAATTGGCTTGTCGGCTTGTGGAAACGGCATTTAAGCACCAACAAAGCGTGCTGATCTGGACGCAAACCGCGCAAATGGCTGAAGAACTCGACGAACTCTTATGGCGGTTTAAGCAAACGAGCTTTATTCCCCATGCGCGACTTGAGGCGTCGATGTCGGAGCAGATGAAGAACTTGACCCCCATTTGGATAGGGCACGGTCAACAAACGCCTCCCTCCGCCGCGGTCTTGGTGCCCTTGAGTAAAAAAATCCCGCCCTTCTATCGTCAATTTGAACGATTGCTCGATCCGGTGAACGGCGACGATACCGAGCGTGAGGCGGCAAGACAGCGGTTTCGTGAATATCGTCAACAAGGAATTGAGCCGCGCCATCATATTTTGGCTGCGGAGTAGCCGAGGGGACTGTAACTGTAATAGTGATGCCATATTGATCGCTTACAGTTTTGGGCAATTTTTCACACAACGATTGTGCACCGCGAGGAATCTTGTGCCATTTGCCCTTTCCTAAGCCTGTAACGCTACACTTGTCGCAAATTCCATGATGGCCTTGACTATGACTTCTTCCAATGCGCCTTTTGATGCTTGTCTTCGGGAACTGCGCCAACTGAGCGCCGCTGGCAAGACAGGGTTAATGTTTCTCACCTGTGATGGTAAACACATTGCTCAAATTGGCTTGTCCGAGGGGCGCATCGAGTTTTTGTCCTTTCGAGGGCGTTACGGATTGGACGCGCTCCCGCTGATGGCGCAAAGCAATGAGGTACGTAGCCGTTTCCAAGAGGGACTACTCGTAAGTTTGCAAAACAACACAAAGCTGCCCCCTACGAGTGCATTACTCGAACAGCTTGACATTGTTTTGAGTACTCCGCCGTCGACCACGACCAACAACGCATTTTCCACAGAACAACAGAATCAGTTACTCGAAATTTTAGGCCAATTCCTCGGCCCGATGGCACAAATGGTTGGGCCTGAAAAGATTGCAACCCTTCCGAGTTGGGATGCGGCGGTGGCGGCGTTGGCCCCTTTGATTTCGGGAGCCAGACAATGTCAACAATTCCTCGACCAATGCAATAACCATCGACCTGTGCAGGGGGCACAATCCTCTTCAGGGGCTAAAAATGCACCGCTGAGTCCCGAACAACACCAAAAGTTGATCCAACTTCTCGCCCGTTTTATTGGCCCGATGGCTGATATTTTGGGGAACGACGAATTGAGTAAGGCGACGCATTTCGATGATGCCGTCAGCCGTCTTTGCCGCGTACTCAACGATAAAACAGCCGAAAAACAATTCGTAGAACAGGCCAAATCGCTTAATTGAAGTGTTACCCCCTGTCATCGCTCGCTTCAACGAGAGTGACGCCAACTTTTGGAGATGTCCCTGTGAAAATCGCTTGGTACAACACCATTCAGACCAAACTCATCACGGCGACCATCGTCGTCACCACCGTGATTCTTGGGGCGTTTACGGGCTACAACGCCTATACCGAACGCCAGCGGATGCAACAAGAACTCAATACCCTTGCGGAAGTTGTCTCAAAACGGCTCACCCGTCAACTCGTGACGCCTATGTGGGATTTAGACGAGCTACAAGTGCAGGAATCGCTCGCGTCGGAGATGCAGGAGAACAAGGTGTACGGTTTGCTGGTTCGCGATGTGAAGGACAACGCCATTTTTCAAGGCAAGGTGCGCAATCAAAACTGGGAACCCGTAAATGCGACGTCGGCTATTTCAAGCGCGAGCTATGTAGTCAGTCGTGAAGATATTGCACGCCAAGGGGAACGCATCGGCATGGTGGAGGTGTACATCACCGATCGGTTTCTGCAAGAAGAGTTTATGGCTTCTTTAATTTACAACGGCATTCAAGCCATCGTCCTCATGATGACGCTGTCGCTCATGCTGTACTTTGCATTGCGTTCAATGGTGATTAAGCCCGTGACCACGCTGACCGCCGTTGCTGACAAAATGAGCACGGGCGATTTAAGCGTGACCATTGATTTGCCTTCGACGGATGAAATCGGTCAAGTGGGTCAAGCGTTACGGCGATTACAAACCAGCTTGAGACTGGCGATGGATCGGTTACGCAATACGAATTAACCTGCCTAATTTCTTCATTTCTCGTCTTTTAATCAGCGGGCACAGGGAAGGCCCGTTTTTGCGTTTCAGGGCAGATTCACCGCAAATCGCTACGGTTTCGCCACAATATGACAGAAGATGAAACCCAACGATGATAACCGTGAAAAGCATGTTAGGAGGGGGACTCGCGTGTTTCCTGCTTTTGCTCTCCCTTAGCCTCAACGCCCAACCCCTAATTAGTGCCGATGAAGCGGCCCGAGTTGCTTTTGAGGTGACGGGGGGACAGGTTGTGAATGTACAGGGGCAACCCAATCGTCAAGGGCGCTATGTGTACCGCGTGCGCGTACTGATGCCCAATGGTCGGGTGCGCGATGTCGTTGTCGATGGTCAAACGGGCCAGATTCGTTAGTCCAATGCCTCGTTTCCCCTTTTTGTGAGATGAACCGTATGCGAATTTTAGTCGTTGAAGATGAGACGGCACTGCGAGAACAGGTCAGTGCGGCGTTACGCGAAAAAGGGTACGCCGTCGATGCGGTCGCGACTGGCTCGGACGGCCTTTTTTACGGTCAGGAATATCCCCTAGACGCTGCCATTGTGGACATTGGGTTACCCGAAATTTCGGGGGTGGATATCGTCCGGAAGTGGCGTAAGGGCGGGTTAAAGTTTCCCATCCTTATTTTGACGGCCCGAGGACGTTGGCAGGATAAGGTGGACGGTTTGGAGGCGGGTGCCGATGATTACATGGTTAAACCCTTTGAATTAGAAGAACTTTTAGCGCGGTTACGGGCGTTAGTTCGTCGAAGTCAGGGATGGACCCAATCTCAATTAACATGCGATCCGATCACCCTCGACACTTCAGCGCAAAGCGTGACCGTTCACGACCAACTCGTTGCGTTGACCGCTTATGAATATAAATTATTGGAATATCTGATGTTGCATGCGGGCGAAGTCGTCTCTAAAACCGAGCTGACCGAACACATTTACGAGGAAGATGCCGACCGCGATAGCAACGTATTAGAGGTATTGGTGGGGCGGCTGCGACGCAAATTGGATCCGGAACGAACCATTAATCCCATCGCAACCTTGCGTGGGCGAGGGTATTGCTTCCAGTTGCCGCGCACTTCCTGATTTTTTCCTTAACTTTGCAGAACACGATATGTCCCTAGGTTTGCGCCAAATTACGGCGGCATCGCTAGTACTCATGGCGTTTTTGGGACTGACGGGCTGGTCCTTGGACCGTGCCTTTCGCGAAATTGCCCTTGACAATGTGCGGGATCGACTCCAAGCCCAAGTTTACATGCTGATTGGTGTTGCAGAACTCAGTGAAGACAACCGTTTGGCGATGCCCCCACAACTCCCCGAAGCGCGTTATGCCACACCTTATTCGGGACTTTATGCAGCTGCGATCAATCGTTATGGCGGTTTGGTATGGCGAAGCGATTCCATGATTGGGTTGCGATTTAGCTTTCCGCCCCTTGAGCAGCCGGGGATTAATACCTTTCAGATTCTGGAACTCGCCGATGAGGGCGAATTTTATGCGTTGGGGTTGGCGACGGATTGGGAGGTCGGAGACGAGTTACGGCGTTACAGCTTTTGGATTGCGGAGGATAATCGCCGTTTTGTGGAACAGGTCGATACTTTTCGGCGCAATTTATGGAGTGGGCTGTTGCTGACGGCGATTTTATTGTTGACGGTACAACTCGCGGTATTACGTTGGAGTTTGCGGCCCTTGCGGCAATTGGCGGAGGAGATTTCGCAAATTGAGGCGGGGCAGCAGTCGGCGGTATCGACGCGGTTACCTCGGGAATTGCGGCCGTTGGCGTTACGGTTAAACCAGCTCGTGAACCAGAATCACACGCGCCTTGAACGACATCGTCATGCGTTGGGAGATTTAGCGCACAGTTTGAAAACACCGTTAGCGGTGTTGAACAGCAGTGATGAATTAAGCCCGACCGCGTTGCGTAAAACCCTACGGGAACAGGTATCGCGAATGAATCAAGCGGTTGAGTATCAGCTACAGCGTGCGTCAGCAGCAGGACGGATTGCCTTGGCGGCACCGATTGATACCACGCGCAATGTTCGGCAACTCGTGAACACGCTCACTAAAGTTCATCGGGAAAAGGGCCTAAAAATCACCGTAGAAGTCGCACCAGGACTGGCTTTTTACGGCGATCAAGGCGATTTATTGGAAATAATCGGTAATTTGTTGGAAAACGCTTGTAAATGGGCGAAACATCGAATTCGGGTGCAGGCACGTGGAGAGGGGCGTCATCGTTGGGAGTTAGTTATTGAAGATGATGGGCCGGGGATTCCGATGGCGTTGCGGGACCGTTTACTTGAGCGGGGCGCACGGGCAGATCCAAGCACCCCAGGACATGGGATCGGATTGGCGATTGTACGAGAGATCGTACAGGAGCTTTACCAGGGGGAACTGGTGATTGGGGATAGCGAACTCGGGGGGGCACAATTTACGGTGAGTTTGCGGTTTGACTGATTAAACGCCGTGCGGTTGACGGGTTTCAGTGCCGAGGAAAACTGCACGCTTGGCGAAAAATTTCAATGAAATTTTGAGGTTGCTTATTCGTGGCGGGGGAAATGACGTCTGTCCAGCTTTGGGATTGCCCCGGCGG
>CAZTIH010000137.1:0-6690 GCA_964613675.1 uncultured Candidatus Competibacteraceae bacterium
AAAAATAAATCGCCCATCTTCTCTTGAGCGGCCGCAGACCCGCGTTCGGCGGCTTGTTGATACCAGTAGGCTGAACGGGCTAAGTCGATATTCACGCCGCGTCCTGTGGCAAATAGGCTTCCTAAGGTCATTTGCGCCGTCGCATCGCCCTGATCGGCGGCCCGTTGCAACCACTCCACCGCCTGACCCACATCGGATTGAATCCCTCGGCCTTCAATCATGAGCAACGCCAAATTGGTTTGTGCCCCCGCGACATTTTGTGCTGCGGCGCGTCGTAACCAGTTCACGGCTTCGCGATCATCTTGGGGTACGCCCTGACCCCGCATGTACATAAATCCCAAACTACTCTGGGCATTTGCCACCCCCTGGTCGGCGGCCATCCGAAACCATCTCGCGGCTTCGACCAAATTTTGCGCGACGCCCTGGCCCGTCGCAAACCGAACGCCCATATTATTTTGCGCATCGGCGTGACCCAATTCGGCAGCGCGGCGATACCACTTCACTGCTTCGGCATCACTGCGCGGCACCCCGCGACCTTCCGCATACATCACTCCAAGTTGCATCATGGCTAACGGTTGCTGTTGATTGGCAGCTTGTTGATACCATTTTACCGCCTCTTCATCGTTGCGCTCGACGCCTTGAGCATTCGCGTACATCAATCCAAGGTAAGCCATCGCTTCGATGTCCCCATTGAGCGAAGCCAGTTGAAACCAACGAAAAGCCTCGCGCAAATTTTGGCGAAGATCGGTTCCCTTGTAGAGCATGAGACCCAGTAACCGTTGGGCTTCAGAATTAGCTTGCCGACCCGCTGCCTCGAACCATTTAGCCGCCTCGTTGGGATTACGACTGACGCCGCGACCTTCCAAATACATTTTGGCCAACATGAGCTGAGATCGCGCGTCACCCCGTTTGGCCCAGTCCTCGTACAGTCTTGCCGCAACGACGAAGTTCCCCGAGCTATACGCCGCATCGGCCGCACTTCCCGAATTCCCCATTTGCTGACATTGGGACGCACTCCCCACAAAGCTCACATTGCCCTGAGCATCCACACATCGGACGGGCTGAGATAGCCCAAGTGGGGGCCAAATCCCACAGAAAACGACTAATGCAATGCGATTCATTGTTATCCCCCAATTGACGCAGTAGAGAAAGTGATTGTAATGACTGACTTATTTTGCGTGAGAGAGATTTCCCTTGTCCGCCGACAATATGGTTGCAATTTCATTGCGAAAACAACGAGTTGGCCTTGAACTTCGTAAGGTCGATGCGCCGATGCCTTGGCGAGCAACCTTGCGTTGGCAAGCGATTCCACTGGGGTCGTTGCTCCGTACCCTCTCGCACCCTCGGGGAATTGATTTAGATTTAGGGGCGCTCATCGAACGTCCCGAGGGACAGTTTGCCGTGGTACAGCCCTTGGGAAACAGCTTTGGTGCCTTGGATGCCCCTCCCTTTGTACAGCTGATTGGAGACGACCGTTATGGAACCAGTGCCGACGGAGAAAGTTTATGGATCAATGCCGCCCCACAAAAATGCGTTAAGCGCTTGATTTTATTTGTCTGGTTGTGTGCGGGCGCGCCCTGTTTTGCCGCCACTCAAGCCCAAGTCACGCTCTACGGAACGGGTAATCCTCAAACGCGCTCGCTAATTGAACCCCAGTCATCGTTGACATTCTGTGCCGTCGCGCAGTTGGTACCGCCGTACCCGTGGCAATGGTTGTTGACTTACTTTCCGAGTCAACAAGCCCTTGCCATCGCTTATGGGTTTGGCAAACAGGTGTGGCATCCCCACGAATACTTTGGAAAATCACCGTGGCCGCTGTAGTCCTCCCCGCCGAACAGCTACAACTCCAAGTCCACTGGCAACCGCGTCGCACCTATGGTCCCCCCTTCGATTTGGACTTATTTGCGTTTTGC
The DNA here is from genome assembly GCA_964613675.1 of uncultured Candidatus Competibacteraceae bacterium. Classification (GTDB taxonomy): domain Bacteria; phylum Pseudomonadota; class Gammaproteobacteria; order Competibacterales; family Competibacteraceae; genus DAIUCA01. Next base: position 1,914 of record CAZTIH010000137.1, read on the forward strand.
CTGACGGAAGAAGCCAAAGTGCGCCATACCGGCGATGTCGTTTTTTTCAATCAACGTCAGCATTTCAACAAGGCACTCCAGCTCTGGGGGGACGACCGAGACGGACGCGGGGACGGGGAACGACTTGATATTGATTTGACGTTGTTGCCGTGGCCGATTGTGCAAGTCGTGCTAGGCGTAGCGATTTATCACGGCGTCGAGTGCACCCAAACATTCGGTCAGTTGCCGAGTGCCCGTCTTACCCTCACGTTGCAGCCCATGGATGTGGCGATTGCGGTTTACGATCTCGTCGAACAAGCCAGCGTTTTCCATACCCTAGTCGTTGGATCGCTGAACCGTCATAGCGACCACTGGCATTTTTTGGGGCAATTTCAGGGGGTCAATGGAGGGATGATCGAGCTTTGTGATCGCTTTGGCGTAACTGTGGAACGCCCGTAATTTCTTAACAAAATCAATGAGGTAACTTTATGGCACTCTCTCTTGCAAAGGGTCAAACGATCTCCTTAGTTAAAGAAGACCCCACCTTAACCGTCGTTCGGTTGGGGTTAGGATGGGAAATCGCCGCCCCCAACCATTCTCCCTGTGATCTAGATGCGTCGGCATTTTTGTTGACGGCACAAGGTCGCGTTGTCAACGATCAGCATTTCATTTTTTACAACAATCGCCAGGATCCCCAGCAAGCGGTTCAACTCAGCGAGGATAATCGCACCGGTGTGGGCGACGGTGACGATGAGTCGATTACGATCACATTGGCGAAATTGCCGTCGGTGGTCCAAAAAATCGCCTTCGTGGTGACCATCCACGATGCCGAGAACCGTCAACAGAATTTTGGGCATATTAAAAATGCTTATATCCGTCTAATTAACCATGCAACGCAGGTCGAAATTGCGCGATTCGATCTGTCTCAAGACGCATCCGTCGAAACCGGCGTACTCTTTGGCGAACTGTACCTGCACGGCGATAGTTGGAAATTTCGCGCCGTGGGGCAAAGTCAAGCGGGGGGATTGGCGGGAATCTCTCGCGCCTACGGGGTACAGGTGTAGAACGCGCTACCCTTCTGCGTCATCCTCAGACCAGTAACAAGCCAATGCAGGGACGCTTACGAGTTCTTTTTCAGGGTATCGCAATGCCGTGAGCTTGCCGCCAAAAACGCAACCGGTGTCGATACAGAGGGTGTTGTGACGCCATACGGGTTCCTCGACCACCGTGTGACCGTACACCACCATAGCCCGTCCCCGATAACGCGCGGCCCAATCCCGCCGAATGGGAAAGCCCTTTTCATCGAGCTGTTTCCCCATCACTTCACCGTACAGCGCAAACCCCCGCACCGCCGCCGAATCGCGTCCGTGAAACCGCGCTTTCAGCCCTGCGTGCGCAATCACCAGGCGTTCTTGGTCGAGCACGAGATGGTGAGGCAAATGCTCCATAAAGGTTTGTGCTTCTTGCAAAAAATTTTTTGGTGCCGCCCGTAACTCGTCGAGGGTCTGTTGGACGGCGGGACCGACAAAGGAAGCGCGTCCCATCAACGCCCGCAGGATTTTGGCCTCGTGATTCCCCATGAGACACAGCGCGTCCCCTCGACGCACCATCCCCATCACCCAACGCAACACCTGAAGATTATCCGGGCCTCGATCCACTAAATCGCCCAAAAACAATACTTTACGCTTAGAGGGTGGCGTAATTTCATCGCCATTCACTCGATACCCCAACTTCTCCAATAAAAGACGGAGTTCGGTGGCACAGCCGTGGATGTCGCCAATGATGTCGAACGGCCCCAGCCACTCCCGACGGTCGCAAATCAATGGCCGCCGCACTACTTCTACCTGATCTATCGTGTCGGCCGTCAACCGAATGACCCGATTTACCCCCTCACTCGGGAGTTTTTGCGCGAGGGCGGGGAGTTGATTGACGAGCTGGCGCAGGTGGTTGTCGGAATGGGGCGAATTCCGTTGCCGATTGCGTTCGAGGCACAATTCCACAGGGAGCTCAAATACCAGTGCAATGATGGGCACATGGTAGCGTTTTCCCAAATGAATGAGCGGTTGACGGTTCTTGACATGCAGATGATGGGCGTCGATGACGGCGAGTTGTCGATGACTTAAACGCCGTTCGACGAGATGATTTAACAAATCAAACGCCCGTTCCACCGATTGCGTAGCGCAGTGAGTACACAGTGGAGATAACACCTCGCTATGCGCAAAATGTCGCTGAGCAAAGGTGGTTTTACCGCTGGCCGGGGCGCCAACAAGCAGAATAAGCGCTGGATCGGGCAGTTCGAGGGTCATATCGCGTTCCCATAAAGCAATACATCTGGAGCTGCCTATCCACCTCAGAGGCATTTCCCATGATGATGCGTCGTTTAAATTCACACCCGTCGCCGAGCGAAACCGATTGAAAGAGGTTACCCCGTTCTTAAGCGCGATTATTCCCCTGAAGGTGAAGGTTTCCAATCGGTATTTATTGTCGATGGAGCTTCTCAAACAGGCAAATTGCTACGGCAATTGTTCCCAAAACTTTACAAAGGCCCATTCCCAATGACCCATTAAACCGTGGTCGAGTTTGGGAATTTCGAGGTTCATCATTTTGCACGTAAAAAATTGTTAAAAAGTTCAACGAGTTTTGATATAGAACAAGGATTTATTTCTCCTTTCCGCTTTAATTCGCAAGTCATCTTTCATCGTTCAGAAACACCGTTCGTCGAAAAACAAGACCGTTTTTGTACGATTCACAAGCGTATTGAGTGCAATGGGGAATGAGAAATCGAGGCATCTTTGGCGGGTTGTTGTTGGTGCTCAAGGATCGCGAATCTCTCCCTACATAAAAACAATCGGGAGGAACACATCATGGCCCGCCCCCCTTATGTCTCACTTGGAACCTATGCTCTGATTTTGCTGAGCTTTGCCGCCTTCGCAACGCCCATACCTGATTGGGCTGCTCCCTACACCGATGCAAGCGGTCAAATCCAACGACAGTTGCCCAAATCGGCGTCATCTGAAATCAATCTAAAGTCACTGGACTTATCTTCTGATCCCGTAATCCGTTACGCACTTCAGAATCTACGCCAGCGCGCCCAAAACGAAGGCGAAGTCTCCGTCATCGTGAGGTTGCGCGTCCCCTTTGCCCCCGAAGGTTTCTTAAACGCCAATGTCGTTCGTGAACAACGAACCGAAATTCTGCAACAACAGCAATCACTTTTCGCCACAATCCACTCCCAATCACAAATCAAATCTTCAGCGATCTTTGAAACCATCCCGTTTATGGCGCTGACCGTCGATGCAAAGGGCTTAGATTGGCTCGCCCAACATCCCGATGTCATCGACATCGAGGCGGTGCACTGGCATCAACCCTTGTTACGAGAGAGCAGTCCACTCATCGGGGCACCTCGCGCTTGGAACGCCAATCCCGCTTACACCGGCGTGGGCCAAACCATTGCCATTCTCGATACGGGCGTGAATAAAAATCACCCCTTTTTAAGCGGCAAAGTCGTTTCAGAAGCCTGCTATTCCAGCAATGCTTCTGGCGTCAGCTCGCTATGTCCTGAGGGCGCAACGAGTTCAACAGCGCTCAATTCCGGTTTGCACTGTAGCGTGTCCATCAGCAACGGCTGTAATCATGGAACGCATGTCGCTGGGATCGCCGCAGGACGCAGTTCCGATTTCTCCGGCGTTGCCCCCGACGCAAACCTCATCGCCATTCAGGTCTTCAGTCACCTCATCAACCATAACGATTTGGGCGCATCCACCGCCGACATCAATAGTGGATTGGAGCGCGTTTACGCCCTACGTAGTCAGTTTTCCATCGCATCAGCCAACCTCAGCCTTGGGGGCGGTCGATCTTCCAGTACATGCGACAGCACAAGTGCCTCCACTAAAGCCATCATTGACAATCTACGTTCAGCGGGCATCGCTACGGTCATCGCTTCAGGCAACGAAGGGTTTACGCGAGAACTCAGTTACCCTGCCTGCATCTCGACAGCGATTAGTGTGGGCGCAACCAGCGATACCACCGATTTGGTCGTCTTTTTTTCCAATTCTGCTTCCTTTCTAAGCCTTCTCGCGCCGGGGGAATGGATTTATTCCGCGACCATCGAGGGATTTGCGAATTATCGGGGAACGTCGATGGCGGCGCCGCAGGTCGCGGGTGCCTGGGCATTGCTCAAGCAGCAGACGCCTAATTTAAGCGTCAATCGTGGATTGGAATTGTTGACTTCCACCGGTATCCCGATCCGCGACACGCGCAATAACATCACGAAATCTCGCATTCAGGTTGATGCGGCGTTGGGAATTGGAGGGAGCAGTCGCGGGTGGGTGATTACGACGCAAAGCCAACCCTCTCAGGGCGGCACGGTTATTTGTTACCCCAATCCGGTGGACGATGGCAGTTCGAGCGAGTGCAACGCGAACCCTGCAACCGGATTTACCTTCAGCAGTTGGAGCGGAGACTGTTCGGGAACGAATGCCAGTTGCACGCTTAATAATGTGACGAGTGCAAAAACGGTGACGGCGACTTTTAACCCGCCACCAAGTACCTGCCAACTCACGCCAATTGACAACGAGACCGTCAATGGAAGTTGGAGCAGCAGTTGTGAATCGATCAATCGTCCCAGCAGTTACGCGCAGTTTTACACCTTCACACTCAGTCGTAGCAGCCAGGTGACCATTGATTTGAGATCGACCGAGGATGCGTTCCTGTATCTGCTATCCGGACACGGCCGCAATGGCACGGTGATTATGTACGACGATGATGGCGGTGCGGGGTATGACGCGAGGATTGTTCG
>CAZTIH010000138.1:0-6473 GCA_964613675.1 uncultured Candidatus Competibacteraceae bacterium
ATGCCCGAAATCCTCGTGTAAATGGGGCCAATAACGCACCCGAAATGGTGTTGGCAGGGTTAATTTCAAGGGGAAAATCACTAGGGGATTAAGTTTGAGGCGGGTTCGGGGGCGGCATCGCTACGATGACGAGAGCCGGTCGCAATAGGCGGTCGTGTAGCAAATAGCCCTTTTGAAGCACTTGACAGACATGATTGGGCGCCACCTCGGTGGTAGGTTGCGTGGTCATCGCTTGATGGCGTTCGGGGTCAAATTTTTCGCCTTGAGGAAAGATCGGCTTAATGTCGAATTTGTCGGTTGCATCCAGCAGTTGGCGCAGGGTCAGTTCGGTGCCCTCTCGCAACTTAGCGCCGTCCACTTGATCGGTGGTCGCCGCGTTTAATCCCATCTCTAAACTGTCAATGACCGGCAGCAGTGCCTTTGCAAAGCGTTCGAGGGCAAACCGATGGGCATCTTGTTTGTCTCGCTCGGCGCGTTTGCGGATGTTGTCCATTTCTGCGTGGGCCGCAAGGTACTGTTGCCAATGGGCGTCCGCTTTCATCATGGTCGCGGTGAGCTCTTCTTTAAGTCTCTGAATTTCTTCAGATAAACTCGAAATCGTCGGAGTGTCCTCTGACGGCGGCGTGTCATTTGTGGAGATGTGCGTTTCTACATCGGACATAAAATCGTCTCAGCGAATTGAAGTCCGCGCTCAAATGGCGACGATTTAACGAGATTCAAGGCGATGACGCTGTTTTTGCGATGGTGATATTTTGTGAAACAAATCTCCCGCCTGTTCCTACCATGCCCTACATCTTCAATACGATCGGTCTGATCGGAAAATACGGCGATCCCACCGTTGCTCCCCTCGTTCACCAAATTGCGGCGTTTTTGAAAAAGCGCAACTTGCAACTGCTTCTTGAGGAAGAAACCGCCTGTCTCATCGACGAGAAGTGTTTGCCGACGGGTAATCGGCGATCGCTGGCACGGCATTGCGATTTAGTGATTGTGTTGGGGGGTGATGGCACATTTCTGAATGCAGCGCGGGCTTTCGTCGATTTTCGCGTCCCCCTATTGGGCGTCAATTTAGGCCGCTTGGGCTTTCTGACGGACATCTCACCGCATCCCCACCTCGATGAAGCCCTACACGAGATTTTGGTCGGTAAGTTCAAAGAAGAGGAACGGGGATTATTACATGTGGAGGTGCGGCGGGATGGGCAGGCGATGACCCAAGCCGATGCCCTCAACGATGTGGTGATTCACAAGCGCGAAATGGCTCGCATGATTGAGGTGGATACTTACATTGATGGCATGTTTTTGAATGCCTACTGGTCAGACGGCCTCATTATCGCGACGCCCACCGGTTCAACGGCCTATTCGCTTTCGAGTGGTGGCCCCATCGTGCATCCCTCTCTCGATGCGGTGTTGGTGGTTCCGATCTGTCCCCACACGTTGACCCATCGCCCGATTTTGCTAAACGCCGACCGCGAAATCGAAATTCGTCCGAAGTCCAAAAATCCTTCTGAGACCATTATTACTTGTGATGGCCAGATTACGTTGAATCTCGCGTTGGGAGATCGAATTGTGGTGCGGCAAAAGCGGCGAAAACTCCGTCTAATTCAACCTCTTAAGCATGATTATTTTCAGGTGTTGCGTGCCAAACTCGGGTGGGGTGCGCAAAGCACTCAAGAAACGTAAATGTTGCGGTGCTTGCAGATTCGCGATTTCGCTTTAATCGAGCTCGCCGAACTCGAATTGTCTGAAGGATTTACGGTGGTGACCGGGGAGACGGGGGCGGGAAAGTCGATGGTTCTCGATGCGTTGAGCGCGCTTTTGGGGGAGCGGGCCGATCCGGATGGGGTGCGTCATGGCGCAAAACAGGCCGACATCACCGCAATTTTCGACATTAGTCGGCGGCCTCAGATTAAAAATTGGCTGTCAGAACGGGATCTAGCGACATCTCAGGACGATTGCCAGTTGCGGCGAGTGATTTCGGTGCAGGGACGGTCGCGGGCGTACATCAACGGGATCAGTCAACCGTTAACGGTCCTAAAGCAGCTTGCTGAACAACTCGTGACATTGCACGGCCAACATGCCTCTCAACAGCTCCTCGAACGCGATTATCAACGTCAGCTATTGGACGAGTTAAGCGATGGTGGGGCGTTGGCAAAGCAAGTGGCTTTGGCGTATCGAGAGTGGCGGGCAGCGGAAAAACAGTTGCAACAATTCGAGCAGTTGCAGTTACAACAGACCCAACGGGCCTTGCAAATCGAAGACACACTGGCACGGTTTAGCGCAGTCGATCTTAAGGAAGGCGAACTCGAACAGCTCCTCAATGAACAACGGCGATTGGTTCACGGCGAACGATTGTTAACAGGGGGGCAACGGCTATTGCACGGGTTGGATGGCGAAAATCAGTCGTTGCGACAAAAATTGTTGCACTGCCAACGAGAGTTGAGACAGCTAGTGGCGTTAGATGCGGCGTGGCACCCCGTTTCAGAACTTCTGGAGGCCGCACAAATTCAGCTTGCAGAAGCAGCCCGTGAAACAGCGCATTATCTCGCCCATGTCGAACTCGATAGCCGACGTCTGGAATGGATCGAGAATCGGTTAAGCGACATCGAAAATCTGGCCCGACGGGAACGATTGAGCGCGGAAGGGTTGTTCGCAAAACAGCAAGCACTCACCGCAGAACTTCAGGCTCTCCAGGCACAAACTGTTCAGCAGCAATCGTTAGAAGCGGTTGCCTTGCAGTCGCAAAAAAATTACGAAGCGCGGTCGGCGGCCCTCCGGCAACAACGGGAACACATTGCCCAGCGCTTTAGCGAACAGGTCACGGCCGGGCTACGCGAATTGGGAATGCAACAGGCGGTGTTTACGGTGATGTTGAGCGATGGCGAGTCCCCAAGCGAATACGGTACTGAACGGGTTGAGTTTCTGATTGCGACCCACGCAGGGATGTCACCACGTGCATTGTCCAAGGTGGCGTCGGGGGGGGAACTGTCGCGAATAGCGTTAGCCATCCAGGTTCACGCCCGCGATAACACGGCACTTTTGAGAATTTTCGACGAAATCGACACGGGGATTGGGGGGGCGGTTGCGGAGGTGATGGGACGGCAGTTACGGACCTTGGGGCAATACGGCCAGGTGTTGTGCATCACCCATTTAGCGCAGGTCGCGGCCTGTGGGCACCATCATTTTTTGGTGCAGAAATATCAGGAACGCGATCAGATACGTTCTGAACTACGACGTCTCGATTCAAAAGAACGAATTCAGGAACTGGCGCGGATGTTGGGAGGTGTGGCGATTACGGAGGCTACCCGCCATCACGCCCGTGAGATGTTGTCAGTATCCAACCTATAATTCTCGGTAAACCCACTACCTTAAGTGGATATTTTTTGTGGAGAGCCTTCTGTGATGCCGTATTTAACTCGCCTGATGCTGGTGTTGCTGTTGATTGGGGCAACACCGATTGTGTATGGCCAAACGAGCCAAATCATTTTTAGCGATGGGTTTGAATCCCCGCCCGAACCACCGACGCCGCCCGAACCACCGACGCCGCCTGAACCACCGACGCCGCCCGAACCACCGACGCCACCGATAGAGGAAGTGCTTGCGGTGCAGCAGGAGGTCGTGTTGGGAGAACAGGCGTCGTTGGATCTACAAGCCTTTATCCCCCAAGGGAGTTCGGACTTCACAATCGAAAATCCCGTGTTGCTATCGGGGACAGTGTTCGAGCTTCAGCTTTTTGGGAACACTTTGGTGGTGGTACCGGCTTCATCGGCACCAGTGATGGTGCAGGTTCGGGTGATTAGCCAGTCTCCCGGATCTCAAATTACGGTGATTAATTACACGGTCACGGTGCGCGTGTTGCCTCCAACGGCGGTGATTACGTTTGATGGGGAGGTGCGCCTCAACCAAGACCTCAATTTAAGTGCGCTGAGTTCGGTCGGCCGCCTGCCGCTGCAATATCGTTGGGAAACCACCGGTGGAACCCTGCGCAATGCCGATCAACCCATCGCTACCTTGCGACTCACAGATACCGCGACGGTCACCGTGACATTAACAGTGATTGATTCTGTTGGGTTGACCGCTACGACCACGCTCGATCTCACGCCCAATGCGTTACCTCCCGTGTTGGCGGCCATTCAGGTCTCGCCGCCGCCGCCGTATTTTCGGAATAACGCAATTTTCTTTAGTGCCGAAAGCGAACCCTCCGAGGGAGGGGCACCCCTCGCCTTTCGGTGGGAACTGGTTCAGCGACCTGAAAATAGCGAAGCGATGTTGCAAGGACTGTCGATGACGCGGCAGTTCGGCGAACTCACCGATTTTGATCGCGTGCAACTGATTCCCGATGCGGTTGGGAGCTACGAGGTCGCGGTGACGGTCAGCAATCTCGGTGGTGCAGTGCGGCGATTTGCGACAGTAACGGTCGGCAATCGTCTCCCTGTTGCAGAGATCGAGGCGGAGCAGACGGTTGCGGTGGGGCAAACCGCACGTCTCGATGGCCAAGCCTCTCGTGATCCAGACGGTGATCCGTTGACCTACCGTTGGTCGTTAATCGAGCGTCCTCAAAACAGCGCAGCGGTGTTGCGGAATGCCACCACATCCGTAGCGGCGCTGGTTCCCGACCGTCGAGGGCAGTATGTGGCGCAGTTGATTGTGAACGATGGTTTTGGGGACAGCGAACCCGCAACGGCAGCGATTACCGCGCCTAACCAAGCCCCTGTCGCTGATGCAGGGCCAAATCGGATTGTTCAAGTTGGGGAGTCTGCGGTTTTCAGTGGTCGCCTTTCCCGTGACGCGGATGGTGACCCGTTGACCTATCGGTGGTCGTTAGTGAGTCGTCCGTTGGAGAGTGCGGCGGCGTTGACCTCGCTCAATACCCTTGAAACGACGCTTATCCCGGATGTGTTGGGGGATTATGTGCTGCAATTAGTAGTGAACGACGGCTTGGTGGACAGCGCCCCGATCACCGTCACGCTCACCGCAACGCCACTCAGCCAACCGCCCGTTCCCGATGCAGGTTCCGATGTCAGCACGACTAAGGGTTCACCGGTGCGATTGGTCGGACAGGTTGAGGTTGGGGAAGGGGCTGAAGAAATCGTGGAATTTCGATGGGAAGTGGTCTCTTCGCCACCCGACGCCGTTTTTACGCTGGAGGCTGAGTCATTGTTTGAGGGGTTGGGTGCACTTGCATCGGTGTCGGGGCAGACGGTGATTTTTACGGCGGAAACGAGTGGTGAGTACGGCGTGAGTCTTGTGGTGATCAATGACCGAGGAATCGCAAGTGAACCCGATGTGCTGACCTTGACCGTAATCAATCTCCCTCCGGTAGCCGATGCGGGGGACAATCGCTTGGTGAGGTCCAATGTATCGGTGACTTTGGACGGTTCTAATTCTTTCGATCCCGATGGCGATGAATTAGTCGATTTTCGTTGGACGATACTTGCCGTACCGTCGGGATCAGAATTGCTAATTAATCAAGTACTTGAAGGGGAACAGATCTCGTTGACGCCGGATGTGGTCGGCGATTATCGGGTGCAACTCGTGGTGAGCGACGGCGAGGTGGATAGCGAACCGTCAGAGGTGGTGATTAGCGCAGTGGCGGGGCCAATTGTCACGGTTCCGACTAACTTACGCCTTCCCTGTGCGCTGATGTCTGCATCGAGAACCTGCGGTTACAGCGATAGCAACCCCGTTTCGTTGACGGGTCAGGTGGTGAGTGCGGCGAGTACATTTACGGTGCAGTGGAGTCTGTTGCAGCAACCGGCTAATGCCAATGCGTCGATTCAGAATCCTAATAGTTTGACGACAGCGGTGACCAATCTGACGATTCCAGGGCGCTACGAGCTGCGTTTGACCGTGACGGATGCGTTCGGCACGGCGTTTTCAGATACCGCTTTAGAAGTCAATTTCGTGCCCTTGTTTGTCCCGGCGTCGCCAGTATTTTTATCGGGGACCGTCGGGGAGGCCGTGAACTTAAGTGGAGCTTATGCGATTGCCGATGCGGACAACGATCCATTGACTTACGAATGGTTGCTGACGGGACAGCCCCCCGAAAGTGAAGCAACGATAGGTGCAAGCACTACACCCTCGCCGATTTTCATTCCCGATGTCCCAGGGACTTACACTATTGGGATCATTGTGGAGGATGGGCTGGACTTTGCGAGTGCGACGATTGTCGTCGAGGTTGAGGATGAGAATCAAGCGCCGACGGCGAATGCCGGAAGCAATGCTAAAATCTCATGCAATCCCAGTGTCGATCTTGATGGGCAATGCAACACAACTCGTGTATTGAATGGAGGCGGGTCTTCTGATCCCGACGGCGATGTTCTGCAATACAGTTGGTCGGTGTCGGGAAGCGGGGCATCGCTGACGAATACCAACACGGTAAATCCCATTTTTAGTGCGACTTCGCCAGGCAGTTACTCAATTTCTCTAACGGTGAGTGACGGCGAGTTTTTCGATACAGCTACGATCACGATTACGGT
>CAZTIH010000139.1:0-6424 GCA_964613675.1 uncultured Candidatus Competibacteraceae bacterium
ACGACATTCTCACCAGCCTCGTCATCGCTTTGCTGGTCACGCTGGAGATATTACTAGCGGTGTTGGCGCTGACCTTCACCGAACCGTTAAAGCGATTGTTGGGATTGGTGCGTCAGAGCGTGAGTGAACCGCCGCCGTTCAAGGGGTTGTCCCTCAACCAAGCGGGGGGCCTAAAACCCATGTTGCAGTCCCTTAACCGTGCCGTCACGACAGTTCAAAATCGCGTGATTCTGCAACCCACTCGCAGCGTCAGTGCCATGCGATTGGCATTATTTATTTTCTTTTTTGGTTCTGAGCTTCCTCGCTCTTTCTTGCCGTTGTTGGCCAACTCGTTACACGCCAATCATCCCAACGCACTGCTGTCGTCGGAGTTTGCAGCAGCACTGCCGTTTACGGTTTATTTGGTGTGCTTCATGGCGGCAACGCCCGTTGGGGGAATGCTCAGCCAACGCTTTAGTCCCCGACAACTCTTCCTCATCGGGTTACTGCCGTCGGCGATTGGTTATATCGGGACGATTTTCACCCAAGATGTGGTAATCCTCGCCCTGTGGCGCGGGTTGAACGGTATGGGGTACGCCATCGCGAGTGTGGCCGCCCTGGACTACCTCACGGGGCAAGGAGGCGGTAGTCGTGCTCAAAGCACGGTGGCGTTTTTTGGTGCGTCCATGGTGGCGGGGATTTCGGGGAGTGCGATTGGCGGGCTGTTGGCTGACCGCATTGGCTTTAGCAATGTCTTTTTGTTGGCGACGATCCTGACGATTGGGGCAGCGATATTCGTGCTGCGTGCGTTGGAAGGGGCAAAACCTCCCCCACCGTTGTTGGCCAAAATTCGCATTCCCATCGTGCCACTCATGAAAAATCTACGGTTCAACTTGCTCGTGGCGTTGTCGGCGATGCCCACACAGCTCGTCCTCAATGGGTTTCTGTTTTACATGGCGCCGCTGTACCTCGCTTCTCTGGGGAATAATAGTTCGGCCATTGGTCGGGTTGTGATGATTTACTTCGTCGGAATTTTGATTTTTGCGGGGCCGTTCGCCCGCTTCGCCGACCGCACGAATCAACACAGCACCATGATGGGGATTGGGAGCGCGTTAAGTGGAATGGGGTTGATTCTGTTGTTTCTCGTGCCCGACAACACTTGGATAATTGCCTTTGCCGTATTGGTGCTTTCGACGGGGAATGCTCTCGTGCTTCCCAACCAGTTGAGCGTGTTGCAAATCGCGACAGGGTCACAACAGGAGCAGCTCGGGGCGGGCAGCGTGATTGGGGTCTATCGACTGTTGGAACGGGGCGGTGCATTGCTGGGGCCACTCCTCGCCGCCTATGGCACCATGATCCTGGGGTTTGCGCAGACAGGCGCGTTGATGGGAGTCGTCGCGACGATCTGCGGTTTACTGTTTCTTGCAAATTATAAACAATTTACCCGACAAGGTTACGCATAGCCGATCCCCTATTCCCCCTCGCAAAGGTAGTTAATCGTCTTATGCTTTCTATACAGGCGCCGTACTTGTTATTTCTCGGAGATTGTCAAGATATTTTAGAAGCGAAGACGGCTATCGGTTTAAGAGACTGGTGTCCCGAACGCTGTTTAGGGGTGTATGCCTTGAGCGAGAATGCCCCCGATCTGGGGTTACCTCGTTTGAAGCCCAAAGAAGCGGTGTTATTAGGCGCAAAGTCGATGGTAATTGGCGTTGCAAACCACGGTGGGTATTTGCCGACTCATTGGCTGAACGAGCTAGCATCCGCATTGGATGCCGGATTGGATGTAGTAAATGGGTTACACACGCGACTACACGACTTTCCCGCGTTGGTGGAACGGGCGGTGGAAACCGGACAACGGCTCATCGACCTTCGTCACTGGCGACCGCCCAATCTCCCCTTTGCTACGGGCAGAGCGCGTTCGGGAAAACGACTATTGACCGTGGGGACGGACTGCATGGTGGGGAAAAAATACGCTTCCCTGGCCCTAACCAAATCCCTAAAAACGCGCCGCGTCCCTGTCGATTTCCGTGCGACGGGGCAAACGGGGATGCTTATTTCGGGGGAGGGGATTGCGTTGGATGCGTTGCCGGCGGATTTCGTGATTGGGGGCGTGGAGTGGTTGACCCCTGCGGCGGCGGACGATCATTGGGACATTGTCGAGGGACAGGGGTCGTTATTGCTGACCACGAGTTTGGTCACAATGGGCTTAGTTAAGGGGGCGCAACCCGACATTTTAGTGGTCTGCCACGATCCCCATCGCACCCACGCTCACGGGGTGGGGCTTCCGTTGCCCACCTTGCGCGATACCTTGGACATGACGCTGTATTTTGCGCGACGTCTCAATCCGAAGGCGCGTCACGGCGGAATTTGCCTGAATAGCAGTCGGCTTGACGAAGCGGCTTGGCAAAATCTCAAGGATGAGTACACCGAAATCTATGGTTTGCCCGTATGCGATCCCATGCGCGAGGGGGCCGATGTGATCGTGGAGGGGTTATTGGATGGGTGAGGGAATTGGCGAGATCGGCTTGAGTTTTAGATGAAATTATTCTAAACGACGGGGTTTATTTGCGGTAAAAGTTATGTGTCTTCCCTGAAGGATCGGTGTCATGCCACTAATTTTACTGATATTACTGAGTTTATCGGCCCATGCCCGCGAAGTGCCCCAAGACCTATCGCAAGTCGATTTAACCGCGTTTGCGGCCGCGACGGGGTGTTTATCTTGTCACGGTGATGGCGGGCGAAGTCCAGGCGCGATACCTTCATTAGCGGGCAAAAGTCAAGCTTATCTTGAACGTACGATGCGGGCTTATCGCGATGGTGAACGGCCCGCCACGTTGATGAATCGTTTAGCGCGGGGGTATTCGGACGAGGAAATTCGTCGGATTTCGGCTTTTATCGCGGAGGAAATGAAGTAATGCAACGTCGCAATTTTCTGGCTTTAACGGCATTTTCTGCGATTCCCTTCAAATCCCGCGCTACAGAAACGCCCACCGCAAGAATTGTCATTGTTGGGGGCGGTTTTGGCGGGGTGACCTGCGCGAAGTATCTTAAACAGCTCGATTCCCATTTACAGGTGACTTTAATCGAACCTCATGCCCAGTTCATTACCTGCCCGTTCAGTAATACGGTGTTGGGTGGCTGGCGTGAAATCGACGAAATTACCTGGAATTACGACGCTTTACGGGAACGTCATGGCGTACAGGTGGTACAGGCGATGGCGGAAGCCGTCGATCCCGTCGCCCGTACAGTCAGACTTTCCACTGGTGAATCCATAGATTACGACAAGTTGGTGATGAGTCCGGGTATCGCATTTAATCCTTGGGCGCATTACGATGACCAAAAAATGCCTCATGCGTGGAAAGCTGGCGAGCAAACCTTACTATTGCGGCGCCAACTTGAGGCGATGGACGACGGAGGGGTAGTTATCATTACCGCGCCCGGTGAACCCTACCGTTGTCCGCCCGGCCCTTACGAACGAGCTTCGATTTTCGCGCATTACCTGAAGGATCATAAACCGAAATCCAAAGTATTGATTTTGGATGCTAAAGAGCAGTTTTCCAAAAAAGGGCTGTTTGAAGCAGCATGGGCGACGGAATATCCGGGAATGATCGAATGGGTCAGCGGCAGCAATGGCGGTCTAATTGAGGGTATTGAGGGCAAGGCGTTGGTCACTCAAGGCGGGTTTGAGAAGCACACCGCCGCCGTCATCAACGCGATACCCCCTCAACGTGCCGCCGACATCGCATTGGAGACGGGCTTAACCGATGAAACGGGATTTTGCCCCGTGACCTTGCCCGGGTTTGAATCGGCAAAAGTTGAACATATTCATGTGCTTGGTGACGCAGCCATTATGCAACCCATGCCCAAGTCGGCCCATTCGGCCAATGGTCAAGCGAAACAATGCGCCGCCGCGATTGTCGCCGCGATTCACGCGCTTCCGCCTCCGGATCCCCTCATCGTCAACACCTGTTACAGCTTCGTGACGCCCAGTTACGGAATCTCGGTAAGTGGGATTTATCGCAGTGAAAACAATTGGTTAACTACGATTGAAGGGGCAGGCGGGGTGAGTCCAGCCAACGAAGCGCGGGACTTTCGAGCACGGGAAGCGGTGTATGCCGAAGGGTGGTATGCCAGCATCATCGCCGACACATTTACCTAAGGTTCTGTTCTAATCGGGGTCTGTTAACCGAAACCATGTCAAGACCTCCCTCATGGATAAAAGCTACGAACCCCAAACCCTTGAAACCCGTTGGTACGATTTTTGGGAGCAGCGCGGCTACTTTGCGCCTAACGGTGCGGGGTCGCCCTACTGCATTGTCATCCCCCCGCCCAATGTGACGGGCACGCTCCACATGGGCCATGCCTTCCAATGCACACTGATGGACACGCTTACCCGTCTGCATCGAATGCGCGGCCACAAAACACTGTGGCAACCGGGAACCGATCACGCCGGGATCGCCACCCAAATGGTGGTAGAACGCCAACTCGCGCAACAGGGCAAAAGCCGTTTTGATTTGGGCCGCGAGGCATTCATTGGGCGCGTGTGGGAGTGGAAAGCCGAGTCGGGTGGAACCATTACGCGCCAATTACGGCGAATGGGCGCGTCAGTGGACTGGTCGCGAGAGCGATTCACGATGGATGACCTCTGTTCCCGTGCCGTGCGAGAAGCCTTCGTGCGGTTATATCGAGACGGGTTGTTATATCGAGGAAAGCGGTTGGTGAACTGGGATCCCGTGCTACACACCGCCGTATCAGATTTAGAAGTGGAGAGTCACGAAGAGAATGGGCATCTGTGGCATCTGCGTTATCCCATTGTCGATTCTACAGAACATCTCGTCGTCGCTACGACCCGTCCGGAAACGATGTTGGGGGATACGGCGGTCGCGGTACATCCGGAAGATGAGCGTTATAAGCATTTGATTGGAAAGCAGATTTCGTTGCCGCTCACCGATCGCCAAATTCCCATTATTGGGGACGAATATGTGGATCCGGCATTTGGTTCGGGGTGCGTGAAGATTACGCCCGCCCATGATTTTAACGACTATGCGGTGGGACAACGACATGGGTTGCCCCTAATCAACCTCTTCACCATCGACGCCAAAATTAACGATAACGCACCCGCCCCCTATCGCGGCATGGATCGTTATGCAGCTCGTAAACAGGTGATTGCCGACCTCGAAGCGTTGAATTTGCTCGAAAAAATTGAACCCCATAAATTGAAAGTGCCACGGGGAGATCGCACTAATGCCGTCATTGAACCGTTCTTAACCGATCAATGGTTCGTGAAGGCGCAGCCCTTAGCCGAACCCGCGATTCGGGCTGTGAAAGAGGGGCGCATCAAGTTTGTTCCTGAAAATTGGGATAAAACCTACTTTGAGTGGCTCAACAACATTGAAGATTGGTGCGTGAGTCGGCAAATCTGGTGGGGACATCGGATTCCCGCGTGGTACGGGCCGGACGATCAGATTTATGTGGGCTATAACGAAGCCGAAATTCGCGAACATTATGATTTACCAAGTGATTTGCCGTTACGTCAGGACAATGATGTCTTGGATACGTGGTTCTCATCGGCGCTGTGGCCCTTTGCGACCCAGGGGTGGCCCGATCAGACGTCATCACTTAAAGCGTTTTATCCGACCCAGGTATTAGTGACCGGATTCGACATCATTTTCTTCTGGGTGGCCCGCATGGTGATGATGGGGCTGTACTTCTGCGACGAGGTTCCGTTCAGAACGGTGTACATCCACGGTCTCGTGCGCGATTCAGAAGGTCAGAAAATGTCCAAATCCAAGGGAAATGTACTGGATCCATTGGACATTATCGACGGCATTGATTTAGAGAATCTCGTTCAGAAACGCACGACGGGTTTGATGCAGCCGCAGTTAGCGCCCAAAATCGAAAAAGCTACACGCCAACAATTTTCCGAGGGAATTCGGGCTTTTGGAACGGATGCGTTGCGATTCACCTTTGCTTCGTTGGCGACGACGGGACGGGATGTCGTATTTGATCTGGGGCGGGTCGAGGGCTATCGGAATTTCTGTAACAAACTCTGGAATGCGGCGCGATATGTCTTGAGTAATGTTGAAAATTCATCCCTGATCGGGGAAGCCGTCTTAACGCAGTCGGATCAATGGATTTTATCGCGGTTACAGAACACGATTTCCGAAACAAATGCGGCCTTTGACCAATATCGTTTTGACCAGGCGGCTCAGGCGATCTACGAATTTGCGTGGCATGAGTTCTGCGACTGGTATTTAGAACTTTCCAAACCCGTTCTGACGGGGGACGCCGAAGAGACGATCCAACGGGGAACGCGCCAAACCCTCGTAACCGTTCTGGAAACCCTTCTTCGGTTGTTGCATCCGCTCATGCCCTTTATTACTGAGGAAATTTGGCAAAAAGTCGCTCCTCTAGCAGGGGTTTCGGGGGAAACGATTTGTCA
>CAZTIH010000140.1:0-6351 GCA_964613675.1 uncultured Candidatus Competibacteraceae bacterium
AAATGACAAGGGGTAATTGCCATATGAAGCCAGCACCAGGAAGATCAAAAGGCCACCTCGTTAAACGCTCTAGTGCCGAGAAAAACTGAGCCAAAGATTGGGCTTTTAGGTGTTGATGTTCTGGAACAACTGGCGTTGCGTACACCAGCGCACCGACAACCAGTAGATAGAACATCAAAAGTTTGAGATGTCGCCAGCAACGATCCGGCTCAGTCAAAGAGCGATAAGTCAGAACAGGCAAAACAGCAATTACCGCCAACACCCCTGATCCGAGGGCAAAATAAGCACAGATCGCCAGCAGTACACCCCAAATCCACTGCTCATAGGTCAACAGAAATAGAGTTGAGAATAACAACAAGAAGTAGAATTGAGACTGAAACCCCCAAAGTATATTCTCGTAAGCTATCGGAAGGGCGAATCCGACAAGCGTGATTCCGAAAACAAAAGGATTCCAGCCAATAATTCGGTATTGCAGTTTGAGAATTGCTATCAGACAAATCGAGAAAATCAGGGCGTTCACAGTCATCTGCAGCATCGGATCCCAAATGCGCTGGTTGCCTTCAAACAAACTGATTAACAGCAACCGTGTCCAGAAAATGCGGTGTTCGAAATGAGGCTCAAACCAACTGGAAAATGAAAGTTGATGATTCAGCCATAGGTGGATGAAAAGCCCCTCGCGATTCCACTGATCCCAAAAAGGAATCGACACCCCAAATTGCTCGATCGCCAACCAGTGGCTCGCCGTCACGATCAACGCCCCACACCAGCAAGCAACGGAGAATTTTGGAAATTTTTGTTTCTGATTCATGAACTTATCTCGTGGTGATGAGGGGAAGCGCTATTGACATCCTCCCCGCCCTGAAGGACGGGGCTTATCGTGCATTTAGCTCAAGCGGACGAATACTCTCGTTAGCCAGCTAAAGTTAAAGCTGTAGGGCGAGATGTTGAGGAACTTAACAGCGTTTTTGATCGGCGATTTTCATTAGATGTTGCCGACGGTCTCGTGCAGCTTTAATTGCTTCTTCTGTATTAGCGTAGGTTGCCAAAAGAGCTGGCCAGAAAAGCACTACTGCCGCAACATTCTTTCCCGTCACCGACCGATCTTTTTGAGCATCATTTTCAAACCGATTAGCTTCTTCAATTTCAATTTTTAGTTGTCGACAAGAGAGTCGGTCATCTCCGATTTGACGGGTGTCCACCACCGTGGGCGTTGCACAGCCCCCCGTTAGCGCTGCCAAAAATCCTACTGCGATTAAGTGCTTCATTATTTCATCCTCAATTATGATTTAAACGGGCGTCTATCCAGTGAGTTATTAGTAAAACTACGAAAAACTTTATTCTCTAAGCTGGTTTTAAACGGAACTTATTCAGTTTTTCATAAACGCAATTTACATACAACGCTTAAATCCGAGAGATCACTTGCAGGCATTTAGTTTAGGAGATGATATGCGATTAGCGTGATGGCATCCTAAACCCCAAGCGAATACTCACCGTCAGGTATCGACGCAAGAAAAACACAATCTCTTCTTCAGAACTAAACTGTCGTTCTGCCCCATCAGCGCATCGGTTTCTGCCCGATAAACTGGATCACAAACGCCATACCCGTATGACCTTCCCCTTCAGAGACATCTCGTTCCACCTCACGCAACAGCAAGGGTTCGAGATGCGGAAATTCACGGCGAACCTTCTCAAGGGTCATCAGCATGTCGAGATCTTTAGGCCCCCCCGAATCCCGAGTTAATTGGTTTTCTGAATACGCCTCCAATATCAGAATCCCGTTGGGTTTCAGAGATTGCTCGACCAATGGATAAAGTCGATGTCGAATTTCACTCGGCAAATGGGCCGAAATTGACACTACCCCCCCATAAAAAGCCGTTTTTGGTTCGTAAATCGCCAAGTCGGCCACTACAGTGGTGAGGGTCACATTTTGAGATTTCGCCAATTTCTGGGCCTTCTCCAGCGCAACAGCGGATAAATCGACTCCGACAACTTCTAGTCCCCGAGAGGCGAGAAAAACCCCGTTGCGGCCCTCGCCTTCTGAAAGCGATAGAATCGGCCCCTTAAGAAGGCCCCAATGTTCTGCGAGAAAGGTGTTGGGATGAATGCCGTACAGATAGTCTGGACGGTTGTAGCGCGTGTCCCAAAAGGACGATTCAGAGAGAGTAGCCATGTCGTGAACGGGTATTTGAGAAAGCGGAAAGTTTACACCGCCCCTCGTCTCTCCACGCCGCCACCGCATTCGTGCGCCCAAAAATATCGGTTATCCTGAACCTTCTCATTTATTTCGCTGTAGTGATTGCCGCAATGGCCAAACAAACCCTTTACGACAAGTTGTGGAATAGCCACCTCATCATCACCCCCCCAGACAGTCCCGCGCTGCTCTACATCGACCGCCATCTCGTTCACGAAGTCACCTCCCCCCAAGCCTTCGAGGGCCTCAAACTCGCCCAACGACAGCCCTGGCGCGTGGATTCCATGTTAGCGGTCGCCGATCACAATGTCCCAACCACCGACCGCCGTTTGGGAATCGCCGACCCGGTGTCCAAAATCCAAGTCGAAACCCTGTCGGCCAACTGTCGCACCTGGGGAATCCAACTCTTCGATATGAATGACGTACGTCAAGGCATCGTCCATGTCATCGGCCCCGAACAGGGCGCCACCCTCCCCGGCATGACCATCGTCTGTGGCGACTCCCACACCGCCACCCACGGCGCCTTCGCGGCATTAGCGTTCGGCATCGGCACCTCAGAAGTCGAACACGTCATGGCGACCCAATGCCTGTGGATGCGCAAAGCCAAATCGCTGCTCATCCGCGTTGACGGTTCCCTTGGCACGGGCGTGACCGCAAAAGATGTCGCGCTTTACATCATCGGGCAGATAGGTACCGCCGGCGGCACGGGCTATGCCATTGAATTTGCAGGGGAAGCTATTCAAAGCCTGTCTATGGAAGGCCGCATGACGCTGTGTAACATGGCGATTGAGGCCGGAGCCCGTTCCGGATTGGTGGCGGTTGACGACAAAACGCTCGAATTTTTACGGGACCGCCCCATGAGTCCCAAGGGCGCGGGGTGGGAACAGGCCGTCACTTACTGGCGCACCCTCGTGAGCGACGACGATGCGGAGTTCGACCGCGTGGTGACCTTGAACGCGACCGACATTGCACCTCAAGTGTCGTGGGGAACGAGTCCCGAACAGGTGTGTCCGGTCACTGCGACCGTGCCCGATCCCGCCCATTTCCCCGATGACACCCAACGCACTTCCGCAATCAATGCGTTGAAATACATGGATTTAGCGCCCAATACCCCCCTTACGGCGATTCATATAGATCGCGTGTTTATCGGCTCCTGCACCAATGGACGACTCGAAGATTTGCGGGCCGCTGCCGCCGTCATTCGCGGCCGTAAAGTTGCGGCGAATGTCAAGCAAGCGCTGGTGGTACCCGGCTCGGGATTAGTCAAACAGCAGGCCGAGGCCGAGGGCATCGCCCAAGTGTTTATCGACGCGGGGTTTGAATGGCGGGAACCGGGGTGCTCGATGTGTTTAGCCATGAACGCGGATCGTCTATTGCCCGGTGAACGGTGTGCCGCGACCTCCAATCGCAATTTTGAGGGCCGACAGGGCAAAGGTGGACGTACCCATTTAGTCAGTCCGGCCATGGCGGCGGCGTCGGCGATTTTCGGTCATTTTGTCGATGTGAGGCATTGTTAATCCATGAACCCGTTTACCCTTCACACAGGCCTCGTTGCGCCCCTCGATCGCGCCCACGTAGACACCGATGCGATCATTCCCAAACAATTTCTGAAGTCGATCCGAAAGAGCGGTTTTGGGCCGTATCTCTTTGATGAATGGCGTTATTTAGATCATGGCGAACCCGATCAAGATTGCACGCATCGTCCGCGAAATGACGCCTTTGTGCTCAACCAACCCAAGTTTCAAGGGGCAACGATTTTGTTGACGCGGGAAAATTTCGGCTGTGGTTCGAGTCGAGAACACGCGGTGTGGGCGCTGACCGACTATGGATTCCGAGCCGTGATTGCGCCGAGCTTTGCCGATATTTTCTACAACAATTGCTTCAAAAACGGCTTGTTGCCCATCACCCTGGCTCCCCAGGAAATCGACGAACTCTTTGCCCAAATTCGTCACGCTAATCGCTACGAATTACACATCGACTTAGTCAAACAACAGGTCGTTTTGCCCAACGAACAGGTTTTCACCTTTGACATTGAAGCGGTTCGCAAAGAGCGGTTGTTAGCTGGATTGGACGATATTGGCATTACGCTCAAATATGCGGATCAAATTCGGGCATTTGAATTAGCCCGTCGTGAACAGCATCCCTGGTTATTCCACCCCCCAGCTTAATTAGAGCCTTTCAATGACCTGCAAACGCATTTTACTCTTACCCGGCGACGGGATTGGCCCCGAAATCATCGGCGCGACGGAAGTGGTTTTACAGCGCCTGTGTCGCGATTTTGGGTTGGCGGTGGAAATCGACTCGGCGTTGCTGGGTGGATGCGCCGTGGACGCAACAGGTGAACCGTATCCCCCCGAAACCCGCGCCAAAGCTCACGCTGCCGATGCGATTTTACTCGGTGCCGTAGGGGGGCCAAAGTACGACACTCTGCCGCGTCCTCAGCGTCCCGAACGCGGTTTATTGGCCATTCGTCAAGATTTGGATTTATTCGCCAATCTCCGACCTGCCCGCGTCTATCCCCAACTCGTCGAGGCGTCGCCTTTGAAACCCGAACTCGTCAGGGATTTGGATATTTTGATTGTGCGAGAATTGACGGGAGACATTTATTTTGGGGAACCTCGCGGCATCGAATTACGCAATGGAGAGCGCGTCGGATTCAACACGATGATTTACGCAGAACGCGAAATTCGACGCATTGCCAAAGTCGCGTTTGAGGCGGCGACCTTGCGGCGGCAAAAGGTGTGTTCGGTGGATAAAATGAATGTCCTCGAAGCGACCCAATTATGGCGCGAAGTGGTGATCGACGAACACAAAAACTATCCCCACATTACGCTTGAACATTTGCTCGTCGATAATGCGGCGATGCAGCTCATTCGTGCGCCTAAACAATTCGATGTCATCGTCACGGGGAATATGTTTGGCGACATCCTATCCGACGAAGCCAGCCAACTGACGGGATCCATTGGGTTACTGCCCTCGGCATCGCTGAATGGGAGCGGCAAGGGGTTGTACGAACCCATTCACGGTTCCGCCCCCGACATCGCGGGTCAACAGATCGCCAATCCCTTAGCCACGGTGCTTTCGCTGTCGATGATGTTGCGTTACAGCCTCCAACGCGCGGATTTAGCAGACAAAATCGAGATTGCGGTTCAAAGCGTGCTCGATGCGGGTCACCGCACCCGCGACCTCTGTTCGCCCCCTCATCCCTACTGCTCGACGGCGGAGATGGGGCAGGCCGTTGCGGACGCGTTAATTTGAGATCGACCGCTCGCTGTCATCAATAGGACATCTCAGTTGGAAACCACCCGCTTTGGGGAGATAATCGCGTTGGGGCGGGAGGTAACTTCTTCACACGCGATTTCACACCCATAGCGGCGCGAGTGAAAACCGATAGGTCACTAACCTAACCCCCTACAATCACAACAAAAGAGCAAAATGATGAAGCAATATAATGTCGCCGTAGTCGGTGCGACGGGTGCAGTCGGCGAAGTGATGCTTGACATCCTCGCGCAACGCCAATTTCCCGTTGACCAGGTATACGCCCTCGCCAGTGGTCGTTCAGCAGGGAAGCGCGTTGCGTTTGGGGATCGCGAACTCGAAGTCATGGATTTAGCGTCGTTTGACTTTTCCAAAGCCCACATTGGCTTGTTTTCAGCGGGTGGCTCGATCTCCGAAGAATACGCTCCCAAAGCGGCGGCAGCGGGTTGCATCGTGATCGACAACACCTCTCACTTCCGCATGGCAACCGACATTCCTTTAGTCGTACCGGAAGTCAATCCCCACGCCATCGCCCAATACAAAACGCGGGGAATCATCGCGAACCCCAACTGTTCCACCATCCAAATGGTCGTTGCGCTCAAGCCGTTGCACGATGTGGCCAAAATCACGCGGGTGAATGTCGCGACTTACCAGGCGGTTTCGGGAACGGGGAAAGATGCCATCGAAGAGCTCGCCACCCAAACGGCGGCGCTGCTCAACGGTAAACCCATCGATTGTCATGTGTACCCCAAACAAATTGCGTTCAACGTACTGCCACACATCGACGTGTTCATGGAGAACGGCTACACCAAAGAAGAGATGAAAATGGTGTGGGAAACGAAGAAAATCATGGAAGACGACTCGATTTTGGTAAATCCCACGGCTGTGCGAGTTCCTGCGTT
>CAZTIH010000141.1:0-6343 GCA_964613675.1 uncultured Candidatus Competibacteraceae bacterium
GTCTTGGACGATTTTCGCTTTCGGGTAAATGTCGCGCATTCGCTCGATTTGTCGTTGCAAATCGTCGCGCTGTTTTCAAGAACTAACGCGGCAGTAGCAGATAACAACTTGCCCGCCTTGTCCGCGCAGATAGGTATCGACATCGAAAAGTCGATTTCTCTTTGGCGTTCGGATGGACGGGATGACATTGGCATCTGCCTATCTCCTCAAAGTGTTGGGACGAAGTCCAAGGCGCTCAACGGCTTTGCGACATGGAATAAAGGCCATTGCATGAGATTTGTATAGCAGAAGTTGGCCTGCGTTAGTAGATCGACATCAGTTAGAGAACCCCCTCATTGAATAACGGTCTGCTAGAGACTCATTTTGAGGCAATTTTCTGGGTAATGGCTTATGGCCGTGATTGAAGCACGCGAATTAGTGAAGCAATACGGCACATTTACCGCCGTAAATGGGGTGAATGTCTCGGTGCAAGCAGGGGAGTGTTGGGGATTATTGGGGCCAAACGGGGCGGGGAAAACGACTTTTTTACGGATGGTCGTCGGACATATTCCGCCTACCCAAGGCCAATTGACGGTTCTGGATTATGTCATTCCGAAGTCTGCAAAGACCATGCGCAAACGAATTGGCGTCGTTCCGCAGCAAGACAATCTCGATCCCGATTTTACAGTACGGGAAAATCTAAAATCTTATGCGCGATTTTTCGGGTTGGTCGGCCGCAAAATGGACGCTTATTTCGATGAGTTACTGGAATTTGCCAATCTGCAGAACTATGCGAACAGTCGTATTTCCGCTTTGTCGGGGGGAATGCAACGGCGACTGTCTCTGATTCGTGCGCTCGTAAATCAACCCGATTTACTGATTTTGGATGAACCCACTACAGGTCTCGATCCGCAAGCACGACAAGTCGTTTGGCAGCGGTTAAGAAGTCTGAAAAATCGCGGGATGACATTGGTGTTGACGACCCATTACATGGAAGAAGCCGAGCGACTATGCGACCGCATCACGATTATGGATCAGGGCAAAATTCTGGATACCGCCCCACCAACAGAACTTCTGAAGCGCCATATTGAGAACAGCGTCGTCGAAGTTCACGGCCCAAATCTAGCCCAATGGCACGCGGAATTTCACGCATTGGCAACCCGTCATGAGCAGGTCGGTGAAACGGGTTTTTATTATCTGGACGATCCCGATCAACTCGTACAGACCCTACGGCATTTTGACGGGGTACGTTATCTGCAACGGGCGGCGAATCTGGAAGATGTCTTTGTCAAACTTACCGGTCGCGATTTAAGAGAGAACTAAATGCACGCATTAGCCGTTTGGCAGCGCAATTTTCTGGTGTGGCGCAAGTTGATGATCCCTTCACTGCTGGGCAATTTTGGCGAACCCCTACTGTATCTCTTAGCCCTGGGTTACGGATTGGGCGTATTTGTGGGCGAAATCGAGGGCATGACCTACCTCGCATTTTTGTCGTCGGGAATGGTCGCCAGCAGCGCAATGATGACGGCCTCGTTTGAAGGCACCTATTCGGCTTACAGTCGTATGGCCACACAACGCACTTGGGACGCCATGCTCACCGCGCCGTTAAATATCTTCGATGTGGTGTTGGGCGAAGCGATTTGGGCAGCGACGAAAAGTTTGGTGAACAGTGTGGCTATTCTGATCGTCGCAACGGCATTAGGGGCGGTCGTTCTAAAGTGGCAATTATTGTGGGTACTGCCCGTTGTCCTGTTAACGGGCCTGTGTTTCGCTGCCATTGCCCTCATCATCACGGCGTTTGCCCGTAGCTACGACTTCTTCCTGTACCACTCTACGCTAGCGATTACGCCGATGATGTTGTTGAGCGGGGTGTACTTTCCCCTAGACAGTATGCCCGTCGCGATCCAATGGGTGGCACGTCTGCTGCCGTTGGCGCATTCAGTCGAACTCATCCGTCCTCTTGTTACTGATCGTCCGTTGTTGCACTGGGAACTGAATCTCGCGGTTCTGCTAGGGTACAGCCTAATTTCCCTGACGATTGCGACGTGGTTATTCAAGCGGCGGTTGGCCAATTGAGCGCGTTAATCACCGTTGCGGGCCAGGAACACGCCTAATCCCATGACGAGTAAACCCAGGGCGCGTTGCCAATCGATGGGGGTGTGTTTTGCCCCAAAGGCGCCGAAGTGGTCGATGAGCGCGGCAGAACAAAGTTGCCCGAACAAAACGATGAAGATGGCGTTACCAAGACCAATACGCGGGGCGGCCCAAGTGATCGACAGGAGATAGAAGGCGATCAGAACGCCAGCAAAAAAGTAGTAAAAGGGGACATTGGGCAGCGAATTGAAGTCGGGAAGTCCCACAAATAATAAAGCAGTTCCTGCCACGGTCAGCGCGACGAAAAAGAGCAAAAAAGCGGCGGCGATGGGGTGACCGATGCGCGCCCCTAAACCGGCATTCATCGCGGCCATCGTAGGGATACCGACCCCGGCAATGAACATCAGAACGGTAAAGCCAATAGACGAATAATTCATGTATTCTCCAGAAAACGAAAATCAAAGCAGGTAACTCTTTGTTTATTATTGGGAAATAGTGGGATTTCCGAGCGAAAGACAACGCACTAGAGGGTTTTTACGCCGTGACGCACAACCAAATTTTGGACTAGCTTGCCATGGCCTATTTTTAGTCACGTATCGATTAGGCTGGGTTTGTGGCATCGACACGCGACGATCTACATCTGAGGAGGTTCTGAAAATGGCGTTAACTTTACAGAAAGGCCGTGGTGTATCGCTCTCGAAAGGAACGCCGGGATTGCGACGGATTTTAGTGGGGCTAGGCTGGGACATTCGTCAAGGAAGCGGCCTCAATTTCGATTTAGATGCGAGCGTGTTTCTGCTCAACAGTCGGGGCAAAGTTAGTCAAGACGATGACTTTATCTTTTACAACAATCTGGTTTCCCGCTGCGGCAGCGTAAAGCACACCGGCGACAATCGGACGGGTGAAGGCGAAGGCGATGATGAGTCAGTTGAAATCGACTTAGATCAAGTGCCAGCGCGGGTGGAGCGCATCATGATTTGCGTGACCATTCACGAGGCCGACACGCGGCGTCAGCATTTTGGTCAAGTAGAATCAGCGTTTGTGCGGATCGAAGACCGCGACTCGGGGATTGAACTCGTGCGGTTTGATCTGAGCGACGACTACAGCGGCGAAACGGCGGTTCTATTCGGGGAAGTCGTGCGAGAGAAGGGCGGTTGGGGATTTAATGCCGTGGGCGAGGGTTTGCAGGCGGATTTAGGGGATTTGTGTATGCGTTTTGGCGTAAATGTGGCTTAACTTGTTGATTTAATTGAGATTAAAATAGGAGAAATGGTTATGAGCGGACGTCGTTTACCCGTGTATTTGGTGTTGGACACTTCGGGTTCTATGAGTGGCGAACCGATCGAAGCGGTGAAAAATGGGATGCAGGTGCTGGTTTCGACCTTGCGTCAAGACCCCTATGCCCTCGAAACGGCTTATTTGTCGGTGATCACGTTTGATAGCAACGCTAAACAGGTGATGCCGTTAACAGAACTCACGGCATTTCAAATGCCTTCGATTTCGGCAGGGGGCGGAACCTCTCTCGGCGCGGGTTTAACATTGTTGGCTCAACGCGTTGACAGCGAGGTCATTAAGACGACGACGGATCGCCGTGGTGATTGGAAGCCGTTGATTTTCTTGATGACGGACGGGGAACCGACGGACAACTGGCGCACGGGAGTAGATCGGCTGAAGCAGTCGAAATATGGATTGTTGGTGGCCTGTGCTGCGGGACCGAACGCCAATACGGAACTTCTGAAGCAGATTACCAACGATGTCGTTCTGCTGGACACGGCGAATTCAGACACTATCCGCGAATACTTCAAATGGGTGTCGGCGAGCGTGAGCAATTCGGGTTACAAGGTGCAGCACAAGTACAAGGAAGTGACCGGCTTGTGCGATTTACCGCCGCCGCCCCCACAAATCAATATTGTCCACTGATTTCTAACGAATTTCCTTTCATTTCAACGACGGGAGTGATTTCTGATGGCAGTGAGTTTGAACAAAGGCCAAGGGGTCAGTCTCCGCAAGCGCGAGCACGATTTATCGCAAGTAACTATCGGGTTGGGGTGGGATGTGGCACCTCAACGCGCCGGATTCTTCGGATTCGGCGCCCAGCCGACGGAGTACGATTTAGACGTCGTGGCGTTTTTATGCGGGGCAAACGGGAAGATCGCGAACTTGGGCGATCGGCAAAATGGCCAACCGACCTTAATCAATGGCGATGTCATTTTCTTCAACAACCTCAAACACCGTTCGGGTCACCTCTGGCTGACAGGCGACAATCGCACGGGCGAAGGCGACGGCGATGACGAACAAATTATTGTGAAACTCAACGAGTTATCGTCGGAATACGCACGGATTGTATTTGTTGTGCAGATTTACGAAGGCGAGAAGCGAAAACAATCCTTTGGGCAGGTCGATAACGCCTTTATTCGGGCGGTGGATGGAGGGAATCGCGAAATGGTGAGATTTGATTTATCGGGACGGGAGTTTGCCAATCACCGTTCTCTGGTGTTTGCCGAACTGGTGCGGGAGGCGGAGGGCTGGAAATTCAATGCCATCGGCCAGTCTGCAGAAGCGGATTGTTTTACTTACTTTCTGAAACAGTACACCTAAACCATGTCTACAATCGCTCGGCTGCCGGTTTATCTGCTGCTGGACACCTCTGGATCGATGCGTGGGGAACCGATTGCGGCGATCAATGTGGGGCTGGCGTCGCTATTTGACGCCTTGCGCCAAGATCGTCAGACGGCCCATCGCATTCACTTATCGGTGATCACTTTTGATGTTACGGCGCGGGTGGTGATGCCGTTGACGGCCCTTTCGGCAGTGCAATGGCGACCGTTGTCCGTGCCTGAAGCAGGGGCCACATTTTTAGGGGCCGCGCTGACATTGTTATTGGAACGGATGGCGGTTGAGCTTGTGCCGACGGACGGTCATCCAATGGTTTTTGTGATGACAGACGGTAGCCCATCGGACAGTTACGCGCTCCAGCAGGCCAGTAAATCCCTTAAACATCAATCGTTTAGCGACATTATTGGTTGTGCGGTGGGGCCGAAGGCGAAGACGGCGGCATTAAAGCAATTTGCGCAAACGGTCATTACGTTAGAACACGCGGACGCGCACCATTTTTCGACGTTATTGCACTGGGTCGAACAGGGCGTACAGCAACACGCGCAGTCTGTGCATTTACCGACTCATTCTTCTGCAATTCCCAATCTTCCGCCGCCACCCCCGGAAATTCAGATCGTGCTCTAGGCGGCGTTAACTCAGGACTTTTGTGATTTTTAGCCCATTCAATCAAGGAAAATGCACATGACAATTGATGTTCATAACTCACCTCCATCTCCCACAAATGTTCCATACACGCTGAAGCTCTACGATCAAGACGGAATCCGTTTAGAACTCGCTGGATTGCTTTACCGATACGCCGCGCTTGACTCTTTTGCCGAACGCCCAGAGGTTGTTCGAGCGACACACCTATTTATTGCACAGCTCAATCGGATGTGGGAAGAGCAGAATTCTGGACATCATCTATTGCCTGTACGAGCGATGGCGGCATTTCAAGCATCGTCTTCTCTTCAAACTCCAAATGCTCACAACGGGCAAATTCCGCAGCCTGAAGCATCTTCGTCCCATCAAGAGTCGAGTGGGCTTGTGCCGAATGCGGGAAATTATCGTTCTGATCAGCCGCTGCCTCAGCAGAATCATGCGGGAAATTATCATTCTGATCAGCCGCTGCCTCAGCAGAATCATGCGGGAAATTATCGTCCTAACCAAACGACGACCGCTCAAGCCGCGCACACGCCGCTGCCTCAGCAGAATCATGGTGGTATGTCGGTAAAAGGTGAGACCTGCGTCCATCAGAAGACGACTTATCCATCGAAACAGCCCACGCAAAAGCTACCGTCCACACAATCTGGATATGTCTATCGTCCTTATGTGCCTTCCGTCACCTTTGATCCGTTGCCCAATGCAAAGGTTGGTGATTCCTACAAAGCGATGTTGCGAGGAAAAGGGAATTGGTCGCGTTACAGCACGAATCTGGTACGTATCAAGGAGGTGTTTCTGCCGCCTAATCTGGGTCTGCACTTCGACGAAACGATTAGCGAAATCAGTGGCGTTCCGAAAGAATCGGGAGATTTCGATATTCGATTGCGTTGGAGCGAGTCTAGCTACAGACCGTTTTACGAAACCACCCTCAACCTAACGGTCAATCCGGATCCGCGTTCGTTGTGGCAGGAGTTTGAGCCACCGACGGAATCGCCTTATCACAAACCGCACAAGG